>JAAYUA010000055.1 GCA_012517935.1 Acetobacter sp. | reverse complement strand
TTTGCAGCGCGCGCCGTTGGTGATTTTCACGGCATCCGGTGGTGCCCGTATGCAGGAAGGTATGCTCAGCCTGATGCAGATGCCACGCACGACGGTTGCTGTGGAAATGCTGAAGGAAGAAGGGCTTCCTTATATCGTTGTCCTCACAAATCCCACGACTGGCGGTGTCAGTGCTTCCTTCGCCATGTTGGGCGATGTGCAGATTGCCGAACCAAAGGCCCTGATCGGATTTGCTGGTCCGCGCGTGATTGAGGATACGGTCAGGGAGAAGCTGCCAGAGGGATTCCAGCGTTCCGAATATCTGCTGGAGCATGGCATGCTTGATATGGTTGTGCCGCGCCGCGATCTGAAAGAAACACTTGCCCGTGTGATCGGTCTTCTGACGGGAGCACCGAAAAATGGTGCGGTTTCGCAGGATGTGGTCGCAAAGCCGGAGGCTGTCTGAGCATCATGACATCGGCTGCTGGGGGAACGGGTCCGGTTGCGGAATTCACGGGTCGGACGGGCGTCGTTCTTGAACGTCTGAACCGTCTTTATCCATCTCTGATCGACCTGTCTCTTGGTCGGTTGGAAGCACTTCTGGCCCGACTGGGAAATCCGGAAGAAAAATTACCCCCGGTTGTTCATGTTGCAGGGACCAACGGTAAAGGCAGTACCTGCGCCACGTTGCGGGCGCTGGGAGAAGCATCCGGCTGGCGCGTTCATGTGACCAGTTCTCCGCATCTGGTCGATGTGCGTGAGCGTTTCCGTGTTGCCGGAACGCTGGTGAGCGAAAATGATCTGATTGCCATTCTGGAAGAGATCGAGCGCGTGAATGATGGCGCGCCGATCACGGTTTTCGAAGTGTTGACGGCGGCCGCCTTTCTTCTGTTTTCCCGCACTCCGGCAGATCTGGCTGTTATTGAAGTGGGACTGGGCGGGCGTTTCGACGCGACCAATGTGTTGCGGCATCCTGCCGTTTGCGCGATCACCCCTGTTTCACTGGATCATGAAGCTTTTCTGGGCAACACGATCGAAGCGATCGCTGCCGAGAAAGCGGGAATCATGAAACCCGGTGTACCGGTTGTCTGTGCGCCGCAGGATCCACGCAGCATTCCGGTCTTCGAGGCTGAAGCAGCGCGTCTGGGTGCGCCCCTTTGGCTGCATGGCCGTGACTGGTCTGCCGTGCGTAGTGGCGATGCCGTTTTGTATCGCGATGTTCATGGTGAGTTGAAACTTCCGCTGCCTGCATTGCCGGGGGACCATCAGATTCTGAATGCCGGTCTTGCTGTTGCGGCCTTGCGTGCTGCCGGCATGCCCGTGCCTGAACAGGGTTGGCAGGGCGTCGGGCGGACTGTCTGGCCTGCACGGTTGCAGAAGCTGGAAGGTGATCTGGCACAGACTTTGCCGACTGGATGGGAACTGTGGCTGGATGGTGGGCACAATCCGGGCGCTGGCGAGGTTTTGTCGTCTCAACTCAAGACGTGGTCCGATCGTCCGTTGCATGTGATTGTCGGCATGAAGCAGACAAAAGATGCTGCGGGGTTCCTCCGCCCGCTTCTGCCGTATGTGACATCTATATATGCCGTGCAGGAAGCGCAGCAGCATATGGCGTTGCCTGTGGCGCAGATTCTGGCTGCTGGTGGTGAGAAGGTGCAACCCGGCCCGACCATCGCTGCGGCGCTGGATAAAATCCGGCAGCAGAATGATGGTCCGGCACGTGTTCTGATCTGCGGTAGTCTCTATCTTGCAGGTGTTGTGCTGAAGAGGGACGGTTGGGTGGTGGTTTGAGTGTTTTTTTGAGGAATAAATCTAATTGAATCTCATGTAGCGGATAGTTGAAATGTATAAGTTGGCAGCCATAATCTCAAGGTTGATATTTTGATTTGGCTGCCGGATGAGTTAATAAACGGATAGTATTCTTTTTATGCATCCGTCATATTTTTTTTCTTCTATAAGTATATTGTGAATCCATCCTAAATGAGGAAGATTTTTTTCTGACGCGAGCAACGCATACTTCCTCAACAATACAAAAGATTCTTTATTTAAAAAACCACTGCACTGAAATTCGCTAAGACACTCTGCTATACGTTGAGAGTCGGGAATATTCAATAGACTCAGAAATCTCATTATGGATTGTATTTTTGCTTTTTTTCGAGCAGGATTCCTTCCATTATTATTGTTGTGTATACGATATTTTATGGTAGAGAAATTCATATTCTCACACTTAATTCGGGGTAATATCCGAGACCATAAATCGTAATCTTCATCAGAATCTAAATTTTCATTGTATATATAAAGGCCGTTATCAAATAACTCTCTACGAAACATAATGGTTGGGTGTATGAAGGGATTAAACATTAAGAAAGAATTCATAATGTCTTCGTATTTTTGTGGTTGTCTAAAAACATTGTTTGTTATTCCAAATACATCGGCACCGCTTCCAACGAGATCAATGTCGACATTCTCTCTTAAAAACTCAACTTGATCATTGATTCGTATATTGTACATAAAATCGTCAGCATCATGCCTCGCTATGAAATCTCCTTTAGCGATAGAGAGACCTCTGTTTAGTGCGATTGGAAGCCCGGAATTTTTCTCCATTTTTACATATTTTATATCAATATAATCATAAAAATCATTTACTACGCTTTCTGTATTATCTGTTGATGCATCGTCTACCAAAATAACTTCAATTTTTTTATATTTTTGATCGACAATACTTTTCAGGCAATAGTTAAGATATTTCCCACAGTTAAACGTAGGAAGCACTATCGAAACAAGAGGATCATAGGATTTCGTAATATTTTTTGAATATTTTATTTTCATTTTTTATTTCCCTTTCCGAAGGAAGATGTGTCCAAAACTGCTCTAGAGATATGCGCATAATAAGATTTTGACGTATTAATCCATTCAGGTGTTATTTTTTTTAAATCTTCTTTTGTAAATTCATTCCATAGATGAAAACAAAAATTATTCTGGAAATGCTTTGAATATTTCATACTGTTTTCTTTTAAAAGCATGCGAGAGAGATCGTGCCATAGAGGAAAAAAGAAAGCATCATGTTCAAGGATTTCGACTAATTTATCATTTTTTATATATATTCGAAATGGGATCACGCCAGAGTGGAAATCCCACAAAATATCACGACCTTTGGATCTAAAAAATTTATATTCATTGAGCCATTTTTTTATAAAATCAGATTCCATGCTTGATATAATGACAGCATTGCATAATTTGGGAGCACTGGCTTCTGTTGCTGCCTGTATACCCATGGCGGCAGGAAAATTTCTGAGTTCTGAAAAGGATTTTACGCAAATAGTATCGAGGTCTAGATAAATACCTCCAGTTTCTTGGAGAGAAATTAATCTTAATATATCTGCTTTATGGGCGGTATGATGTATCTGGGAAAATTTATAGAAATCAAAATTCTCGACATAGTTAAAAATAATATCTTTTGGTAATAAATTTGCAAAAGGACCAATTGGTTTTTCGTAGCAATGAAAGATTATTTTCCATCCTTTATTGAAGTGTTGGGCTGAAATTACAGATATAGCTTCAGAAAAAGAAAGCTCTTTGTTTTTATACATATAGATAAAATGGAAAATTTTCGGTATTTTTTGACCATCATATGTTTCTTTTAAGTCAGAAATTTTCATTTCCGCGAGATTTTTTTTATGCTTCCGGAAGAAAAAATAATCAGACAGGACTTTTCGTGGGTTCATGAGTCCATTCAAAATATTCCTAAAATAAACAATATTTGAAAATATACCCCCTCGTACCCCTTTGTAGTACAGGAGTCTAAATTTTCTATACGGATATTTTATTAATCGAAGCATTTTGAACTCTGGATATTTTAGGATTCAGTTTTTAAAAATTTACATTATTTAACAATATCTGTAAACTCGGCTATGCTATAAAGCCGAAGGAAAATGCAAAATATTTTTGAGAGATGGTGAATGTCAGGGAGTGATCTTGTTTTTGTTGTGGGTCGGCAACGAAGTGGGACGACGGTTTTTCGTGATTTGTTGCAAAGTAATGGGGCAATAGATTGTAATGAAATTTTTCATGGAGATTTGACTGCTGATTTCAGATTTTATAAATTTGTTGCCGAAAAAATTTCTTCTCATTTGAAATATATTCACCCCGAAAATCATGAAGAATTATTTTATGAATATATAGAGGATATAAGGAATAAGACGCAAAAAAACAGAATAATATTCGACGTGAAGTATTTTTCATTGGATTCAATACCAACGAGAGGGGATTCTTTAATTGGAATACCATTTATATTCAAATACATAAAGGAAAATGATTGTAGTGTTATTCATATAATAAGAAAAAATAAATTAAAAGTGTTTGTTTCCGAAGAGATAGCGAACAAAACGGGCATTTGGTCTGCATCTGACGAAGATTCTTTGTTAAATAAAGAAGAAAAGAAAATAAATATAGATGTTGATGTGCTTATTGAATTTATAAATTCTGAAAACAAAAAAGATAATGTTGTTTCTATTCTTATGGACTCTATTAAAAACAATTATCGTTTGTATTATGAATCAATGTTTTCTTCTGAAAATTTGTTTTCTCAGGAATCTATCAGTATCGCATCTCAGGTGATGAATAAGGATATTGATATTATGCATGCAGGAAATTTAAAGATGAACCCGGAGGGGCTTGAAGATTTGGTTTATAATTATGAGGAAGTTTATTATTCATTAAAAGGAACTAGATACGAATGGATGTTATATTGAAATGATTTTAGTCTTCGTATTTCTTTGTAAGTTTTTTATATAGCTCTTTAAATTGGAATCTTGGGGTGTGGAGAGAAAAACAGGTCTATGAATCCACACACCATTTTCGAAATCGACACGACTATGTCCCGTTCCATGTAGAATCATATGAACTTGATAGCCTTTATCGGTAAACTGTTTTATGGTCTCATGTGAATAATGACGAGATTCATGGACGCAAATTATACACTCTTTGCTATAGGCAGCATTTTGGCGAGGAAAAATTAACGGAATAGTGTCGCTGTCAGCCTGCCACAAAAAATGTCGCGTATTTGAATACCCCTTCTCCCAACCAATTTCCCAAGCACGCTGTGCGTCTTGGTCAAAGATAGCAAGATCATCCGGAGAGAGCCTCTGGTTGCTGATATGATGTTTTATGCCTTCACGCTCTGCACGAACAAAATGCTCCATGCTCTGTCTGATTTCCGCACGCGAGTAGTGGCCATGATTGTTTACAATTGAAAAATAGAGTTTGTTTTTCAGAACTTGATAGAGCGACCGTGTCACCCGATCTTCTGTTCTGATTTGGCTGGGAAGAAATTTATGATGCACAATCGCATTGTCGAGTTGTGCGATACGCCATCCCGCGTCGACCAATCGGCAGCAGAGATCTGTTTCATCAAGATAAAAATCGAATTCCTCATCAAAGCATCCCACATCCATGAGGGCGGAACGACGGAAAATGCTATTTGTTCCCTGAACGTAGGGAAAATTGAAGCTTTCCGGAAAATTCAGGTCTGTTGCCGCTGTCTTCAGGTTGCAGTTTGCCATCCCAAGTCGATTGGCGGAGGCATAGAGATATTGAGGGCGCGCACCGGTGTGGTCCATAACGATCCCGCCAGCAGCGCCTGTCTGCGGATCTGAAAAAGGTTCAATGACCTGTTCCAGCCACTCTGCTTCCGGAATACCGTCATCATCAATGAAGGCGATCAGGTCGCCAGATGCCATCTGGATGCCGATATTTCGCGAAATGGATAAATTTCTCAAAGGATTGCATGCGATTTTGATTTGCTTCTGCCAGCGCGACAGAACATCGTCGATACCATCACAGGTGGGGCCGCGAACGACGCAGACTTCGAAATCGGGACCGTAAAGATATTGCAGTGCAGAAAGCGTATTTTGCAGTGCCGTCGGGCGTCCGTCAGTGCAGATGATGATGGAGATGGAGGTCATGTTATAATGGCTTGTTGTGCAGCAGTTTCATGAGCGTGCAGTTTGTATTTCTTTAATAGCTTTTTTCAGTTCCAGAACGGAGTGACCATATGCCGGTAATGTTCTGATGGCATTATCCAGTTTGCTTTCAGATGCTGTGCGATGGCTGTTGAGGTTGGCAACATCATCTCTCAAATGATTGATTTGCATTTCCATTGTTTCAAGATATTGCTCTATTATGTCTAATCGTTGCTCCAAGGGCGTGACGCGTTGCTCAATCAGTCGCCAGAAGCGCCGCCATAGGGGGCGTATAAATCTGCCAAATACGTCTTTTGTTTTAGAATTTTGGCTCATGGGTATGGGATGCGTTCCTCAGAGATTTTTGCTGCCTGCGTAATCTTTAATTACGGTGCATGATATCTGTGGATAAATCGCTCTCACCATGACAATTGCCAGCGATGACGGCCCGGGATCTCATATGACTTCTAGACCTTCTTGCTCAAAAAAAATTTACACTGAGCTATATAAACAGAATGTAATTTATTTGTAACAGGTGTGGTGTGTTCTCGAGAATAAAATGTTTCAATAATCTAAAATGTGAAAAAAATTACGAAACTCTATAAAATTTGTTACCGGTAAATAAACGTTAAAGGCCCAGCATTACATGACCACAATAACGCTCTATGGCATCAAAAATTGCGACACGATGAAAAAAGCATGCCTATGGTTAGATGCACACGGGATTGCTTACAGTTTCCACGACTATAAAAAATCCGGTGTCACGGCAGATATGCTCAGCCGCTGGGCTGAGCGCACAGGCTGGGAAGCCTTGCTGAACCGCGCAGGAACGACGTTTCGGAAGCTGCCGGAAGCAGAACGCAGCGGACTTGATCGTGATAAGGCCTTTGCCCTGATGATCGCCCAGCCTTCCATGATCAAGCGCCCCGTTCTGGAAGGGAAGGATATTCTCGTCGGTTTCAAGCCTGAAACATATGAGCGGTTTTTTGCCTGACGGGAGTGGTTCAGTCGCCTGAAGCACTCAGACATGCGGCGGAGAAGGCGGCAAAAGCGCGGGCACGGTGGCTGATTGCGTTCTTCTCGGCTTCTGTCATTTCAGCAAATGTCCGATTTTCATGCTCGGGAATGAAAATGGGATCATAGCCATGGCCTAGAGTTCCACGTGGAACAGCAGCTATGGTGCCGTCAATGCGTCCTTCAAAACTGTATGTCGTGCCATCGGGAAACGCCAGACACAGGACACAGATGAACCAGGCCGCGGGATTTTCAGAGCCAATGCCGTCAATAATGCGCTGCATCGCCGCATCGAAATCTTTATTCGGCCCGGCCCAGCGTGCTGAATAAATTCCTGGATCTCCGTTCAGGGCGGCAACACACAGGCCCGAATCATCCGCCAGCGCGGGAAGGCCGGATGCTTTTGCTGCGGCGACAGCTTTCAGGGCCGCGTTGCCTGCAAAGGTGGCTTCTGTCTCTTCCGGCTCAGGGAGGTCGATTTCTCCCGCAGAAAGAACAGTGATCCCATAATGCCCCAGTAATGTGGAAAATTCCGCCAGTTTGCCTTTGTTATGGCTGGCCAGAAGCAGTTTTCCACCTTGTGGCAGGGGAAGCGAAAATGTGTTCATCGTGTCTGACTTTCCGCGGCGGCGACAGCTTCATCCTGCGCTGAAAAAAGCATTTGCACACCGTTTCTGGCAAGACCGAACAGGGTCATGAACTGATCTTCGGTGAAGGGCGTGGCTTCAGCCGTGCCCTGAATTTCAACGATGCCACCCGTGCGTGTCAGCACGAAATTTGTGTCGGCCTGTGCTGCGCTATCTTCGACATAATCAAGATCGAGAACCGCCCCGGCATCCGTCAGACCACAGGAGACGGCGGCGATCTGCCCGTTCAGTGGCAATGTGCGGATCACACGATTGCGGACCAGTCCGCCCAGGGCCAGACGCAACGCGACCCAGGCTCCGGTGATGGAGGCGCAGCGCGTGCCACCATCTGCATTGATGACATCGCAGTCGATCGTGATGCAGATTTCTCCCATGGCGCGAAGGTCGGTCACAGCGCGAAGGGAACGTCCAATCAGACGCTGGATTTCCTGCGTGCGGCCCGACTGCTTGCCTTTGGAGGCTTCCCGCTGTCCGCGTGAGTGTGTGGCGCGTGGCAACATGCCATATTCTGCCGTGACCCAACCGGAGCCCTTGCCGCGCAGAAAGGGCGGAACGCGCTGTTCGACGCTTGCCGTGCAGAGAACTTCTGTTCCGCCGACACGTATCATGGCCGAACCTTCCGCATGGCGTACGATACCGGTTTCGATAATGACGGGACGCATGGCATCGGGGGCACGACCGGACGGACGCATCAGATAGACTCCTTGAAACTTGTCGGGTGCCCGCATAGCCCGGCAGAATGTGTGTGGCCACCCTGATCGAGGGAATATGAGGCTGATGGCTTCATGAAAGCTGTGGGGGAGAGCAACAAAGGTCATGGTCAGAAAGAAACTTGCGACGGATCTTGTCCATAACGTGAGCGGAAGGCCTGCCGGGGGGCTCGATACCCGGGCTGCGACCATTTTGCGCGAAGTGGTGGAGCAATATGTCGCCACGGGAAGTCCCGTTGGCAGTCAGACACTCTCCCGGAATCTGCCGTTCGCAGTTTCTCCTGCGACGATTCGCAACGTGATGGCTGATTTGACCGGAGCAGGCCTGCTGTTTTCGCCACATACATCCGCCGGTCGTCTTCCGACGGAAAAAGGTTTGCGTCTGTTTGTCGATGGCATGCTGCAGTTTGGCAGTCTGAGCGATGAAGAACGTCGATCCATCGCTGGAAAGCTGGAAGCGCGCGGTCGGTCGTTGGAGGACACTTTGACGGAGGCATCGAGCATGCTCTCCGGTCTGTCGCGGGCGGCCAGTCTTGTTCTTGCGCCGAAAAATGAAGGCGGTGTGAAACATATCGAATTCGTGGCACTGGGACCGAATCGGGCGCTGGTTGTTCTGGTCGGACTTGATGGTCGCGTCGAAAACCGGGTGATCGAGACCCCGGCAGGGATGCCGCCATCGGCACTGACTCAGGCCGCGAATTACCTGAATGCGCGTGGCGCCGGTCAGACGCTGGAAGAGCTTCGGCGGGTCGTCAGTGATGAAATGACTGCCAATCAGAGTGAACTTGATCAATTGACTGCGGAAGTGGTGGAAAGCGGTCTTGCGACATGGGGCGGAGGCAGCAGCCGGGGAGGCACGTTGATCGTGAGGGGGCAGGGGCAGCTTCTGGCTGATGTCACCGGAACCGAGAGACTTTCTACAATCCAGATGCTTTTTGAACGTCTCGAAACGCAGGAATCGATGTTGCGGCTTCTGGAGCTGGCGGAAGAATCAGAAGGAGTGAGAATTTTCATTGGCGCGGAAAGCGGCCTGTTCGGCGTGTCAGGTATGGCCATGGTGGTGGCGCCGGCCCGCAATGAAGAGAACCGGATTGTCGGTGCGATTGGAGTGATCGGCCCGACACGGATCAATTATGGCCGGATCATTCCCGTCATGGATTATACTGCACAGGTGATCGGCCAGATTCTGCGTTGAAGCGTGGAGAGTTGCGCGTCGGGTCTTGACCCTGAGCGCGGACGCACCAAGTGTCGTTTACAAATCTGGTTTTCAAAAGCCGGAACCATTCCGGTCCGATTGGGCCCAAGGAGAGAACGATGAGTGAAAAGACCGTTGCAGCAACAGACAGCTCTTTCGAGAATGACGTTCTGAAGGCTGAAGGGCCTGTGCTGGTCGATTTCTGGGCCGAATGGTGCGGTCCGTGCAAAATGATCGCTCCAGCCCTTGATGAAATTGCATCCGAAATGGAAGGCAAAGTGAAGGTTGTGAAGGTCAATATTGACGACAACCCGGAGACACCGAACAAGTTTGGTGTTCGTGGCATCCCGACATTGATCATGTTCAAGGACGGTCAGGCCGTGAACACGAAGGTTGGAGCCCTGCCGAAAAGCCAGCTCAAGCAGTGGGTGGAAAGCGCTGTCTGAAGAGAGCGAACGATCTGATATGAATGGAGAAGCCGGGCTGTTTGTCCCGGCTTTTCTGTTTTCGGGAGAAGAATGCACGATGCTCAGATGTCATGATGCGGCGGTGACGTGATGTCTGAGTCGCAAGAGACTGTTCGGCCGTTCCTGAAAGTCATTGGCCTGATGAGCGGGACCTCTCTGGATGGGGTGGATGCTGCGTGGCTGGAGACGGATGGCATAACCGTGCGGTCTGATGGACCGTCGCTGACATTGCCTTATGATCCGGCGTTGCGTCGGCGTCTGCGTGCCTTGCTTGATCGTGCCTCTGCGCATCTGCCGGGCGTCGGGCCTGAAGATCCCGATTTGCAGACGATCATTCATGACTTGACCATGCGTCATGTGATGGCTGTGGAGGCCGTGACGGCACAAGTCGGGATGAAAGCTGATCTGATCGGTTTTCATGGGCAGACAGTGCTGCATGCACCTGATCAAGGTCTGACCTGGCAGATCGGGGATGCCAATCTTCTTGCCCGGTGCACCGGTGTCGATGTGGTCGCTGATTTTCGTTCGGCGGATGTGAAAGCAGGCGGGCAGGGTGCGCCGCTTGTTCCTGTTTATCACGCTGCTCTGGCGGAGCATCTGGCGTTGCCGGTGGCTTTTCTGAACATCGGGGGGGTGGCGAATGTGACCTGGATCGGTCCTTCCACAGCCGGGCGGGAAACATCGATTCTCGCCGGAGATACGGGCCCGGGCAACGCGCTGCTGGACGACTGGGCTTTGCGACATACAGGCACGCCCTGCGATGTTGATGGGCGTTTGGCATTGGCGGGAACAGTGTCAGAAACACATCTGGCGCGTTTTCTTGCGCATTCGTTTTTTGCGCAGCCGCTGCCGAAATCCCTGGATCGACAGCATTTTCATACTTTTCTTGAACAGATTTCAGATCTGTCACCAGAAGATGGCGCTGCGACCCTGACGGCTTTGACTGCGGAATCTGTTGCGGCACTGTCTTTACCGGACTCTCCTCGCAGATGGCTGATTTGCGGTGGTGGTCGGTGCAATCCTGCAATGATGGCGGCATTGAAACGCGCGCTGTCTGCAGAAGTCGTGCCGGTGGATCAGTTCGGATGGAACGGGGACGCCCTTGAAGCTCAATGTTTTGGCTTTCTGGCGGTCAGATCGCGTTACAGTCTGCCTCTGTCGTTCCCCGGAACAACAGGTGTCCCTGTCCCGATAATGGGAGGAACATTCTTTCCGGCTATGTGAACAGGGTTTTCAGGCCCTGTGTTGCTGCGTTTTGCAAGAGAAGCTGCTGATCGGCTTTTTGGCCGGACCTGTCAGCCGGAAGCGGAGGCGCGATGCTTCCGCTGCCAGACGCACTCCGCTTGCTGATGTGTCGAGGTGCATTTCCGCACCTCTGGCATTCTGGAGCGCCATCACGCCGCTGCCCTGACCTGCGGTTGCTTCCGCGCTGACAGCCCAGAATGTGCTGTCAAAGTTGTCGACGGAATTCAGACCGGTGATCGTTCCTTCGGCGCAAAGATGCGAATAGCCGACTCCGGGAGCACCACCACCGCTGACCGTGATTGCATAATCGACGCCACGATAATGCAGAATGCCGTGTCCCCACACATATCCCGGACCAAGACTGATGCTGGATGCGGTGAAGGACACCTTGTCGTCCGAAACTGTTTGTGGCGTTGCCTGCTCGGTTCCGGAACTGGCTGGTGGGAGGTGTGCGTCCGTTGCGGCCAGACAGGGCTGCATAACGGACAGGCTGGAGAGCACGGCTGCGCTGAAAGCTAGCGGAGCAATCGGAGATGATCGTAGCACGGCATGCACTCCAGACAGTCGGGGTAACGAGACGTTACCTCGGGCTATTGACATGTATAGTCAGATTTTTTGCGTCTGTCCTGTTTCTGAATCATATCTATGCCAGAAATAGTCCTGCAATTGTTGCACTGGTGAGATTGGACAGCGAACCTGCGAGAATGGCGCGCACGGCATTGCGCGCAATCCAGGACCTGCGCTCTGGCGCGACGCTTCCAAAGGCTCCGATCAGAATCCCGGCCGAGGACAGATTGGAGAAACCGCATAATGCAAAAGAAGTAATGGCGATACTATGCGGTGAAAGTGTTGCATTATGGATCATGGGAGAGAGCGAGACATAGGCCACAAATTCGTTGAAGGCCATTTTCTGCCCAAGGATTGTGCCGATTGTGCCAGCTTCTTCCCATGGGATTCCGATAATCCATGCCAATGGGGAAAAGATCAGGCCGAAAATATTGGCCAGTGACAGTTCGGGATGGCCGATCATTCCGCCAACATTGGCGAGCAGCATATCCAGAAGGGCGATCAGGCCGATAAAGGCGATGAGTGTGGCGGCAACGGCAACCGCGACCTTCATCCCGGCCATTGCTCCCGATGCGATTGCCTCGAAAATACTGCCGCGTTCCGTGCCGGTGGAAATGCCGCGCATGTCGGTGATGAGTGGTTTTTCCTGATCCGGCATCAGAATGCGTGCGTAGAGCAGTCCTCCGGGAATGGCCATGAAAGAGGCCGCCAGAAGATAATCCATGGGCACGCCCAGCCCAGCATATCCGGCAAGCACGGACCCCGTCACGGATGCGGTTCCGCTGCACATGACAGTGAAGATTTCAGTCTCGGTCATCAGTCCAAGGCATGGTGCGATGGCAATGGGCATCTCGCTTTGCCCGATAAAGATTGTGATGACGGCGGAAAAGGATTCGGCCACACTGGTGCCAATGATCCGGCTGATGATTATTCCGGTGATTTCCGCGAAACGCTGCATAAGGCCAGTGTGATAAAGAACAGCGATCAGTGCGCTGACATAAATGATTTCAGGGAGCACCTGCAGCGCGAAGATGAAGGAGTTCGCAGGGAACAGATCCTGCATTTTGCCTGAGACCAGAGGTCCGAACAGAAAGGCGACACCCTGCATGCCGCATTGCAGGACAAGGTTCACGCCATCGGAAACAGCGTGAAGAAGACGTCGCCCCCATGGAATGAAGAGGACCAGCGCGCCGATTCCGGTTTGCAGGGCCAGGGCTCCGAAAATGATACGAGGCTGGATGGCGCTGCGGTTCCGGGAAAAAAGTATGCCGATCATCAAAAGCAGGATGAGTCCGGCCAGTCCGCGCAAGTCTGCCACGTGTCATGTCTCCGTTTCGGGCAGAACATATGCTGCGATCCTACCCGCCCAATCTTTCATCGTTATGAGGGTAGGCATCAGACTTGCAAGCTTTCTCCCGTCCAATATGTCGTGGAGCCTGAGATAAAGGAGATTTCTTTGACATGAATGCTTGGGATTTCAGTCTGCCGGGATTGGAAGGTGGGGTCCTTGATCTCGCAGCTTGGCGCGGCAAGCCGGTTCTGATCGTCAATACGGCTTCAGAATGTGGTTTCACTCCACAATATCGCGGGCTGGAGGAACTCTGGCAGCATTTTGAAGGGGAGTTGATCGTTCTGGGCGTGCCCTGCAATCAGTTCGGAAAACAGGAACCGGGGACTTCCGCGCAGATCGGGGCATTTTGTCGCCGCAATTATGGTGTCAGCTTCCCCATGGCTGCCAGAACGGACGTGAAGGGAGCAGAAGCTGCTCCGCTGTTTCGTTGGCTGGCGCATGAAGGGGGAGTTTTTTCGCGGCCTCGGTGGAATTTCTATAAATATCTTATTGGTCGGGATGGGCATCTGATCACGTGGTTTTCCAGTCTGACGTCGCCAACCTCACCGCGTTTACAAAAAGCTGCAAATAACGCCGTTAAATCGTGAAATATGATGTGGGAGTCTTATGTGTGGTACATTCATGATGGAACGGAACTGCTCTGATGACGCTGTCTGAGAATTGCGCCTCGAAGAAAACGGGGCAGGCAAGGGTGGTGATCATCACGTGAATCCGTGTTTCCGACCCGTTTTCGGATGCTGTTTTCGCCGGGGGGCGACGTCCGAACGCGTGAGTGCTACATATTGACTATGTTCTGTGCGTTGCAGGTGCCCTGTATGCCTTTGTTGATCTGCTTTCCTTCTTCCCTTTCGTGTCAGGCAGGAGGAAGCCGGAAATGAGCGATCGTGATTCCTTGATGCCACCGGATCAGGAAGATAACAGCTCCCGCAACGGACCTTCGCAGGGGCGCAGGTTTGTGCCGCAGAGGCCGCGTTTCCGTGGGTGGCGTACTGTGCTGGGCGGCAGTCTGGCTGTCGTCCTGCTTGGCAGTGTCGCTGCGGGTGGTCTGGTTTTCAACCGATACGAACATATTGTTAGCGGGCTTCCGACTGTTGACGGTCTGCGGTCATATGAACCGCCGGTCATGAGCCGCATTTATGCAGGTGATGATCGGGTGATGGCTGCTCTTGCGGCCGAACGCCGGGTGTTCGTGCCGATCACGGCAGTGCCCAAACGTGTTCAGGATGCATTTCTGGCTGCGGAAGACCATAAATTCTGGACACATGCTGGCGTTGATCCCCTTGCGATTTTGCGAGCAGGCCTGACCGATGTGCTGCGTGGTCGCGGACATCGACCGATTGGTGCTTCCACCATCACGCAGCAGGTTGCCCGGATCATGCTGCTGGGTTCGAATGCGGTATCCATCGAACGCAAGGCGCGCGAAGCCCTTCTTGCGCTGAGAATCGAACAGGTTCTGCCCAAGGAAAAAATCCTCGAGATTTATCTGAATGAGATTTATCTGGGGAACGGTGCCTATGGCATTGGCGCCGCTGCACAGACATATTTCGATAAACCTCTCGATCAGCTTGATGATGCTGAAGCGGCGTTTCTTGCGGCGCTGCCCAAATCACCGACGAATTATAATCCGTTCCGTTATCCGGATGCAGCACGCTCCAGACGCAATACGATTCTGGGCGAAATGGCTGAACTTGGCTGGATCTCCCGTCAGGCTGAAGCGGAGGCCAAGGCCGAGCCCCTGATGGCGAAAACAGCTCGTCAGACAGGACCGATGCCGGGTTCCGAATGGTTCGCCGAAAGCGTCCGTCGTGAGCTGATGGGGCGTTATGGCTTGCAGCAGACCATGGAAGGAGGGCTGGAGGTCCATACCAGCCTTGATCCGGCATTACAGCAGGTGGCTGAAACGGCTCTTCGTGATGGTCTGGAATCTTATGACCGTGGGCACGCAGGCTGGCGCGGCGCTTCGGGTCATCTTGACGGGATCAGTGCGTCTTCTGGAACGGAAGTGTGGAGCAAGGCTCTTGCCGGAGCAGATGCTCCACCGGGCATGTTGCCGCAATGGCGTCTGGCGGTTGTGTTGGCTCCAAAGACGGGAAGTGTCGGCTGGCGTGCAGATGGTCAGAGCCAGACCGGGACTATTCTGGCGCATGATCTGAAATGGACCTCATCGCATCCGCTGCAGGCGGGGGATCTGGTTATGATCAGTCCACGTGCGGGAGAGACGACTGTCAGCTTGCATCAGATCCCGAAAGTGGAAGGTGCACTCGTGACCATGGATGTCCGAACCGGTCGGGTTCTGGCCATGGTAGGTGGATGGTCCTTTGCAGAATCGCAGTTCAATCGCGCCACGCAGGCGTTGCGTCAGCCGGGCTCTTCATTCAAGCCTTTTGTCTATCTGACGGCGATGGAGCGCGGGATATCGCCCTCCCAGAAATTTCTGGATTCAGCGGTCTCATATGGTGACTGGCATCCAAATAACTACGAGAAGGATTTCTGGGGTCCGACGACGCTGCATGACGCGTTGCGTGAATCCCGCAATCTGGTGACGATCCGTCTGGCTGCACATATTGGTATCAAAAATGTTGCGGATCTGGCTCAGGAGATCGGTCTCGTTGACTCCATGCCGCATGTCTTGCCAGCAGCGCTGGGAGCGGTTGAAACAACAGTTCTGAAAGAAGCCGGGGCTTACGCCTCCATCGCTGCCGGAGGCGTGAAAGTCACGCCCACATTGATCGATGATGTTCGCGACCGGAATGGTAACATCCTATGGCGCCGGGAAGGTCTGACCCTGACGGAAGCGCCGCCTCAGGACGCGAATGGTCCTGATGCGATTTTCCCATCCAGCGATGGAGAGACTGAGACCGCGAAAGTTGATGCCGATCATGCTGATGGGGCTCCAGTCAGTCCGGATGCCTTGCCGCGACTGAAGGACAGCCGGACACGCATTACATCTCCCGAAAGCGCCTTTCAGATCACGACAATGCTGCAAGATGTGATTCGTCGTGGCACGGGGCGCAGTGCGGGCGTCGGGATCACTCATCCGATCGCCGGAAAGACCGGGACTTCACAGAACTTCAATGACGCCTGGTTCGCTGGATATTCCGCCGATATCGTAACTGTTGTCTGGGTCGGTTTCGATACTCCAAAAACATTGGGGAAGGGGGAAACCGGTGGTCGGATCGCGGCGCCGATCTGGAATCGGGTGATGCAGGCCGCGCTGGCGAACAGACCGAAAGTCGATTTCCGGATGCCGGAATCTCTGATGCTGGTTCAGTATGATACTGGAATGGGTCTGGCCATTGATGCATTCCGCGAAGATCAGACACCGGGCTTCAGTGCTGACTTTACGGGCACGGCGGGCAGTGGTCAGTTGACGGCTGCTGATACAGGTGCGGAAAACATCGCGGGATCGGAAAGCGATATGGATGACGGTGGCGCAACAGCGTTGCCGGGCGCACCCGGACATGCCGAGAGTACGAAAACCGCGCCTGCGGCTCCTGAGTCCGGGGGTGACATCGGAATGGGGGGGCTGTATTGAAGCCGTCCCTCAATTTTCATGGAGTTCGTCTGCATGTCGGCGGAGACGGAAGCCCTTAACGAACAGATCAAGCAGTCGGTGGCGCTGCTGAGGAGGCATCTTTGACTGGGATGTCGCCCAGGAACGTCTCGCTGAACTGAATAATCGGGTCGAAGACCCGGAGCTGTGGAATGACGCGGAAGCTGCTCAGAAGCTGATGCGGGAGCGCACCCTGCTGGCCGGACAGGTCGATGGTGTGTGCGCTCTGGAAACGGAAGTTGCAGATACGCTCGATCTGATCGCCATGGCGGAAGACGAAGATGACGGAGCCATGGTTGCTGAGGGCCTGACAGCCCTGCGTCGTCTTGCAGATGAAGCTAAACGTCGTGAAACCGAGAGCCTCCTGTCGGGTGAAGCGGATTCCAACGACTGTTATATGGAAATCAACGCCGGAGCCGGCGGCACGGAGGCTCAGGATTGGGCCGAGATGCTTCTGCGCATGTATTCGCGCTGGTCCGAGGCACATGGCTATAAAATAAGCATCATGGAAAGCTCGGAAGGCGAACAGGCCGGTCTGAAATCCGTGACGTTGCAGGTTTCCGGCCCCAATGCCTATGGCTGGTTGAAGACGGAAGCCGGTGTGCACCGTCTGGTGCGTATTTCCCCGTTTGACGCGGCAGCACGCCGACAGACGTCTTTTGCCTCTGTCTGGGTTTATCCGGTTGTCGATGATTCCATCGAGATCGAGATCAACGAATCCGATCTTAAAGTTGATACTTTCCGCGCTTCAGGTGCGGGCGGTCAGCACGTTAACAAGACGGAATCGGCCATTCGTATCACTCATATTCCCACAGGGATTGTGGTTGCGTGCCAGACGGACCGTTCGCAGCATCGCAACCGTGCGACGGCCATGGGAATGCTGAAAGCCCGTATGTATGAGGCCGAGTTGCAGCGTCGTGAGGCGGCTGCCGCGCAGACAGAAGCGGCGAAGACCGATATCGGCTGGGGACATCAGATTCGCTCTTATGTTCTGGCACCTTATCAGATGGTTAAGGATCTGCGGACTGGCGTCGAAAAAGGCAATCCTGACGCAGTTCTGGATGGTGCCCTGGATGATTTCATGGCGGCAGCTCTTGCTGCCCGTGTTGGCGCGACCCGGTCGGAAGCAAGCGCTTCAGCCTTGTGATCCCTCCGTGGCCTGCCACGTAAGCCCCTGTCTATTTCATGTCGAAATCCCGCTCCGGCGGGATTTTGCATATTCAGGGTGTCGAAAGATTTTGTGCGTAATGACGGGTGGCGGGAGGAGATTCCGGGAATCCTGATTGGTTGCTTTTTTGTGCGCACGTGAATCGAATTTTATTTGTTACGATTTGACATCAATATTCACCGCCTCTTCCATCAGCACAAATGGTGGATCAGGTCTGTGAAAACTGCATTTCACGGCGGTTTGCAGCCGATTCAGAAGCAATATGAATAATGCGTAACTTTTGTGCTTATTGATTGAAAAGTGAGCGTTTTTATTCCGAAGCATAACTTGCTTGACATCTTCCCGCCTCAATCCTCCAAATGTGTTCAGCGGTGCTTTGCCTGCGCCAATGTCTCCATGTCCGGAGGCAGGCGCGTGGCTTTGCCAGCGCGTGGCATTTGCGTGTCCTGAGGTCGCCAGAGGCGTTTTTCAGGCGCCGGGGGCCGGTGCAAGAAGACGTGCGAGGAGGTTTCAACATGACGAACTACGCGCAATATCAGCGCAGTCCGATGCAGAGGATCATCGGTCTCGGTGGTGTTGCACTGGTAAGTGCCGTCCTGATCCTGATTTACTGGTTCTGGAAGGATAAACATCCAAAGACGGAGATACATGCTCCGATCAAGACGGAAGTGATCAAGGAAGTGAAGCCGCCGCCGCCGCCACCGCCGCCGCCGCCGCCGCCAACCCTGACGTCACCGCCGCCGCCGTATATTCCGCCGCCGAGAATCAACGTGCCGCCGCCGCCGAACCCTCCGATTCGGCATGTAACGCACGAGAAGCCGCCTGCACCACAGCCTCCGGCTACGGTGCCTGCGACCACGACGGCTCCTCCGGGACCTCCAGTTCCGGATCATACGGCAGGTACGCATCCGTTGAATCATCCGTCTCTCACTTACCCAGCAGAGGCAGAAGAGGAAGGTCGGGAAGGTAAAGTGACGGTTGTGTGTGACGTGGAAGCTTCGGGGCAGACGAGCAACTGTTCTGTGACGCATGTCGAGGGCGGTCAGGAGTTTGCACAGGAAGCACTGAAATACGTCCGGAATGCGCGTTACGCTCCTGCTACCCAGAATGGTGTAGCGATCAAGGAGTTCCACCACGCCTACACGATCACCTTTAGTCTGGATGACTGAGATATCAGGTCGGGGTCTCATTCAGGGAGCGCCCCGACAGCACCCACCTTCGCGGCTGGCAGTAGTGCCTGAAGCGACTGAATTAACGAGGATTTGGATTAATATGACGCGAGTGTCCCGCCTTTCCGTTCCGGCTCTGGCAATTCCTGCGCTGGCGATGGCGCTGAGCGTTGCAGCCCCAGTCGCTGCATTTGCTCAGGATGCACAGACAGCAGCTGACGCTCCGGCTGACACGGCTGCTCCTGCTGCCGAAGCCCCGGCCGCTGAAGCTCCTGCTGCTCCTGCTGCCGAAGCTCCTGCCGATGCCGCCCCTGCTGACGCTGCTCCGGCTCCGGCTGCTGAAGCTCCCGCCGATGCAGCTCCTGCTGCCGACGCAGCTGCACCTGCAGCAGAAAACACCGTAAGCGCGACCCCGATTGCTGACGATGCAGCAAAGGCTGCTCCTCAGGGCAATCCTTATGGTCTTGGCGCTCTGTGGGCGAACGGCGATATTATCGCTCGTGGCGTTCTCGTCATCATGGTCATCATGTCCGTTGGCACATGGTACATCATGATCACGAAGTTTATTGAGCAGGCACGCGTTCTTGCTTCTGCGAAGGAAGCTGGACAGAAATTCTGGACGAAATCTTCCCTGCAGGAAGGTGCTGCTTCCCTGAACAAGCGTTCTCCGTTCCGTTATATTGCTGAGACCGGCATTGTTGCTGCTGAGCACCATGAAGGCACGATGCAGGAATCCATCGAACTTGGTGACTGGACTTCATCCCAGATCCAGCGTTCCGTCGACACCATTCAGGGCAGCCTGCAGGGTGGTCTGGCGTTCCTTGGAACGGTTGGTTCGACGTCTCCGTTCGTGGGTCTGTTCGGAACCGTTTGGGGTATCTATCACGCTCTGACCGCCATCGGCATTGCAGGACAGGCTTCGATCGACAAGGTTGCGGGTCCGGTTGGTGAATCCCTGATCATGACCGCGATTGGTCTTGGAACAGCTGTTCCTGCGGTTCTGGGTTACAACCTGCTGGTTCGTCGTAACAAGGGTGCAATGGACAAGATCCGTAACTTCGCTGCTGATCTTCAGTCCATCCTGATTGGTGGTGTTCGTCATGGCGTTGCCCATGATCCGATCGTTGTCCGTCCGGATCACTCCCCGACCACGATCACCACTTCCGAACGGGTAGCCTGATCATGGGGATGTCTGTCGGAGGCGGTGGCGACGAAGACGAGGTCGTATCCGCCATTAACACGACACCACTCGTTGACGTCATGCTGGTGCTGTTGATCATCTTTCTGATCACCATCCCTGTGGCTACCCACTCGGTGAAGGTGACTCTGCCGAAGGATGCGAACCAGCCCAGCAAGATCAAGCCAGGGAATGTTACTCTGGCGGTTACGGCCGAAGGACAGGCATACTGGAACGAGACGCCCATCAAGAGCCGAGACGATCTGCTCGCGCGTCTTGAGAAGGTCGCTGTCATGAAGCCTCAGCCGCAGGTGATGATCCGTGGTGATGGGCAAGCCCGTTATGAGGCAGTCGGAAAGCTGGTTGCGATCTGTCAGGAGGCAGGGATCTACCGCATCGACTTCATCACCGAGCAGCCCCACTCGTGACCTGTTTCCCGCTTCTTCCGGTTCGCATCCTGCGGCTGGTCGGAGCGGGCCAGTCCCCATTCTCCGCTCTTTCGGGCGGTTCTGAGATCACTATCGGGAAAGAGATTTTGTTATGGGCATGAATGTCGGATCGGAGAGCGCGACCGAAGACGAAGGCATTGTCGATATCAACACGACTCCACTGATCGACGTGATGCTTGTTCTGCTGATCATGCTCATCATTACGATTCCGTTGCAGACACATTCCGTTTCACTGGACCTGCCGCAGGGTAATCCTCCGCCGTCAAATGCGCCGGATCCGCAGGTTGTCACGGTTGCGATCGATTTTGACAACACCGTTACGTGGAATGGAACGCCGGTCATGAGTGAGCCGGAACTCCAGTAACGTTTCTCTCAGGCTGCGGCGATGCCGGACCAGCCGGAAATGCATATCCATCCGAACCGTCTTGCAGATTACAAGACTGTGGCTCATGTTCTTGCCGATGCACAACGTCTTGGCATTACAAAGCTCGGTATTGTCGGTCAGGACCAGTTCATGGAAGGACAGTGATCTGATGTCGTCTTCTCTGTCACGTCTGCTGCTTGTTGCTGGCGTTACATTCTCTACATTCGCCGTTCCTGCAGTCGCCGCAGATGTTCTGAACCGCACGGTTGGTCAGGATCTTCAGGCTGCTCAGAACGCTTTGGGCGCCCATAATTACAAAGGCGCCATGGCTCAGGTGGACAAGGCCGCAGCTGTTTCAGGTAGAAGCGACTACGATGACTACACCATTGCCCAGATGCGCGCCGCCATTGCAGCGCAGTCGGGCGATGCCAGTGCTGCGATCAAGGCTTATGATGTCCTGATTGCATCTCCGCGTACGCCAAAGGCTACAAAAGGCCAGATGCTCATGGCCGAAGCGACCATGGCTTATGGTGCGAAGGATTATGCGACGGCAGTGGCGGCTTCACAGCGTTATCTGAAGGAAATTGGGCCAAATCCAGCCGTCGAAACGACGCTGATCCAGTCCTATTATCTCCAGAATGATTTCAAGAATGCTGCGGCTGCACAGAAAAAAGTCATTGATGCTGATCTGAAGGCAAAGAAGACGCCGCCGGAGAACCAGTTGCAGCTTCTGGCGACCTGCCAGAAACAGCTGAATGATGAAGCTGGTCTGACCCATACCTATGTTCTGCTGGCGACCTATTATCCGAAGCCGGAATATTGGGCGCAGTTGCTGCATGGGCTGGTGACGAACGACAAGCTGCCGCCTGCGTTGCAGCTTGATGTTTATCGTATTCGTCTGGCTGCCGGAAATCTGACAAAGCCTGATGAATGCATGGACATGACCGAAATGGCCATGCAGGCAGGACTTCCTCAGGTTGCGCTGAATCTGATGAACAGCTGCTATGCCGCTGGTATTCTGGGGAAAGATACTGGCGCTGCGCGTGAAGCACGCCTCAAGGCCATGATCGTGAAGGCTGTTGCTGACAAGAAAGCATCCATCGATGCCGAAGCAGCTGCTGCTCCGAAAGCGCCGAACGGAAACGCATTGATTACCGCCGGTTATAACTACGTCTCTTTTGGCGATGTGGATAAAGGCGTGGCGCTGATTGATGAGGGACTGAAAAAAGGCCCGTTCGACATGAATGTGTCGAAGCTGCGTAAAGCCATGGCTCTGAAAGATGCCGGTCGTACCAAGGACGCTATTGCAGTCTTTGAGACGGTCGAGGGTGATAACGGCGCAAGCGATATTGCCCAGCTCTGGATTCTGAAGCTGAAGAGCGGACAGCAGACTGCACAGAAAGCGGGCTGAGGTCATTTCAGACAAGAGATCGTCAAGGGGCCGGAGCAGCAATGCTCCGGCCCTTTTCGTATCTGTCACGCAGGAGTTTGGGCCTTAGGTGATCCTGCGTTATTTTCGTGGGATGAAACCCGGTTGGGTCACAGGGGAAACGTGGAATTATGTCTGATATTGATGTCGTGCTTCGCAGACTGGATGAAACATCTGATGCCTGTCTGGAGCGCCTGTTCGCTTTCCTGCGTATTCCCAGCATCTCGGCGCAGCCTGCCCATGCCATGGATTGTCAGGCTGCGGCAGAATGGTTGTCAGCAGATCTGACATCCATGGGCTTTGCGACCGAAATCTGCCCGACAGGTGGCCATCCGGTCGTTCTGGCGCGTCGCGATGGTCCGGCAGGAGCACCGCATGTGCTGTTTTATGGCCATTATGATGTTCAGCCGGTCGATCCGCTGGCTTTGTGGGATTCGCCGCCATTTGAGCCAATTCTGAAAAAACGTCCGGATGGATCGGAAGAGATCGTTGCCAGAGGAGCAGCTGATGACAAGGGTCAGGTGATGACATTTGTCGAAGCCTGCCGTGCGTTGATTGACGTGACTGGCGGACTTCCGGTGGGTGTGACGTTTGTCATCGAAGGAGAGGAAGAAAGCGGAGGCGAGCATCTCCCCGGTTTTCTGGCCTCCCGGAAAGATGATCTGAAGGCGGATATAGCGCTGATTTGTGACACGGGGATGCCTGGTCCCGGCCGTCCGGCGATTACGGCGATGCTGCGTGGTCTTTGTGGTGAGGAAGTCACCATTCACGCATCGTCCTGCGATCTTCATTCCGGCATGTTCGGAAATGCTGCACGCAACCCGATTGAAGTGCTGTGCCATGCGCTGGCCAGCCTGCGCGACCGGGACACAGGACGGATCACCCTTCCGGGATTTTATGACGGGGTTCCGGATCTTCCTGACACTCTGCGGGCGCAGTGGAAAGAAATCGGCCTCGACGATGCGGCGATTCTCGGACCGTTCGGTCTTTCTGAACCGGGCGGAGAAAAGGGATATACCGCCTTGGAGCAGATCTGGGCGCGGCCAACCTGTGAAATCAACGGCATTACCGGGGGATATGCGGGCGACGGTTTCAAGACTGTCCTTCCGGCGAAGGCATCGGCCAAAGTTTCCTTCCGTCTTGTCGGGACGCAGGACCCTGAAAAAATACGTGCCGAATTCCGTGCGCGGATTCAGGCCTTTTTGCCCTCGGACTGCCGGGCCGAGTTTGTCGCGCATGGCGGTTCGTGCGCCAGTGTCGTTCCCGATACTTTGCCTGCCTTGCAACTGGCTCTGGGTGCCCTGAAAGATGAGTGGGGCGTCGAGGCCGTTGTCACAGGTTGTGGTGGATCGATCCCGGTTGTCGGAGATATGCAGACCATTCTGGGGCTGCAATCGCTTCTGATCGGTTTTGGTCTGGATGATGACCGGATTCATTCCCCCAACGAGAAATATGACCTGTCTTCATTCAAAAAAGGGGCACGTTCATGGGTTCGTGTGCTGCAGGTTCTGGGGCATGTGACATCGGAAGGGCTGACGGAAACAGGCAAGAAGGCATGACGTTGCCCCGCAGCCGGTCACCCTTGCTGCTGACGATGGGAGACCCGGCAGGCATCGGGCCTGAAATCACGGTGGCTGCATGGCGTGCTCTTCACGAAGGGGATGTGGTGTTCGCTGTTGCGGGGGATCCTGCACTTTATGCTTCGGATGTGCCGGTTGCTGTGATTGGTGATCTGGCCGAGGCAGAGCAGGTTTTTTCCGGAGCATTGCCGGTTCTGGAAATTCCCCTGAATGCCCCGGTGACGCCGGGTCAGCCGGATGTGCATAATGCACAGGCGGTTATTGACGCGATTGCGCAGGCAACAAGACTGGCTCTGTCAGGGCATGCCGCCGCAATCGTGACAAATCCGATCAGCAAGGCGGTTTTGAAAGCCGCAGGTTTTCCTCATCCAGGTCACACGGAGTTTCTGGGGGAGTTGTGCGACATGGCCGGCGTGGAAGTCATGATGCTGGCTTCCCCACAATTGCGTGTCGTTCCGGTGACTGTGCATGTTTCCCTGCGTCAGGCGCTGGCGACATTGACGACAGAACTGATTGTCGAAACATGCCGGACAACGGCAGAAGCTCTGAAGCGCGATTTTGGCCTGAAATCGCCGGTGATCGCCGTAGCGGGGTTGAACCCTCATGCGGGCGAAGAGGGTTTGATGGGGGGGGAGGAGATCGAGATCATCTCTCCCGCGATCGACATTCTTCGGAAGGATGGACTTCATATCAAGGGACCGATGCCACCAGATACGATGTTCACACCGGCAGCGCGCACGACATATGATGCGGCTTTATGCATGTATCATGATCAGGCGCTGATTCCGCTGAAGACGCTGGATATGGAACATGGTGTCAATGTGACACTTGGTTTGCCGGTGGTAAGGACGTCGCCGGATCATGGAACGGCGTTCGATATTGCCGGACAGGGTCTTGCAAGTCCTGAAAGTCTGGTTTCAGCCTTGAAAATGGCGGCAATGATTGGGCGCAACAGATCCGAAGCGCATCTGCGGCCAGAGTAACGGAGTCGATCATGAAGTCTGTGAAAGAACTGCTTCCGCCAGTGCGTCTTGGTGTGAATATCGATCATGTTGCGACGATCCGTAATGCACGTGGGGGCACTCATCCGGA
Organism: Acetobacter sp.; assembly: GCA_012517935.1. Taxonomy (GTDB): domain Bacteria; phylum Pseudomonadota; class Alphaproteobacteria; order Acetobacterales; family Acetobacteraceae; genus Acetobacter. Next base: position 41,838 of record JAAYUA010000055.1, on the reverse strand, counting down.
CCCTGTGCGGGCCGCGTTTGCAGCGGTGCGCGGTGGTGCGGACGGGATTACGGCACATTTGCGGGAAGATCGGCGGCATATTCGTGACCGCGATCTGCAACGTCTGCGGCATGAGCTGAAGGTTCCCCTCAATATGGAAATGGCCGCGACATCGGAAATGGTGGCGCTGGCTTGTGATCTTCGGCCACATGCCTGCTGTCTGGTGCCCGAGCGACGGGCCGAGATCACGACGGAAGGTGGTCTGGATGTCGTTGGACAACAGGCTGCCCTGGGTGAAGTCGTGGCAAGACTGAAACGCGCCGGGATCCGTGTCTCGCTGTTTATCGACCCGGAACCTGGACAGATCGAGGCTGCGGCACTGACGGGAGCGCAGGTTGTGGAACTCCATACGGGTGCCTGGGCAGCCGGACGGGATGGTGAGCTGGAAAGATTGCAGCAGGGGGCGCGTCTTGCGGCTGATGTCGGGCTGGAGGTCCATGCCGGTCATGGTCTGACCTTTGGCAATGTGGCTCCGATCGCGGCGTTTCCACAGATAGCTGAGCTGAATATCGGGCACTTCCTGATCGGGGAGGCCATTTTTGACGGGCTGGAGGGCGTTGTGGCGCACATGAAATCGCTCATCATGGCAGCGCGTGGGGAATGAGCACGAAAGCACCCGGTCAGAGGTGTTTTTCCTGCGTTTCCCCGGAGGATGGCAGATTGCTTGACAGTCAGGCGGGGAGAGTTTAGGCATTTCTCCGGCTGAACGGTTTTTCACAACTGTCTGGCTTCCTTCCTTTTGTGATCAGACCCTATGTTCCGGGATGTCCACCGGACATGTCCGTGAGATCCGCTTTTGTTGCGGTCACGTGACAAGGTGCACTGACACCCCTCTTTTTCGCTGGCCACCCAAGGCATAATCTGAATGCATCTCGCTGATCTTAAGGCCAAGACACCGGCCGATCTGCTGTCGTACGCGGAAAGTCTCAATATCGAGAACGCTTCCTCGCTGCGCAAGCAGGACATGATGTTCGCCATTCTCAAGACGCTGGCCGAAAATGATCAGGCCATTTATGGCGAAGGTACTCTCGAAATCCTGCCTGATGGCTTTGGCTATCTCCGCTCGCCGGAAGCCAACTTCCTGCCGGGGCCGGATGATATCTATATTTCTCCGACGCAGGTGCGTCGCTTTGGTCTGCGCACCGGTGATACGGTTGAAGGACAGATCCGGGCACCGCGTGACGGAGAACGCTATTTCTCGCTGCTCAAGGTCAACTCGATCAATTTCGAGCCGCCTGAATCTGTTCGTCATCGGATCAATTTTGACAATCTGACGCCGCTTTATCCTGAGCGCCGCCTCCAGATGGAAGTCGAGGGACTTGCACCGGAGCCGGAAACCACGGTGAAGGGGAAAAAGACCCAGCCGCGTGACTTCACGTCGCGTGTGATTGATTTGGTCAGCCCGATCGGCATGGGACAGCGCGCCCTGATCGTGGCGCCGCCACGCACAGGCAAGACCGTGATGCTGCAAAGCATCGCGTCCTCCATCACGGCCAATCATCCTGACGTTTTCCTGATCGTTCTTCTGATTGACGAGCGTCCGGAAGAAGTGACCGACATGGCCCGTTCCGTGAGAGGAGAGGTTGTTGCCTCCACCTTTGACGAGCCGGCAACCCGACACGTTCAGGTGGCGGAGATGGTTCTGGAAAAAGCCAAGCGTCTGGTCGAGCACAAGCGGGATGTCGTCATTCTTCTTGATTCGATCACACGTCTGGCGCGCGCCTATAACACTGTCGTGCCGTCATCGGGCAAGGTGCTGACCGGTGGTGTGGACGCCAACGCGTTGCAGCGTCCGAAGCGCTTCTTCGGTGCGGCTCGTAACATCGAGCAGGGTGGCTCCCTGACCATCATCGCAACAGCGCTGATCGACACCGGTTCGCGCATGGATGAGGTGATTTTCGAAGAGTTCAAGGGCACGGGTAACTCCGAGCTGATCCTTGATCGTAAGCTAGCTGACAAGCGCACATTCCCTGCCATCGACATCACGAAGAGCGGCACACGTAAGGAAGAGCTGCTGGTCGATCGTGCAACATTGTCGAAAATGTGGGTTCTGCGTCGTATCCTTGCGCCGATGGGCACGATGGATGCGATGGACTTCCTGCTCGACAAGCTGAAATACAGCAAATCGAACAATGACTTTTTCGAAGCCATGAACAACTGATTTTCATCGGTGCGTTCGGGTTATGGAAAGCGGGTCTCTTCGGAGCCCGCTTTTTTGTTTTCAGAAGTTGCCCGGCGCGGGAAATAGTCCGCATTCACATGTCATTCCCGGAGGGAGAATGGCATCACAGATCCAGATATGGCGCCATGAATATGACGGAAGGGATAATGTCTTGAAAACGGTCCTGATCTACGTTGCTGCGGCGTTGGCGGAGATAGCGGGATGCTATGCCTTTTGGGGATGGTTGCGACTGCACAAGGGGTGGATGTGGCTCCTGCCGGGATGTGCGTCGCTGATCCTTTTCGCCTGTCTGCTGACATTGTCGGACGCGGATGAAGCCGGACGGGCTTATGCGGCTTATGGCGGGATCTATATCACCGTTGCGCTGTTCTGGCTGTGGAAAGCAGAAGGCATCCGACCAGATCGGTGGGATGTGGCCGGTGTTCTGCTCTGTCTGGTGGGCGCCACCGTGATTCTGCTGGCACCCCACCGGACATAGTTTTGGAATCAGCCCGGAGGGGCGTTGTTCATCTGCGCCATCAGGCTGTTGACCCCTGATTGATCGCTGTTGATCAGTTCGACATTGGCTGGATTGAGGGCCGGGGCACCGTTGGATGCAGCGGCCTGCGGGTTGGACAGGACGGCACGGGTAATCCCGAAGCAGGTGAGCCCCATGACGAAATCGCGTGGTGTGAAGCCATGGGCTTTCAGGATGGGTGTAACGCCCTGAGCGGCACCAACTTTCTGAATGGTCTGATCGAGTGTGAGTCGTTCGCCGTAAGGGGGATGAATGTTGGCCTGACGCAGCGCGGCCAGTGTTGCGCTCATGCGGGGGAAGAAGTCACGCGGCAACGGCCAGTTGGCGGCGACCGCAACATCCTGACGCATCTGCGCCATTTCAGCGGCGCTTGGTGGCGTCATCTCTGCAGACTGTCCCGAACTGCTGGCTACAGTCTGTTGCGCCAGTGCGGTTCCCCCGGCGATGCCGGTGCAGAGCAGACAGGCAAGAGCGGCAATCAGGGGACGTTTACGATGCGTGCCTGATATGGGCTGAGGCATGGAAGCTGTCATAGGGTTTCGGTCCATTCGCCTGAAATCATGAGAGGGACACGGGCTCCGGATGCATCCAGACCCCATACGGAAGTTTCGCCCGATCCGATCATCCAGTCTATGTGAATCAGGCTGCTATTGGCACCACGGGCGGACAGTGTTTCCGGAGAAATGTCATCCGTGTCGAGCATGCATTCGGTATAGGCCTGTCCGAGTGCGATGTGGCTGGAAGCATTTTCATCGAACAGCGTATCCTGAAACAGGATGCCACTTTGGGAAATCGGAGAGGAGTGAGGCACAAGGGCGACTTCGCCCAGACGGCGTGCACCTTCGTCGGTTTCAAGAACCTTGTTCAGGATGTTTTCGCCTTTTTCGGCATGTGCCTCCGTAATCTGGCCATCCTTGAAACGGACCTGAATGCCATCAAGCAGGCTGCCCTGATAGGAAAGCGGCTTGGTGCTGCGCACATATCCATCGACCTTGAGTCGGTGTGGCGTTGTAAAGACTTCTTCCGTCGGAATGTTCGGGTTGCAGGTGATGCCATTACGGGCTTCGCTTGAACCGCCACACCAGCGATGCCCATCGGCCAGCCCAACCGTCAGTTCCGTGCCGGGACCGCTGAAATGAAGAGCCGCGAAACGTAACTCATTCAGGCGGTCGGCGCGTTTATGCAGGTTCGCATTATGCTGCTTCCATTCGGCAACCGGATCGTCTCCGGTGATACGGGACGCCATGAAGATGGCATGCCAGAGATTTTCGAGCGCTTCCTCCTCTGGAAGATCAGGAAAGACCAGAGCCGCCCAGGCAGGGGTGGCAGCTGCCGCGATGCTCCAGTTGACTTCGAATGCCGTGATGATTTCCAGCGTTGGGCGTCTGGCAATGGATGCCGCACGACTGGCGCGGGAAATTCTGTCCGGGTTCTGACCACTCAGGAGAGAGGGATTACCCCCTGCAATGGCCATGCGCGCGGCGCCGCTCCGGAAGCCCTCGGCCATGCCATTGTTCAGCCATGTGGCTGCCGTGTCGAATGCGCTGTCCGGGGCGAGACGATAGCGTGCGAGGGTCGCTTCATCGTCATTGAAGAGTGTCGTGACCAGTGATGCGCCTGCCCGATAGGCATGTTCGGTGATTTTCCGGACCAGGGGCAAGGCATCGAGAGGGGCGGTCAGGATGATCTGCTGCCCTTCGCGGACGTTCAGCCCTGTCCGGACGGCGACTTCGGCCAGACGATCGATTCCCGCAGCGACCGACAATCCGGAAGCGATATGTGTGTTGGTGGGCATGATGGGTGGGAGCTCCTGTCGACACGGAAAATGGTTCGTTGGCAGGGTGGCGCGGGTCGTCGAAAAGGGCAACCGTGAGAGCCGGTCTTGACCCCGCCTTGATGACGGGCGATTCCTGCATGCCATGTCATCTTCAGATCATAATATTGCGCCTGCAACATCATACGATCATGTAGCGCTGTCCCTGTCCGAAATAAGGCAGGGCATTGCGGATGCAGCCGTGAAAGCGGGACGAGAGCCTTCGGATGTCACACTGGTGGCTGTCTCCAAGTTTCATCCGGCGTCTGCCGTGGAAGCGGCAATCGCGGCAGGCCAACGCGTATTTGGTGAAAACCGGGTGCAGGAGGCATTGGGAAAATTTTCTGATCTGAAACCGTTATATCCAGACCTGAAACTTCATCTGATCGGGGCGCTTCAGACCAATAAGGCCGTCGATGCGGTGCGTATTGCTGACGTTATCGAAAGTCTGGATCGTGTTTCCCTGTCTGATGCGCTGGCACGGGCGGCGGACAAGGTCGGTCGGATGCCGCAGCTTCTGATCGAGGTTAACACGGGAGATGAAGGTCAGAAGGCTGGGGTTCCACGGGAAGAGGCAGAGTCCTTCATTCGTGCCAGCCGTGCGCGCTTTGGGGAATGCGTGAAGGGCGTGATGTGTATCCCACCCGCAGGTGAAGACCCGACGCCTCATTTCCGCTTCCTTCGTTCTTTGGCGGATATGACGGGTTTGCCCCTCTGCTCGATGGGAATGTCATCTGATTATCCCCAGGCCATTGCGGAGGGAGCGGATCTTGTTCGTGTCGGAACGGCCATTTTCGGATCTCGGCCGCAGCTCCCTTAAAGTGGGACGCAACGCTCCATGCTGCGATTTTCTTGCGAAATCTGCACAATTCTTCTTTATGTGAGCCGATAGGCCTTACTGTTTTTCAGAGAACGAAGCGGAGACCGGGTTTAATGAGCGATACCAGCCAGTCTGGGGCGTCTTCGTCCTTATCGGCTCCTGCATCGTCGAATGAGCCGCCTCATGTCCCCGGTGATGTGAAGGAATTCGCGGCGGACAGCAGCTATCGAACCTCCGCGCCTGTAGGGTTTGCCGCGCTCATGGGGGTTTTGGGTGTCGTTTATGGCGATATCGGAACCAGCCCGCTTTATGCCCTGCGATCCACGATCGAGGCTGTGGCAGGATCTCATGCGATCAAGGACTGGGAAGTTCTGGGGATCGAGAGTCTGATTTTCTGGACGCTCATCATGATTGTGACGGTCAAATACGTCCTGATCGTCATGCGTGCGGATTATAATGGCGAAGGTGGTATTCTCGCGCTGTCGTCTCTGGCGCAGCGGGTGACGACCACCCCGAAAGGTCGTCTTGTCTTGGGGATGGTCGGTATTATCGGCGCCTGTCTGTTCTTCGGCGATGGTATCATCACTCCGGCGATTTCCGTGCTCTCGGCGGTGGAGGGTATCGAAGTCAGCATGCCGTCGGCCGCCCATGTCGTTCTGCCTCTGTCGATTGTCGTGCTGATCGGACTGTTCAGCATGCAATGGGTCGGAACGGGCAAGGTCGGGGCAATTTTTGGCCCGATCATGCTGTTATGGTTCGGGACACTTGGATTGCTGGGTGTTGTGCAGATCTATCACCATCCATCGGTTTTGATGGCCCTGCTGCCTTACTATGCCCTGAAATTCATTATCTATCATGGCGCCATGTCGTTCATCGCGCTGGGCTCGGTCGTGTTGTGCGTGACTGGGGCGGAGGCGCTTTATGCCGATATGGGGCACTTCGGCCGTCAGCCGATCCGGTATGTGTGGATTTTCTTTGTGCTTCCGGCTCTGGCTCTCAATTATATGGGGCAGGGCGCGCTGATCCTTGATAATCCGGCAGCGACAGCCAATCCGTTCTACATGATGATTCCGGGATGGATGCAGCTTCCGATGGTGCTGTTGGCAACACTTGCGACCGTCATTGCCAGTCAGGCCGGAATATCCGGCGGCTTTCAGGTGTGTCGCCAGTTGATCCAGTTGGGATATCTGCCCCGGATGCGGATCAAGCATACCAATGCAGAGGAAGAAGGGCAGATCTATCTCCCTGAATTCAACCGTTTTCTGGCTGTCGGCGCGATCATTCTCGTGCTGGCGTTCCAGAGTTCGGAGCGTCTGGCGGCTGCTTATGGTATTGCCGTGACCGGAACATTCATCTGCACGACCCTGCTTTGCTTTGTGGTGTTTCATCGCCAGTTCAAATGGAGCTGGTTCGCTGTGCTTGGCACCTTTGTGCCGTTCCTGATCGTTGATGTGATTTTCTTTTCGGCTAACGCGATGAAAATCCCTGATGGGGGATGGGTGCCGGTGCTTCTTGGCTGCGTTCTGACCCTGATGATGACGACATGGAAGCGGGGGCGCAGTCTGATACTGTCCCGTCAGAAGCAGGATAATCTGCCGATGGGCTCTTTCATTGCCCGTCTGCCGCAATCCCGCACGATCCGGGTGCCGGGGATGGCTGTGTTCATGACAGCCAATCCGGAGACAGTTCCACCATGTCTGTTGCACAATCTGAAGCACAACAAGGTGCTGCATGATCATGTGCTGTTTGTCACGGTTGAGAATATTGACCAGCCGGAGGCCGATCGGGGACATCGCGCCGCGCTTTCTGAGCTTGCTCCGGGGATTTATCGCGTCGTTCTGCGTTATGGTTTTATGGAAACCCCCAATATTCCCCGAGCCTTGCAGGATTTGAAGGAAGGTGGTCTCGATTTCGATCCGTTGCAGGCATCCTATTTCATTTCGCGTGAGTTGGTTGTGCGTTCTTCCGTCGCAAGGATGTCTTTGTGGAGGATGTCGCTCTTCCTGTTCATGGCCCGGAACGCGACGCCTGTGACAGACTTTTTCCGGATTCCGGTCGATCGTGTTGTGGAACTCGGAGTGAAGGTTGCCATCTGATGAGCGTTGGTCATCAGAAACCGGAGCCAGCCCCAATCGCTGAGAAGGGGTTGGCCCTTTATATTCACTGGCCTTTCTGTCTTTCAAAGTGCCCTTACTGTGACTTCAACAGTCATGTCAGACAGCCCATCCCGTCGGAGCGTTTCGTCCGGGCTTTGCGGCAGGAATTGTTCTGGGAAGCCCAGCGTCTTGGGCCGCGCAGACTGTCATCCATTTTCTTCGGGGGTGGCACGCCCTCCCTGATGCCGCCATCAGGGGTGGCTGATCTGATTGCAGATGCCCGGACCTATTTCCCGACGGAAGAAGAGCCGGAAATTACGCTGGAAGCGAACCCAACCAGTGTGGAGACAGGGCGTCTGCAAGATTTCAGGTCTGCGGGTGTGAATCGTGTCTCTCTGGGTATTCAGGCGCTGAATGATGAGTCCCTGCATGCGTTGGGACGTGAACATTCCGCTGCACAGGCCGTTGCAGCCCTGGAACTGGCACGTGGGATTTTTCCCCGTGTCAGTTTTGACCTGATCTATGCCCGTCCGGGACAGAACGAGCAGGCATGGCGGCAGGAACTGGAGACAGCTCTTTCACTCGTCAGCGGCCATTTGTCGCTTTATCAGCTGACGATTGAGACCGGGACCAAATTTGAAGCCCTGTTTCGTCAGGGACGGATCATTCTTCCGGAAGAAGATGAAGCCGCCCGTCTTTATGACATGACGGGAGAAATTGCGGCCAAGCATGGGCTACAGGCCTATGAAGTCTCCAATTATGCTGTGCCGGGGCAGGAGAGCAGGCACAATCTGGCATATTGGCGCTATCGTGATTATGCGGGGATTGGTCCCGGGGCACATGGACGCGTGACTCCCGGAACGGAAATACTGGCGACACGCCGACATCGCGCACCGGAAATATGGGCGGAACGTGTCGAGGAAAATGGCACAGGGCTGTCTTCTGAAACGGTGCTGCAAGCTGAGGATCTGGCCCGGGAAATGCTTCTGATGGGCCTGCGTCTTTCATCCGGGGTGGATGAACAGGCCTTTCAGGCACGAACTGGCTGTCCTCTGCTGGGTTCTGTGGATCGCGAGATTCTGCGGATGTGCGTGGAAGAGGGATATCTGCTTCATGAAGGAGGGATACTGGCGGCAACGCCACGTGGTCGGATGCTTCTGGAAGCTATTCTGGGCCGACTGGTCTTGTAGTCTTGGCCGGGGAGCAGCCCCGGCCAGCGGGGATTATCCCGGAGTGTCAACGCTGTTGAGATGAGCATGCGTCAGGGTGTGTCGGTGACGCCATGCGGAAAAGGTGGGGATGAAGGAAAACAGCGCCTTCATGCACATGCCCGCGACATACGCGAAACCTGAACCAAGCAGCCCGAAGAAATGGATGAAGATCACCAGCACAACACCATAGGCCAGTGCGGCTGAGCCTTCGGCGATCAGTGCCGATTTCTGCTTGCTGGACATATAGAGCAGGGATTCCATCGGGAAGCCGGCCATGGACACCAGAAGGGCAACGGTCATGATCTGCAACAGGCTGAAGGCTTCCAGATAGCGATGGCCAAACACCAGAGAGATCAGGGGTCTGCCACCCACGAAGATAACCAGAAGGACGATCAAACCGATTCCGACAGCCATCAGGCTGCTGCGGAGGGCCAGAAGCCATGGCTTGTTGCTGGTTGGATCCAGACGCATGACTTCAGGGTAGAAGCTTTTGGCCATGAGATCGGCCGGTTTGCTGGCTGAAGTGAAGAAGGTCGAGGCGATCTTGAACAGGCCAGCATCTGTCGGACCCAGCATCGCGCCGACAATCACGTTGCTCAGCGACCCCCATGCCGACCAGATCGAGTGCGCGAAATTGGTGGTCCAGACGAAATTCCATGCTCCCTTGATCCGTCGTGCGGGAGCAAACAAGCCGGGACGCATCGCGTTGTGGAACCCCTGACGGCGGAGTTCGCGCGCTGCGACGACCCAGAGGAAAAGATCGCCGATCAGTTCGGAAACATACCATGAGACGACGAAGCCGACGAAGCCATAGCCCATTACAAAGGTAAAAAGGCTCCCGATGGCGTTCAGAAGTGGCGTGACCATTTGCTGAACGGCGATGCTGTCGAACCGATCCAGTGTTCGCAATACACCGGTCGGGGTTGCCGCTGTCATGATCGGGATCAGCGTGCAGTAAAACATGGCGAGCACGAAGGCGCTGTCATCGATGCCGACCCGATGCGACAGAAATGGCAGCAGCGCCATGCCAGCGATCAGGCCGAATGCGCCACTGGCCAGATCAAGGGCAAACGAAAAGGATATGATGTCGCAGAACATGGCGTTTTCATTACGCACCAGAGCGGGTGCTCCGAAACGAACGATGAACTGCCATGTTTGGAACTTGACCAGATTGCTGACACCTGCGGCATAAGCATTGATGACGACCAGTGTTCCGAAAAGGGCGGTCGACATTCCTCGTCCAGCACAGGACAGGGCGATCAGGCTGAGAACGGTGCCACCGAGTTTTCCTGAACCGAGATAGGAGGCATTACGAAGAACCGAGCGGAAGACGCCGTCTGAAAACCAGGCTTTCATCCGGCAGCATGGCTCTCTGAAGGTGTGTTGCCATCACGGGCCTGCAGAATTTCGGAAATGGCGTTCTTTGCAGTGGAAAGCACGGTTTCCAGCGGCTGGTCCGCATTGATTTCCAGCATTTTCACGCCTTTGAAGGTGATATTCGACAGATCGTTGATCTTCCGGGCAAGATTGTCTGGTTTATGATCCGGCTTGCGTGCAATCGCGACATCAAGTGAAACATTGAGACGGATGATCAGGTCCGGTTTGCAGGCCACCATGCGGGCAAAGAGCTGACGCTCGCTGCGTGCCAGAAGTCCTTTCAGGCCGCCACCGGTGACCTTGTAAAGGCCGCATCCATCCATGGGGCCAGGGACTTCCATCTGGGGAAAGCGGTCCGCGATAACAAGGAAGCCCTTCCTGCGGAACTGCATCATGCGGAGAAAGCGCCAGTATCTGCGCAGGGTGAAAAAATAGGTCACCAGCGCCGACAGGGTATCCGGCCCTTTGTCGGAGTGAACTTTCTTTGCTTTGCTGTTTAGCTTGGTTTCGACCAAACCACCCACAAACGGCAGGCGGCCAATGGCCCGGCCGATGTTTCCGCTTTGTTTACCCAGATGGCAGATGACTGTCGGCCGTGATGTGGCGAGCCATTTTTGCAGACTGTCCGTGACGGTCGATTTGCCGGAACCATCGCATCCGACGACAGCGATGAGAGGGGAAAGGGGAGAAATGGGTGGCATGAACCGATCAGTTTCTGCTGGATGGAAGGGGAGCAAACACGCGCCCGATCCGGAGAAGAGAACTTGCCGAAAGCAATCGGAGCCGTGTTACCGTCAAATCTGGATCATGAAAAGATTTATGCCAGACAGGAAAATCTCTTTCTGTCTGGCATTGGCCTGATCAGAAGCTATGTCTTTCCTTGTTCAGGGAAAGATTTCCGACAGAAACCGCACCTTTGATGGCGTTCAGTGCTGTTTGCAGAACCTGCTCGTAGGGCAGGCGCGCATCGATTTCCAGAATGCGGGTGCCGTTATATTTAATCCGCGGCATGATTGCGGTTTTTTCGCGCAGTTCTTCCAGCGGATGGTCTGATTTGCGCGCATGCGCAGTATCAGCATCGACATTCAGGCGAATGATCAACGCAGGCCGTTGCTTTGCCATCCAGTCATACAGTTTCTGCTCACGCTTTGCGAGCTTCTGGATGAAGGGGCTTTCGGTTCGTCCTGCATCGATGCCGGGTCCGTCATAGTGAAAGCCCGAAAATTCAGCCTGCGGATAACGGTCGGCGATGGTCAGATGACCGCTTTCCGAGCGCTTCATCAAACGGCGCAGATGCGAGACGCGCAGCAGGGAAAAGCCGTACATGACGCATGCGGAGAAAAGGCCGGGGACCTTTTCTTTCATATCCTGTGCACGACGGACGCGAGCGGCAAGATAGCGTTCCAGCTGTTTGCCGATGATCGGAAGCTTTTTGATCTTGTCGCCGGTCTCTCCGGAAACAAGCCCCATATAGCAGCGTTCTGTTGGTTCCTGCGTGTTCAGCCGGGCGACCAGATCGGTAACCAGGCTGGTTTTGCCGGAGCCATCACATCCAACGATTGCGACGACCCTCGAAAGAGGGGTGTACTGTGTTTCCGGGCTGGTGGAAGTGATCTGCTCGCCTGAGAAAGTCCTAGGCATGACCTGATCGGCCGCGGAAGACATCAGTTTCATACTGATACCCAAGGCATTTACTCCGGGACGCAGGGAAAACATGCGTCCGGTCTTACTGTGAAACTTCAATTAAGTTTATATGAAAACTATATAAACGACAAGTTTCCTGTTGTAATCCCGGCTATGACATCAGAGTTTTGCAGGTCTGCTTACATCGCGTGCTTCAGCCAATGCCCGATGCAGGACTGTGGCATAGGGTTCCCGCGTATCGAGATCCAGAATCCGGGCTCCATTAAACGCCAGCGTCGGAAAGACGCTCGTTTTGGCTTCCAGAGATGAAAGCTTGTGATCCGGCTTCCGCTCATGCGCGGTTTTTGCATCGATGTTCAGACGTATGACCAGTGCGGGCACATAATTCGCCATTTCCCGATAAAGACGCTGTTCCTGTCTTGCCAGAAACCTGACCAGAAAAGAGCCTTTTTCCAGCGCAGCCAACCCCGGTCCATCGAAATGAAATCCCGCGACTTCGGCCTGTGGATAACGATCCGTGATCACGACGATACCCTGCTGGCTCAGTAGAGGCACTTTTTTGAATTTGGAGTGCCGCCAGAGGGAGAAAAGGAATATCACGATCGCGGTCAGGAGGTCCGGAGGCGAGGATTTCCTGTCTTTCGACGCATGGGCGCGTTCGCTTCTTTTGACCAGATAGCGCGCAATGACAGGTCCGATCAGCGGGCGTGTCTTGATCCACCGGGCAATATTGCCGGAGTCCTGCCCCAGATAGAGCAGTTCGGTCGCCTGTTCCTGCTGTAAATGATTGAGAAGATCTGCCGTGAGCGTGGATTTTCCCGCGCCGTCACTGCCGACGACTGCGATGACGCCGGGAAGGAAGTGCCGGGTGTCAGGATGTCGTAAAGAAGCCATCGTATTGTCACCAGTGTCAGATCGAAGAGACGTGGCTGATATGCCTTTGTGTCGGATGGGGCAAATATTGCTGCCGATGTCGGATATTTGGGGCGCGAGGTGTTCCGTCATGATGGACCGTGACGTCGATGCGGGAAGCAATGCGTGCAGATGCTCTTTCTGGAGGGATATTTGGGCTGACTACATGGAAGTGAGTTTTACGTAAGCTTCGGCGTAAACGTCAGCAGAACTCTCTTTTGAAGCTCAAGACGTCATCAATCTTGTCCCCATATTCCGGCAAGAGAGGTCTCAAGGGCACCACTCACGTGCATCAATGCTGAGTAGTCAACGGTTACACCTCGGCGAGAAAGGATAGAACAGCCGACCATGCACTATCACGGGCTGATCGCGTCCCATTCTCGGAGCCGCCAAGCTCCATAGTGGAGCCATGTCCCACAATCCGGATTGGCGCCTCGCCAAAGCCCATCAGCACATGGGAGGCGTCTGGAAACTGGAGATGCTTCACGGCTCCATTGGCCACTTTCATCCTTGCAGCAACCCTATTTGCCATATGGGTTGCTGGCCAGATCGCTGATGGAGTAGCCACCGACATCATAACATACGATGAAATTCCTGCTGCTGCCGATCAGAAAGCTAGAGTTTTTGATGCGTAGCTTTCTTTTGGTGTGAATGTTCACACTAAATGGTCGCCTGCGTGGCTACAGAATGAATGTCCGATGTCAATTTCCGATCAAGGGGAGCGGTCGTTCGTATGCTATCAAGCATTGACAAATCGCTTGTAGACGACCGGTCGAATTAGGAAACGAAAATGCAGAATTTCGAGTATTACAACCCTACCCGCATCATCTTCGGCAAGGACACGATTGCGAAGATAGCCGAACATATTCCCGAGCATGCGCGGATATTGATGCTTTACGGTGGTTCCAGTGCCGAACGGAATGGGACTCTGGCTGAAGTGCGCTCCGTGCTGGGTGGCCGTACCGTCCAGGAATTCGGTGGGATCGAGTCCAATCCAACCTACGAAACCCTGATGCAGGCCGTCGCGACAGTGCGCCGCGAGAAGCTCGATTTCTTACTGGCCGTCGGCGGTGGGTCGGTGATCGATGGCACTAAGTTCGTTGCTGCAGCGGTCAATCACATCGGCGATCCATGGGAGATTCTGACGACTCACGGTGCGAACGTCACGCAGGCCCTGCCTTTCGGTACCGTGCTGACGTTGCCCGCAACAGGTTCGGAAATGAACAGCTTCAGCGTCATCACACGTTCGGAAACGCGCGAGAAACTGGGGTTCGGCAGCACGCTCGTCTACCCGCGCTTTTCGGTGCTCGACCCAACGAAAACTTTTACGCTCCCACTTCGTCAAGTCGCCAATGGCGTGGTGGATTCGTTCGTTCACACCATCGAGCAGTATCTTACCTATCCAGTCGACGCCAAGGTGCAGGACCGTTTCGCGGAAGGCCTGCTACTGAGCTTGGTGGAGATTGGTCCAAAGGTGGTCTCGGAGCCGGAAAACTACGATCTCCGCGCGAATTTCATGTGGATTGCGACCTTGGCGCTCAACGGGCTGATCGGTGTTGGTGTGCCACAGGACTGGTCAACGCACATGATTGGCCACGAAATGACGGCGCGCTATGATATAGACCATGCGCGCACACTCGCTGTGATATTGCCGTCTTTGCTGCGCGTCTGCAGGGAAGCAAAGCGCGGCAAGCTTTTGCAATATGCTGCCCGTGTCTGGAACCTGAATGATGGTACGGAAGACGAGCGGATTGAGGCTGCGATCATGAAGACGGAGGCATTCTTCGAAAGTCTTGGAATTCCGACGCGTCTCTCCGCTTATGCAATTGGCTCAGATGCAATCGACGGCTTGATTGACCAGCTTGAAACGCACGGCATGACGGCTTTGGGCGAGCATCAGGATGTTACCCTTGATGTCTGCCGTCGCGTTCTCGAAGCCGCGCTTTGATCTCATATTTATCAGCAGATTTGCCCATGGCCGCCGAAACCCCATCAACCGGCGGATTATCCTCGCACGCATCCTGAAGGTGCACCTGCTCCGGCCAATTTCCACCTGGAAAAGAAGCCGGTTGCAGAGCTTGGTCCTGATCAGATTTTGCTGCGCATCCTCTGGCTGTCCCTTGATCCCTATATGCGTGGTCGGATGTTCGACACGCAGTCCGACGTGCCGACCGTGAACATCGGCGAGATCTTGGTTGGGGGGACGGTATCGCAGGTCGTGGCATCAAACCGTGACGGCTTCATCATTGCGATCACTACGCTGGCGAGCATGCGGATTTCGTTAGTGAGATTTTGAAGCGGAATGGAAGAAAATATCCCTGAGTTTCCTTGGTGGAAATCATTCGCGTAGGCTCTGCGATTGATGACAAGTCCCCGGTATCAGTGTTCAGGGCAAGCCCTGAGGCCGCCGAAGAAATCGACTATGTCTCTCTCCGGCGGCAATAGGATTACTTTGTCAGGAACGTCTGAACGTCATGAGACAAGGCGGCTCGGGAATCCGCACGTGTGTAGATCATGTGCCCGCCCGGATAGACGTGCAGGCTGACGCGATCACGACCAACGGGCAGACGGGATGCGACCCAGCGGGAGCTTCCGAACGGGCAGGCCAGATCGAAATAGCCATTGGCGATAAAGATCCGGAGTGAAGGATTGAGTGCCAGAAGTTGGCGCATGGCCGGGATTTCGCTGGCGATCATTTCGCCCTCTCCACGGAAATCCCACTGGCGGTTCACATCCAGATTGAGCAGGTTGTAGGTCAGATCAGTCCGGAAACCGAGATCCTGCGCGGCATATCCTTCGAAGGCGCCGCCATAAGCACGACCAAAACCGAAGAGGGTCGGGTCAGGGCTGTTCCCGTTTTCGACACCATCGGGATAAGGATCGGCGATGGTGACCGTTGCATCATAAAGCGTCATCAGGCGGCCGTTACGGCTGCGAACATCATGCGCCTGAGGATCGGGCATGCCGCTCTGGCTGGCGACCACACTTTCCGGCAGACCGGTCATTGTGGCGACTTTGCTGTAGAAAGCCTTTGCCGCATCGCCGGTCAGAGGTTCGCCACCCGTGGCCAGCAGATAGGGGCCAAAAGCATATTTCCATGCGGCATCGGCAGCTTCGGGTGTCAGCTTGTGCTGGCGTTCCAGTTCGGCGGCGGCGAATGAGGGCAGGAGCATTGCCGAGCCCAGAGGATTGCTGGACGTGTCGAGGAATTTCATCTCCAGCGCGGGAGAGACCATGACAATCCCATGCAGGAGAATGTTCTGCTGCTGTTGCAGGGCTGTCGCGACCTCAATGGAACGGATGCCACCGTAACTTTCACCAGCCAGCCAGAGCGGGGATGTGTGGCGGTTGTTCTGACCAATCCACAGGCTGATGGCCTTGGCGAAGGCGCGTCCATCCTGCTTTGTGCCGTAAAATTCCTTACCGGCTTTTTCCGGATTGGTGGGCTGGGAATATCCGGTGCCCACGGCATCAATGAAGACCATGTCGGTGGAGGGCAGCCAGCTGTCCGGGTTTGGACCAAGTTTGGCGGCGACTCCATCGGTGGGGTTTCCGTCCGGGAAGGTCAGGGCAACAGGTCCGGCTGCACCAAGATTGAGATATGCCGTGGCGCCACCCGGACCACCGTTGAAGAAGAAAGTGACCGGGCGCTTTTCCGTCGCTGCACCATCCAGTGTGTAGGCGACATAGAAAACGCGGGCGGATGGGTCCCCATTCGCATCGCGCAGTGTCAGCGTGCCTGCATGGGCGGTGTAGGGCAGTTTCTTCCCGTTGATCGTGGCGACATGCTTCGTGATGGAATCTGCCGGAAGCAGCGCGGCATTGCCTTTGAAGGTGGGGGTTGCTGCTGATTCTGTGGCCGTGGCCGCAGTTTTGGCGGTTTCCGCGGCAAGAACGGACGAGACAGAGAGGGTCGCACAGAATGTGGAGGCCAGAAGGGCTGACAGAAGGCGGCGCGGTCGCACATCAATGGATGATGGGGAAGAGGTTCGCGTCATGAGGACTCCGCATGTATCTGATCCAGCGGATGGGTTCCGCTGGAAGGTTGCATTGCGGGTATCTGCTGTCGGCCCCTGCTGTAAAGTTAAGTAGTCGATAGATGTTGTGTCGATTTCAGGCTGTCAGGTCCGTCAGACTGGCGCCCAGAATGCGGAGCAGATCTGCTGTCGCGACTTCGACCTGGAGCCCTCGACCGCCACCGTTCACAAATATCTTTTCCTGCTGCCCGGCTTCCTCCGCGACGAGGACGGGGATTTTCCGGCGTTGTCCGAAGGGACTGATGCCTCCAACCTGAAAGCCGGTAATCCGCTCCGCATCGGCCGGTTTCATCATGTGGGCTTTTTTCCCGGAGCATGCGGCGGCAATCTTTTTCATGCTGGCTTCACAGGCGACGGGAATCACCAGACACACATGTTTCCCATCGACTTCAGCCATCAGTGTCTTGAACACTTTTTCAGGGGGCTGTCCGACGGCAGCGGCGGCATGAATGCCCAGTTTACCGACGGAGCCGTCATAGTCGTAACTGTGCATGGTGAAGGGAACACCATGTTTTTCGAGGAATGTTGAAGCTGGTGTGCGCTTGCTCATGAGTGTTTGTGTGGCCGGTTTGACGTTGTGAGAAATATTGGGTGTCGAGATTAAACATGCGGCAGGGCGGAGGCTTCGTCCATGAGTTCCTGTTCATGAACGTCGATCTGACGACTCAGGACACGTTCGGTTTCGTCATTGATTTTGCGATCGAGCAGGAGTTCACGCAGTTTTCTCCGCTGTGTTCGAACAATACGCAGGCGGATTGCCAATTCCGCGCGGCGATTGCGGACAGAGAATTCGTGATCCTGCCCCGGATCGGACTGCTTTCTGTCCAGAGTGTGCTGCAATTCCTGATATTCCTGTAACAGCAGCGGAACCGCCTGAGCATGGGCAATGGACAGGCTGTCGGGCTCGCTGTCATCCGGGTTCTGATGTCTTGTGGCTTCATTTTGCAAGACTGTGATCGCCGTGCGGACGAGAGAGAGGCGTGTTTCGTCCAGTTCCTGCTGTGAACCGCTGATATCTGTTGAGGCTGGCAGAAGATGCAACATGACAGGCAGCAGGATACTGGCCAGGAGCAGGGATGAGATGATGACGCCAGCAGCGACGATGATCACTATTGCGCGGTCTGGAAACTCAGCGGCTGCGGGAAGTGACATTACGGCGGCGAGAGTGATTGTTCCCCGGGTTCCGGCCAGTGCGAGAATGACGCATTCCTTCCAGCTTGGCACCACACAACTGACATGTCTGATCTTAGCGATAATGCGACGGATCAGTGCTGATGTAATGACCCAAAGCAGGCGGATCGCGGTCATGCTGGCCTGAAGGGTCAGAATTGCGAGAGGGATGGTCCAGGGAGAAAAGCCGCTGGAATGCATCAGGGCTTTGGCGTCGTGGAACAGGAAGGGCAGTTGCAGACCCAGAAGCAGGAAGACAAGCCCGTTCAGTGTGAAGGAAACCATGTCCCAGATTGCCGTGGCGCGCATGCGCGTCTCGATCTGCGTTTCGTTCATGATGCCACTCAGACGAATGGTCATGCCCCCGGCAACAACGGCAAGGATGCCTGAAGTGTTGATATGTTCAGCAATAAGATAGATGCCGAAAGGGATCAGCAGTGCCAGAAGAGAGTGGCTGGAGGGGTCATCGTAGCCTTTGCGCAGCAGAAAACTCTCGATTTTGCTGGCCAGAAATCCAACGGTAAAACCGATAGCGATTCCGCCCAGTGCCACCCACACAAAATTGGCGGAAGCGGCTTTTAGGGAGAACAGGCCAGTCGTGGCTGCTGCGACGGCGAATTTGAAGCAGACAAGGCCTGAAGCATCGTTCAGCAGCGCTTCACCACGCAGAATGTGCAGCAGGCGGGGGGGCACGCGACCACTCCGCAGGATGCCTGCGACCGAGATTGCGTCGGTTGGAGAAAGCGCGCCGGAGAGGGCCAGTGCCGCAGCCAGTGGAATGGCGGGAATCAGCCAGTGCAGCAGCCAGCCACCGCCAGCTGTCCCGACAATGACCAGTCCGATCGCCATTGCGGCAATGATGTTTTTCAGTTCCCCGAATTCCCGCATCGGCAGGCGATAGGCATCGACGAACAGGAGTGGGGAGATAAACAGCAGCAGGAAAAGATTGTTATCCAGACCGACATGCAGTCCCATAAGGTTTGCAATGATGCCTGCTGCAATCTGTAGCAACGGCATGGGAATGTGCAGCTTCAGGATACGTGCGCAGACGCCTGTTACGCCTGTGACCGCGACGAGAGTGAGGGCTAACAGCGTTTCCTGCATTGTGCTGACGAGAACTTTCTGTGTTGGTGGGCGGATGGCATTGAACCTGCGCGCTCACCTTCCTATTTTTTGAGAAAAGTAGTGTACTGCATGGAGCGGCGCAGAGGCAGAGCGGAAAGCTGTTTTGTGGGTTGCGTTGGCAGGGAAGGAAGAAATTCATGACGACATCACCGGCTCAGGATTTTCTGAAGCCGAGGCTACTGGCTCTGGTCAGTGAGGCGGAGAAAGCTGGTCTGGCAACGGACGTTACGGTAGCCGTGTTGATGGATCTGCTTGATACGCTTTATTTCGGCCCGGATATTGATGCGGAAAGTGAAGGAGAAGATCGTTGAGTGTTCGTGATCCGTATCAGGTTCTCGGTGTTTCAAAAACGGCAAGTCAGGACGATATCCGCAAGGCCTATCGCAAACTTGCACGCAAATGGCATCCCGATCTCAATCCGGATGACAAGGATGCTGAGGCAAAGTTCAAGGAACTGAACACTGCTAACGATCTTTTGTCCGATGAGGAAAAGCGGGGACGCTTCGACCGGGGGGAAATCGACGCTTCCGGGCAGGAGCGTGCACCGCATGGATTTGGCGGTGGTGGTGGCTATCGTGACTTTGCCGATGGCGCTGGTGGATTCCGTTATGGTGCCGGTGGCGGCAATGGTTTCTCTCAGGAAGATCTGGATGATCTTCTGGGCGGGATGTTCAGCGGTCGGGGCGGTGGCGGATTTGGTCGCAGGGCTGCTGGCCCCCAGAAGGGAGCCGACAGTTCCTATAGGCTTGAGGTCAGCTTTCTTGACTCTGTGAATGGTGGAACATCCCGGATCACCTTGCCTGATGGCTCACAGCTTGATGTCAAGATTCCTGCGGGAACCGAAGACGGTCAGACTCTGAGGTTACGTGGCAAGGGTGAGGAAGGTGTCCGTGGAGGTCCATCGGGCGACGCCATGATCACGCTTGCCGTAAAACCGGATCCAACATGGACACGTGACGGACGTGATATTCGTGGGCGTTTGCCGATTGATCTGAAAACTGCCGTTCTCGGTGGTCCCTTTATGGTTCCGACGCCGTCTGGCACGGTGAAGATGAATGTTCCGGCAAATTCCGATAGCGGTTCTGTGCTTCGTCTGCGTGGAAAAGGTGTTGCGGCACATGGCAAGCATGAAGCCGGAAACCTGTATGTCACGTTGGAAGTTAGGGTTGGAAAGGCTGACGATGCATTGAAGGCCTTTCTTGAAAACTGGAAGCCGGCTGGAGGCGCGGAAGGAGAAAGCGCGTGATTACTCTGGAAACACTGTGTGTACGTGTGGGACGTGTTGACCCCGGCATGGTTCGGGGCTGGATTGGTGACGGATGGATCCGTCCCGCTCTCATGCCGGAAACGGCTGGTGTTTCCGGATATCGCTTCGATGCCGTGGATGAAGCGCGTGCGCGCCTGATCGCGGAATTGCTGTTTGATCTTGATCTGGATTCTGGCGCGGTGCCGGTCGTTCTGTCTCTGATGGATCAGCTGTATGACACGCGTCGTCTGGTCAGACGGATGGAGGAGGTGCTGGAGGACAGGGAAAATCTGTCAGCCGAAAAGCTGCGCACTCTTCTCAGAGAGAGGCTGGCGCGGATTTCCGCACCCTGAGACATAATTCCCCTCCAGCCTTGTGGGCAGGAGGGGGTAAGCGATCATTCCACGTTGGACAATCAGCTGCGCAGGCCAAGCTCTGATGTCAGGAAGTCCCGGAAAACGGACACACGCTTCGAACTGCGAAGCTCTTCCGGATAAACGAAATAGGCTTCGACCGTTGGGCTGCTCAGATTCGGAAGAATCTTGACCAGTTCAGGATAGGCTGCGGCGGCATAGTCAGGGATTGATCCAATCCCCAGACCGGCGGCAATGGCTTCTGACATCGCGGCCATACTGTTGACTTCAAGCCGCGCTGCACGGCGGGTTCCGCTTTCCATATCGGTTTCCAGCAGCCAGTTTATCTGCGGGACGGGGGCGTGATAGCCACCGAAAGCGACAAAGGTGTGTTTGTTGATGTCATCCGTTCCTGTTGGAACGCCGTTGCGCTCAATATAGGACGGCGCGGCATAGATCGACAGTTTGAAGTCGGCCAGATGACGCTGGATCAGATCGGGCTGACGTGGCGGGTGCATGCGGACGGCGACATCGGCTTCACGCATGCCCAGATCCAGATCATTGTCTTCAAGGATCAGGGTGATTGAGATTTCAGGATTGGCTTCCAGAAAACGATGCAGACGCGGCATCAGCCAGCAGGTGCCAAAACCGGTTGTGGTCGTGACGCGAAGCCTGCCTGCCGCACGTTCCTTGCTTTCTGTCAGCAGGACCTGCGTCATCTCCAGTTTGGAGAAAACTTCCCGCACGGTCTGGTTGAGTGTTTCACCCTGCTCGGTCAGGATCAGGCCACGTGCATGACGGTGAAACAGCGGAACCTGCAATGCTTCTTCCAGCGCAGATATCTGGCGGGAAACGGCAGACTGGCTAAGATTCAGCGAATCCCCGGCATGGGTAAACGAACCTGCCTCGGCCACAGCATGAAAAATCCTGAGCTTATCCCAGTCCATTTTGTGGTTATCTCCTGCTGCACGCATAATATTCCCCCGCTGCACATCGAAACAGGCAGACTGTAAAATATCTGCATGACGTGCAGTATGTTTCTGAAGAGGTCAAGCTTCTGGTTTTGTATTCGGAATGAGTCCGCCAATATAGCGTTCGGCATCAAGTGCGGCCATGCAGCCTGTTCCTGCTGCCGTGACGGCCTGTCTGTAGGTCCGGTCCTGCACGTCACCTGCGGCAAAAATGCCGGGGACCGATGTCCGCGGCGTGCCGGGTTCCGTTACGATATATCCCTCGGCGTCGAGTTCGATCTGGTTGCCGAACATTGCCGTGGTTGGAGAATGGCCGATGGCGATGAAGACACCATCAACAGCCAGTTCCGATGTCGCCCCAGTCACGGTGTCACGCAGCGTCAGACCGGTTACGGCTTCTGGCGTGCCGCCTGACTGGATGTCTTCGACGGCGCTGTTCCAGATAACGCTGACTTTTGGATGCGCAAACAGACGTTCCTGAAGGATTTTTTCCGCTTTCAGGCTGTCGCGGCGGTGAATTAGCGTCACATGATCGGCATGATGGGTGAGATAGATGGCTTCTTCCACGGCTGTATTGCCGCCGCCGACAACGGCGACTCTCTTGCCCCGGAAGAAAAAACCGTCACAGGTTGCGCAGGCGGAGACACCGGCACCCTGAAGGCGTTTTTCGTTTGGCAGACCCAGCCAGCGTGCCTGTGCACCTGTGGCGATAATGACGGATTTTGCGATCCATGTGTCACCGCCATCTGTCGTGACATGAAAGGGAGATCCCTTCGTGAAATCGACGGATACGACCATGTCATAGATAATTTTCGTCCCGACATGTTCGGCCTGGGCTGACATCTGTTCCATCAGCCACGGACCCTGAATGGCCTGTGCGAATCCGGGATAGTTTTCGACGTCGGTCGTGATGGTCAACTGGCCGCCGGGCTGCATTCCGGTGAGCAGAACGGGCGAAAGGCTGGCGCGGGCTGCATAGATGGCAGCGGTATAACCCGCGGGGCCGGCTCCGATGATGAGCAGGTCGGTGGAGTGTGTCTGTCCCATCCTTAAGGGCTCCCGCGATATGAATTACAAAAAAGAAAGGTCCGTATGATCCTGCCACGTGGTTGAGGCAAGAGAAAAGCAGGCATGTGGAATGCTGGATGTGTTTTGCGCCAGCCGGATGATTGCCGTATATCGCTCGCTGCAGGCAATATGAAACAGCGCTTGCAGCGGGGCGGAAGTGACGTGACAGAACTAGATGCGGTTGACCGACGGATTCTTGCTGAACTTCAGGCAGATGGACGGGTTACCAATGTGGAGCTGGCACGGCGTGCCAGAATTTCTTCCCCTCCATGCCTTCGGCGCGTAAGGCGACTGGAAGAAAAAGGGGTTATCCGTGGTTACCACGCGGATATCGATCCCGTGGCCTTGGGGGCGCCAATCACCCTTTTTGCCCTGATCGGTCTGGACAGCCAGAAAGAAGCCGTATTGCAGGGGTTTGAGGAAATGGTGGCCTCGTGGCCTGAAACCATCGAATGCCATATGATTCGCGGTGGTGGTGATTTTCTGGTGCGCCTTGCCGCCAGCGATCCCGCGCAGGAAAATATCCTGACCAGCCGTCTGACCGAAGCGCCGCATGTCGTGCGCGTTCAGACGTTGCAGACGATCCGGACAAGTCTGGAGCGCCCCGGTCCGTATCCACTGGATATGGAAACGACTGTCAGCTGATTGTGAAATCGATGTTGAATAATTCTATCGGCAGCGCCGAGATTACGGTTGTCGTTCCGGTCTTTCGTGAAGCTGCGAATATACGCCCTCTGGTCGCAGCTTTGGAACAGGCGCTGGCTGGCCGTTTGTGGGAAGTCGTGTTTGTTGATGACAACTCTCCTGACGGCACAATAGATGAGGTGCGTGCTCTGGCCGAAGCGGATGCACGTGTGCGCGGTATTCGCAGGATCGGGCGTCGTGGTCTGTCCAGTGCGGTGATTGAAGGCGCCCTGTCATCTTCGGCACGTTTCATCGCGGTGATGGACGGCGATCTGCAGCATGATGAGGAGCGTCTGGGCGATCTGATTGATGCTTTGGCGGAGGATCGCTGTGATATTGCCGTAGGCAGCCGCCATGTTGCTGGTGGAGATAATTCCGGGCTGTCGAATGCCTGGCGGCATATGTTGTCCGACACAGGTATCCGCATGGCTCAGGCGTTGATGCGCGTGAATCTGGGCGATCCGATGAGCGGTTTTTTTGCCGTGAAGAGGGATTATTTCAACAGGATCGCGCCGCGTCTGTCGGGGCAGGGCTTCAAGATTCTACTGGATCTGATTCTGTCGACACCCCACAGGCCGCGTGTTCTTGAAATTCCATGCAGATTCAAACCGCGTGTCGCGGGTGAGAGCAAGCTCGATATTCTGGTGCTGTTTCAGTTCCTGACCTTGCTGCTTGATAAACTCTGCGGCGGATGGTTGCCTGTCAGGTTCCTGACGTTCGCCATGGTCGGTGCGATTGGTGTGCTGGTCAATCTTGCAGTGATGACGTTGCTGCATTTTGCCGGACAGAGCTTCATCATCTCGCAGAGTATTGGCACGCTTGCGGCAATGCTGACCAATTTTATGCTGGATAACGCGTTCACCTATCGCGACCGCCGCCTGAAAGGTGTGCGTTTTTATGGTGGATTGCTGGTGTTTATTCTTGTGTCTTCGATCGGTGGCTGGGCCAATGTCGGTGTGGCGCAACTGTTTTCGGCCGAAGGTGGGGGATTGGATGAAGCCAGCGTGGCTGGTGCTCTGATCGGTGTTGTCTGGAATTATGCAGTTTCTTCGACCCTGATCTGGCGTCCGTGATGGTGGGTCGCCTGTCCGACTGGAAAGGCAGGTTCGGGACAGGCCTGATGGTCGGGCTTTTTCTTCTGTTCCTGATTCGCTGTCTTGCCGCAGCCTTTCTGCCGTTGACACCGGACGAGGCTTATTACTGGACATGGTCCAAGGACCTTCAGGGCGGTTACCCGGACCATCCGTTCATGGTCGCGGGCTGGATTGCAGCCGGAACGGCCCTGTTTGGAGACACAGCCTTCGGGGTACGTGTTCTTGGGCCGGTCTCGGCGCTGATTGGCACATGCTTTCTCTTTGCGGCTGCGCGGCGTTTTGGAAATACCGTCGGAGATACCGCCGGAGATGACAGAGCCGCCCTGAGGGCTGCGGCGCTGTTGAACGGGACATTGGCGCTCAATCTCGGCGGCGCATTGATGACCCCTGACACGCCGCTGCTGTTCTTTGTTGCCCTGTTTCTTCTGGCTGCGGTTTCCATTGGAAATCCGGGTGGGCAGCGCTGGTGGCTGGTGGCTGGCCTTGCTGCCGGGCTGGGTTTTGATAGCAAATATACGATGCTGTTGCCGGTGGCCGGGCTTGGCTTATGGGCGCTGACCTCGCAGGAAGGGCGGCGGCATTTGCGGACATGGTGGCCATGGGCAGGTCTGCTTCTGGCGGTCATACTGACATTTCCGGTTCTTGAATGGAACGCAACGCATCACTGGGCGAGTTTTCTCAAGCAGGGTGGCCGTGTTGGTGACTGGCATCCGGCGCGGGCCGTGCAGTTCATGGGCGAGTTGCTGGGTGGACAGATCGGTCTGGCAACGCCGGGTGTGTTTATTTTCTTCGTCATTGGCGTCAGATATCTCTGGCGATTGCGGACGGCACAGGCCCGGATGCTGCTCTGGCTGATCCTGTTGCCGGCTGGAGTGTTTGTTTTTCACGCCTTTGGTGATCGTGTTCAGGCGAACTGGCCTGTCATTCTGTATCCATTCCTGGCTGTCGGTGGAGGATATGTCCTGCTGCCGGGATGCCGGATCGCGGTTGTGACCGGATTTGTGCTGAGCTGCTGTATCCTTCTGCAGGCTGCGACAGGCCTGTTGCCATTGGGGCGTCATTTTGATGTCACTCTGCGGCAGGGTGGCGGCTGGGATGAGCTGTCTTCCGAAATCAGACGGACTGTGACCGAGCCGGAGGCTGTGATCATTGCTGATGAATATGGTCTGGCGTCAGAAATGGCGTTTCGTCTTCCTGAGCGGACGATAGCGGGCCTTGATCCACGTTGGGGAATGTTTGGTTTCCCGAGTCTGTCCTGTGGGGATGTCGCCGGGCATCCGCTTTTCCTGCTGCGAAGTGAACGTCGGCACGATGCTCCGGATTCATGGCTTTCAGTGACCGGGATGGTCAGTGAAGTGGTCAGGCAGAGAAAGGGGCGCGAGGCTGAGCGTTATCGTTTGTTTCGGGTTTCATGTCGTCCAGATATGTCGCCTGGCGATCATGCGGCTCTATTGCCCCATCCGCGTTAAGCGCGTTTTAAGGCGTATGCCTGAGAATACACCTGTCTTTGGAGAGGTGTATGAGCGAGCGCTCTGGCAAGAATTCCCATCGGATTGTGATTGTCCGCAGAACTGAAGAGTCTGCGGGGTCACACCATGGCGGTGCATGGAAAATCGCATATGCCGATTTCGTAACGGCGATGATGGCGTTTTTCCTCGTCATGTGGCTGATCAACGCCACGACCGAGGAACGTCGGCTCGGGATCGCGAATTTTTTCAATCCCATGCAGAATTCGCTGTCGCCCCCAGGTGTTTTGAGGGATTTGCCATCGCCTGATGGCATCAATCAGGCAGGGCACGGCGGCACGCAACAAACCGATGACAAGACGGTCGATTCATCAATCGCGATCATACATTCGACGAATGATATATCTGGCCCGGCATCGGACGATGGTGGTGCGGATGGCGCATTACAGGCCGGGTCTGGTTCTGACCCAGCGGTTTCGGGATATTACTCCCCCGAAAAACAGGGCGTCGCCGGGCTTTCTCCCGGGCTGGAAGTCGGGGTTCCACCAGGAATACCGAAAATCATTCCCATCGGTGCACAGGGTCAGGGCGCAAAACAGGATATAACGCCGTCGGAGGAAGATCTTCTGACGCGACAGATGCAGGTCATACAGAATGCTCTTGCATCCGAGGTCTCAAACGGAAGTCGTGACAATACGCATGTGTCGGTCACGAAAGCGGGGCTCGAAGTGGAGCTGTCGGCGAGTGAGGCCCGGCCAATGTTCCAGAGCGGTTCGGCCACTCTCACGCCTGAGGCCACCCGGCTTCTGAAAGCCATTGTGCCTTATCTTTTACCCATTCCAGGGTCTCTATCGATTGAGGGATATACGGATAGCTCAACGTGGAAAGCAGGACGTTCATCCAACTGGACTCTGTCTGCCGCCCGAGCTGACATGGCGCGTAAAATCCTGACGGATGCGGGTTTCCCGGAACAGAGAATTCTCAGTGTCAGCGGTCATGCGGATCGGAAACTGGCGGTTCCGGACGATCCTGCTGCGCCAGCCAATCGTCGGATCATCCTGATCCTTCATCGGGATGATGATCCTTCGGTAGCTCCCATGGATGGGTCCCCCTCTTCTTCGGCGGATCCGTCCAGTTCAATTCCATTGGAAAAAGCATCCCCTTGAGGAAAAATTCATGTTGATTGCAGGCGGATTCATATTTCTGCTGCTGTGTGTGTTCGGCTCTTTCGTTGCTTCGGGAGGTGCGCTTGCTCCACTTGTCGCGTCCATGCCGTTTGAGCTGATTACGATCATGGGATCTGGTGCCGGCACGTTCGTCATGGCCAGTTCCCTTGGTGATCTGAAGCACGTACCCGGCGCTCTCAAGGTCATGTTCAGGGGCGGCGCTTTTCGACGTGATGATTATATCGAGTTGCTGCGCCTGCTGTTTTCGCTGACCCGGCTGTGTCATTCAAAGGGTGTCATGGCGCTTGAGCCGCATATCGAGACGCCGATGGAGAGTGAGATATTCGCGGCTTCACCAAAAATCAGGGACAATGTGCGTGCCCGGGTCATGATCTGTGATTATTTCCGGATGATTTCGATCAATCTGGATGATCCGTTTCAGTTCGATGAAATTATGGCGCGTGAACTGAAGAAAAATTTACGTGAAGATCTTCATATTTCTCATGCCCTGCAAACTCTTGCAGATGCCTTGCCTGCTCTGGGCATCGTTGCGGCGGTTCTGGGCGTGATTAAAACCATGGGATCGATCACCAAGCCTCCGGCGGTGCTGGGGGAAATGATTGCGGGTGCTTTGGTCGGCACTTTTCTCGGTGTTCTTCTGGCCTATGGGTTGGTGGGTCCCATGGCTGTGAGGCTGGGAAATATCGTTGACGAAGATGCGCGGTTTTATGACCTGATACGTGTGGTTATGGTCGCCCATTTGCAGGGGAATCCCCCCCAGATCAGTATTGAAATTGGCCGGAAAGACATCCCCAGTGATCTGATGCCCGGTTTCGATGAAATTGACAGTATGATTTCACAGATGGCAACAGATTGAGGCAATAGACCATCAGGGCTCCGCCGGAATTTATGTCAGAGACATCACGTTCGACTTCAGATCTCTCCCGTTACATCTCTCCTGGCGGTTTGCGGACGATGCGGGAGGAATTGAACCATCTTCTTCGGCATGTTCGTCCCGGAATCGTTGAAACGGTTTCATGGGCTGCGGGAAATGGGGACCGTTCCGAGAACGGGGACTATATTTATGGCAAGAAACGACTGCGGGAAATTGATCGCCGTGTGAGATTTCTGACACGGCGTATAGAGACGGCGATTGCTGTCGATCCGGCGCACCAGACACGAAGAGAGCAGGTCTTTTTTGGTGCGACTGTGACATATGTCACAATCGAGGATCAGGAAGTGACGGTGACGATCCTTGGAGCTGACGAAGCGGACCTCGGTCGGGGGGAGATCAGCCTTCTTGCACCGGCGGCACGGGCCCTGATGGGGCATCGTGTTGGCGATGAGCTGAATCTGGTGACGCCACGCGGCAGGGAAGTCGTTGAGATACTGAATATCACATATCCCGAACCCATTGGGTGAGAGAATAGCGATCCAATGTGTTTCGGGTGACCTTTCCTCAAGGCTGGAAAGTGTTTTACTGAAAGAAATTGTCTGTTCTTCGTGTGCCCTGACATGTTGCTCAGGGGCATGCATTCCATGGAGTCCCGAATGTCACCTTCTCTGAGAGTTGCGGTTCAGATGGATCCGCTGGAGACGATTGATATCACTGGGGATTCCACATTCGCGATGATGCTGGAAGCTCAGGCACGTGGATATGAGCTGTTTGTTTATGAAGTGGGTTCGTTGGCTCTGCGTGAAGGAGCAAGGCGCGTTGCCGGAGAACGTTCCAGCCGTGTGACAGCAGAAGTCAGGCCGGTGCGTGTGCAGCCCATCAAGGGTGATCACGCGCATTTTGGTGAGGCCCGTCGGGAGGATCTGGGAGGAATGGACGTCATCCTGATGCGTCAGGACCCGCCCTTCGACATGGCCTATATCACGGCGACACATCTTCTGGAGCATGTTCATGGCGTCGGGCCGGGTCGGGCGTTTGTCGTGAATGACCCCCGCTCGGTGCGTGATGCGCCTGAGAAACTTCTGGTCACGCATTATCCTGATCTGATGCCACCGACGCTTGTGACGTGGAGTGTCGCGGAAATTCAGGCGTTCCGGAAAGAATGGAAAGACATCATCATCAAGCCATTGTTTGGAAATGGTGGGAGTGGTGTGTTCAGAATTCGTGAAGACGACCCAAACTTCAACGCGTTGCTGGAGATGCATTTCGCCCGTTCGCGGGAGCCGTTGATGATCCAGCGTTATGAAGCTGCCGTTCGTTCTGGTGATAAGCGGATCATTCTGTGTGATGGTCGACCGATCGGAGCGATCAATCGTGTGCCGGCAGAGGGCGAAGCACGCTCCAACATGCATGTTGGCGGCAAGGCTGAAAAAGTGAGTTTGACCGCACGGGATCAGGAAATCTGCGACACGATCGGTCCGATGCTGAAAGAGCGCGGATTGCTGTTCGTCGGGATTGACGTGATTGGCGATTGGTTGACCGAAATCAATGTGACATCGCCAACCGGGTTACAGGAACTGGCCCGGTTTGATGGCACGAATCCTGCGGGAGAACTGTGGGACGCTATTGAGGCGCGTCTTTCTTCGGCGGGGGTCTGAAGAGATCTTCCGGCTCGATCTTCTGATGCTCTTTTATCGCGGGCAGCTTTTTGTCAGGTCCGTAGCGGTTATCGATCCATTTGCGGATGGGTGCGCGCCAGTAGTAAATGAAGATTGACGGCCAGATGATACAGACCATCAGGACAAGAAAGACATTCAGCATCATACCGGGTTTCCGTCATGGTTATGATGCTGGCAAGTGTAGTGGATTGGTTTTTATTCGCCAACGATGCAGAATATGGCCCATTCATATCGACTTTGTGCAAATGGCCTTGCCGAACCCAGATGTGCGGGGCAGAGAGAGGACATGATCGAACTTCCCGACGCGAAGCCGGACACTGAGTCACGGATTGCCGAGCCTGCAACAGGCGGTCATCAGACCCCCAAGCTGGCTCTTGATGCCGATGCCGTAAGAGCGGCTTACCGCCGGTGGGCGGGCGTTTACGATACGGTTTTTGGTGGAGTTTCCGCTTTTGGCCGCCGTCGCGCTGTTGCCGCTGTGAATCGCCTGCCTGGCACACGTGTGTTGGAAGTGGGAGTGGGGACAGGTCTTGCCCTGCCGCATTACACGGCGTCCAAGCAGATTACGGGCATTGATCTGTCGACAGACATGCTGAACCGCGCGCGTTTGCGGGTGCAGCGCGACAAGATCGCAAATGTTGATGCCCTACTGGAGATGGATGCGGAAGATACTCGTTTCGCAGATGATTCTTTCGATATTGCAGTGGCGATGTTTGTCGCCTCTGTCGTACCGAATCCTCGTCGGCTGCTTGCAGAACTGAAACGTGTCGTCTCTCCGGGCGGACATATTCTGTTTGTGAATCACTTTCTTGCCCCGGATGGCATTCGTGGCGCGATCGAACGTGGTATGGCGCGGGCATCACATTCATTGGGATGGCATCCTGATTTTGCGATGGAAGCTCTGTTGCCACCTGAAGACATGGCCCGCGCGCAGATCCGTCCTGTGCCACCTGCCGGTCTGTTTACGCTGGTGACATTGACCAATGAGCCCTCTGAAACAGCGATTTCGAGAGAGGTTGCGGAGCGTAACGTCGCCTGAGACGCCCTGCCTTGCAGGCATGGCGGACAGTCTTGATCCGCCAGGCCCGAATGGGTGACTTATAGGAAGTATTAAAGTAAACCTCTGCATCACGACATTCGTGATTCAGGCGCACAGATATCGTTTCCGGGCGTCAATCGGATGTGTATTTTCGACGTGCGGGTGGACGGAACAGAATGCCTCAGTCAGTTTCCGGAATACGGTCTTCAGGGCGTGACATCATTCCGGTTGGATATATCCTGATTGCGGTGATTGCCGCAGCCTTTGGCGGGGCTTCCGGAATCAGGATGGCTGCTGGATATTCTGAAGCATCCGATGCGGTGCATGGTCTGGTCATGACCGGATTCGTTGTCCTCCCTGCATTGTTTGGCGGATTTGGCGGTCTTTTTCTGCCGCGCTCCCTTTCACGACATCTTCCTGTGCGGATGCCATGCGCACCGCTGAATGCAGCCGGCTGGGTCTGCTTTCTGCTGTCCGCTGTTCTTTTCGAGTTTTTCCCTCAATTCCCGCTGAGTGCCGCATTGTCATGGTGTGGCGGCGCTCTGGCGATGGCGATGGTCATCATGATTGCCATTCTCGATAGCCGTGCCGGAAGTCGGGAAGGGGTGAGGCCTCTGGATTTCTTTGCCTGGTCGCAACTCTTCGCCGGTTTTGCATTGTTGCTGACATTGCCGGTCGCAGCCGCAAGGCTCGTGCGTTTTGCACTGGCAGGCCCGGTCACTGGTGCGGCTGTGCAGGACATTATGGCGTCTCTGGTGATTCCCATGACGCCAGCTCTGCTGATGGCAGCCTTCGGGATTGCTGCGTTGGCGATGGAGCGGGTGTCGGGTCCCCGTATCGCTGTCGGTCGATGGATGGCGTTGTGTGCCGGTGTTGCTTTGCTGGTCAGCGTTCTGCCATGGATGCGTGTTTTTACGCGCTCCGGAGAAGGATTTTCCGAGCAGACGATCTTGATGACTGGTCATGCAGGGGCTGCGATATCGGTTATTACAGGGCTGGTTTTTGCATGCTTCTGGGGACGTGAACTGTGGCGCGGGAAGCTTTCCCTGCGTCCTTCCGTGCTGTGGAGTTTTGGGCTGCTGATGACGGTTGCCGCTGGTGGCCTGATGGTTGTTCTGGGATCTGGCAGCCTGCATGGTGCCGTTATGAGCGGCCTGTTATTTGCTCTGTTCGCTGGTCTTTATCTGCGAAGCGAGGAAATGGGCTGGCCCAATCCATCACGCGTCATGGTTGGCGGGCATTTTGCTCTTGTGGCGGCAGGAACGCTGTCTTGCGCAATGGGTGGTGTGTTTCTGCCGGTTGGTGCGGTGCTGTTTCTGCTGTCGGTTCCCGCGGCTGTCGGTGTTCTTCTTTCGATCCGTTATCAGATGCGCTTTTCGGCGCCTGTGCATGTCGGTGGCAGGGTTTCAGGATGAGTGAAGCTGTTGCAGGACGACGTCCGGTTTTTCGGAGCGTCGAAGTTGGAACACGGGCACAGGACTGGGTGTCCCTGCTCAAGCCGCGTGTGATTTCATTGGTCGTCTTCACTGGAGCGACCGGACTTTTTCTTGCCCCGGCTCATCCGGGAGTGCTGAGATCCGCCATCGCTATTCTGTGCATCTGTCTGGCGTCCGGCGCTGCTGGTGCCATCAATATGTGGTATGATCGCGACATTGATGTCGTGATGCAGAGGACGGCAACCCGGCCTATTCCCGGAGGACGGATACCGGAAGACGAGGCACTGGCTTATGGCGTTGGCCTGTCCGTGCTGTCCGTGGTTCTGATGTGGCTTGCGACGAACACGCTGGCCGCAGGCATTCTGGCCTTTTCGATTTTCTTCTATGCTGTGATCTATACAATCTGGCTGAAGCGTTCGACCCCGCAAAATATTGTCATTGGTGGCGCCGCAGGTGCTTTCCCGCCAATGATCGGTTGGGCCGCAGCGACCGGATCAATGTCTGTGCTGCCGGTTGTGATGTTCTCGATCGTCTTTTTGTGGACGCCTCCGCATTTCTGGTCGCTGTCACTTTATGCCTGCAAGGATTACGGGCGTGCGGGCATTCCGATGTTGCCTGTGGTGAAGGGCGCACGGCACACACGCTGGCAGATTCTGGCTTATACGCCGGTTCTTCTGGCTGTTTCCCTGCTTCCGTCGGTCATGGGGCTTTGCGGCCGGATTTATACGGTCGCGGCACTTGTTCTGGGGCTGGGATTCATGGCTTGTGCGGTTGCGGTTCTGCGGGAGCCGCAGACTGCGGAAGGCGTCAGTCTGGTGGGTGACAAGGCTGCCCGGCGCTCTTTCCGCTTCTCTCTGATGTATCTGACGTTTCTATTCGTAGCACTGATCGTTGATCATGTGCTGAGGCCATGGGTCGGATGACAGACGTGATGACAAGAACAGCCACGCAGGAAGAGACGCGACGTCGGAAAGGGCGGTTGCTGGCGTTGTTTGCAACGCTGCTTGCGCTTGCCGTGATTATCTTCACCCTTGTGCTGACGGCCTGAGAGACAATCAGAAGCCGGGAAAAATCGGGAGAAGCAGAGGATTTATCATCCTCTGCCGATAGCTGTTCTTTATTTACCGTCGTCGATCGGAAGCGGCACCCAGCGGGTTCCATCCTGATCCTGAAGCAGCATTAGAACGGTGTGACGTCCTGCCTTTCGTGCAGCGTCGATTTTCTTGCGGAAATCTTCTGGTGACAGAACCCGTTCCTGCTGCACTTCAACAATGACATCTCCAGGATGCAGGCCGCGCTCTGATGCCGGTCCGTCATCCGTGACTTTTGAGACGACGATCCCTTTCTGGCCGGATGCAATGCCGTATTTTTCCTGAGCATCAGGAGTAATGGGGCTGACGCTGAGGCCAAGAGCATTGAGATTCAGCGCCTTGCCATCATCGGCCGATTTGCTTTCGGGTGTTTCGGCCTTTTTGGGTGTTGCTTCAGGCAGGGTGCCTATGACGACGCTGGTCTGGATGATTTTGCCATGACGCCAGACCGTTAGTTCCACCTTGGTGCCGGCTGGCATCTGGGCAATCAGGCGGGGCAGTGAGCGACCTTCGATCGGCTTGCCATCCAGAGCCTGAATGACATCGCCTGTTTTCAAGTCGGCCTTGCTGGCCGGTCCTTTTGGTTCTGTCCCTGCGACCAGAGCGCCCCGTGCTGGTTTCAGATTCAGGCTGTCGGCAATTTCCTGCGTGACGTCCTGAACGCGAACGCCGATCCAGCCACGGGTAACTTTGCCGTTCTTGCGAAGCTGGTTGATGATGCCAATCGCTTCATTGGAAGGAATGGAAAACCCGATTCCGACCGATCCGCCAGAAGGAGAATAGATGGCGGTATTGATGCCGATGACCTTGCCGTCCATGTCAAACAGAGGCCCGCCGGAGTTGCCACGATTGATCGGGGCATCCGTCTGGATGAAATCGTCGTAGGGACCCTGATTGATATTGCGTCCGCGGGAGGAAATGATGCCTGCCGTGACAGTACCGGACAGTCCGAACGGGTTTCCGATCGCCAGAACCCAGTCACCGACACGGTGCGTATCGCTATCACCGAATGTGACGGAGGGAAGGGGTTTCGGACTGGTGACCTGAA
The DNA here is from genome assembly GCA_012517935.1 of Acetobacter sp. Classification (GTDB taxonomy): domain Bacteria; phylum Pseudomonadota; class Alphaproteobacteria; order Acetobacterales; family Acetobacteraceae; genus Acetobacter. The sequence goes on along the minus strand of JAAYUA010000055.1, from coordinate 7,659 downwards.
GGATGGCAAGGTCTGTCCGGTCGTCATGACCGATCACCTTGGCTTTCAGTTCGGTGTTGTCCTGAAGGGTTATGGTGATTTTTTCTGCATGTCGGACAACATGATTGTTGGTGACGATGATGCCTGATGGATCAATGATGAAGCCCGACCCCAGTGCCTGTGCCTTGTGAGGGGTGCCGTCCTGTCCATTCTGGTGGTTCATGAAGTCGTGGAAGAACTTTTCGAAGGGCGAACCCTCAGGGAAGTTTGGAACTTCCGGGCCGGAATCGTCCTCGCCGCTGTCACCGTCGCTGTCTTCATCACCGTGCAGGGTTTCCGTTGTGGACACATTGACGACCGCGGGCAGCAGGCGGGCAGCCAGATCAGCGAAACTGTCAGGAACGCCTCTGGCCGTTATGGGGGGTGGTGATGGTTGTGCGGGCTGAGGCGTCGTGGCTGAGGAGCCTTGGACCGCTGTGAAGGGCAGGACGAGGAAAGTCGCCGCGATGAGACGCGACCGGAAGGGGAAACGGCGGGATTTGACCATGGAAAAACGTATTCTCCGGTTGCGGGGTCTTCATGACGCAAGGGCAGGAAGGCTCAGAATGAAGCATACCCGGAAGATTTATGGTCGCAATATCTTTGCTGTGACCTGCCTTGCACTCTACGGAATTTTGGTGCCGGACGCGACATATTGCCTTTGTTACCCTTGCAATGGGCGGCAGGGCATCATAAATCTGGTGGTGCAAGGGAAGTTTTCTTCCTGGCTATGGCGATAAACGGAACGCAGAATAAGCGTAGTGGACCCGGGGGCAGTACCCGGCGTCTCCACCAGAATTCCCGGCCTTTGGGCGGGGAACCAGCGGGGACGAAACAGGCTCGACACGCGTGGTAAAATCGTTCCTTTTGCTCGGTATTGTACCACCGTCATCGGGCTAAATTACAAGTGCCAACGATAACTCAGAGGTGCTCGCTGTCGCTGCATAAGCGATAAGCGCGGTTCGGGAGGGCACCGGGCAACAGAAGCCCTCCCACTTCTCACGATGCAACTTATTCCTCTCTCCGGCAGTTCAGGGAGAGCATGCATCAGAGATATGCGGTTCAGCCAGAATTATGCCGGATAGGATTGGGTTTCCTGTCTTGTGTTTGTGGCGGAGCTGGCGCATCCCTCCTGCAACAGAATGATGGCATGAATTTTGTTGCAAGCTCCTGATGTTGTTGAGACTGAAGGTGCTGATTTTGCTGAGAGGAGAGCTTATGGCCGACGATCACGACGATACGGAATTCACCGGTATTCCCGAAAGTCTTCTGCCTTATGACCAGTGGATGGAAGATGCCTCTCGCGAAGTAATGTACCGTGCGCTCGAACATGTGAGCCGCGAAGGGCTTGCAGGCGAGCATCATTTCTATCTGACATTCAGAACCGATTGGCCCGGTACGGAGATACCTGCCCGTCTTCGTGCACAATATCCGCATGAGATGACCATTGTGCTTCAGCACCAGTTCTGGGACCTGAATGTGGACCGGGAACTGAAGCAGATCACAGTGGGCCTTTCATTCGGGGGCGTCGGTTCGATACTTGTGATTCCGTTTGCTGCGGTCAGTGGCTTTGCTGATCCGCACGTTCATCTGGGTTTGCATTTCACGGTGCCGGAAGAACCGGTTGCTGGAGAAGTCGGACCGGAGGCAACGGACACGGAAGTAGCGTCGCCAGCATCTGAAGAGGTGCCGACGGGTGTTGCCTCTGTCGTGAGTCTCGATGCGTTCAGGAAAAAAGGGCCAGCTCAGGGCTGATCGCGCAGGAAGCGCATCGGCCGCGTCGTTCAGCCTGCCTTTGCGCTCGTGGGCTGGATGATGAAACCTCAAGAGAGAGAGCGACGATGACTGCCGATTCTGCTACCGTCACATCCCGGACGGCTGAAAAAGCCCCACCCGGGACGCCGGATTTTGTCTATGCACCGCTGTTTCAGCTGGGGGCAGACAATACCCCCTGGCGGAAGCTGGACATAGGAGGCGTCACAACCTCCGAAATCGATGGAAAAACGATCCTTCACGTTGCGGACCAGACGCTGACCGAACTGTCGGCAGAGGCGTTCAATGATGTCGCGCATCTTTTGCGTCCGGGACATCTCCAGTCTCTTGCGAATATTCTCAAGGACCCAGAAGCTTCGGATAATGACCGCTTCGTCGCATTGGATCTGCTGAAGAACGCCTGTATTTCCGCAGGTGGTGCGCTGCCGATGTGTCAGGATACGGGAACGGCGATCGTTGTCGGCAAAAAGGGACAGCGCGTCTGGGTCGATGGGAATGACGAGGAAGCCTTGTCGCGCGGGGTGTATAGCACCTACACGACGACTTCCCTGCGCTATTCGCAGATGGCTCCCCTGACGATGTTTCAGGAAAAGAATACCGGGACGAATCTGCCGGTCCAGATCGATATTGCGGCCAATCCGGGCACTTATCATCCGGAAGATTATCAGTTCCTGTTCGTTGCAAAAGGTGGTGGGTCAGCCAACAAGACATTCCTTTATCAGGAAACACGTGCGCTTCTGTCCACCGAGGAAAACCTGCTGAAGTGGCTGGAAACCAAGCTGCGGACTCTGGGGACGTCGGCTTGCCCACCTTATCATCTGGCGATTGTCATTGGCGGCATGTCTGCCGAACAGACACTGAAAACCGTCAAGATGGCTTCAACGCATTATTACGATACGCTGCCTCGCGAAGGAAATATGCAGGGGCAGGCGTTCCGTGATGAGGCGATGGAAGCCGAAGTTCTGAAACTGACCCAGAAGCTGGGGATTGGCGCGCAGTTCGGCGGTAAATATTTCTGCCATGACGTTCGTGTTGTCCGACTGCCGCGACATGGGGCTTCATTGCCAGTGGGAATTGGTGTTTCCTGTTCGGCGGATCGTCAGATCAAGGCGAAGATCACGGCGGAAGGCGTGTTTTTGGAGCAGCTGGAGCGCGATCCTGCACGTTTCCTGCCGGAGACTACGGATGAGCATCTTGGTGGTGAGGAGGTTAAGATCGACCTCAACCGTCCGATGGATGAAATCCGCAAAGAGCTTTCGAAACATCCGGTCAAGACACGTCTTGCACTGACGGGAACGGTGATTGTCGCTCGTGATATTGCGCATGCGAAGTTCCGCGAGCGTCTGGAGCGTGGAGAAGGTCTGCCGCAATATCTGAAGGATCATCCGGTTTATTATGCAGGTCCGGCCAAGACGCCGGCTGGCATGCCGACCGGTTCCTTTGGCCCGACGACAGCCGGTCGCATGGATTCATATGTTGCCGAGCTTCAGAAGGCTGGCGGATCATATGTCATGCTGGCCAAGGGCAATCGCTCCAAGGCGGTGAAGGATGCCTGTCAGACCTATGGCGGTTTCTATCTTGGTTCCGTCGGTGGTCCGGCGGCGCGTCTGGCCAAGGATTGCATTCGCAAGGTCGAGGTTCTGGAATATCCGGAACTGGGAATGGAAGCGGTCTGGAAGATCGAAGTCGAGAATTTCCCGGCATTCATCGTGATCGATGACAAGGGGAATGACTTTTATGCCGGTCTGACCGGCTGATCTTCGTTTCTTCTGATCGGGTTTGAGACCAGCGGCGGGTACGGATTTCCGGACCCGCCGTTTTTTTATTCTAATTGGATCAGAGGGGCTGTAAAACCTCGATGGTCTCTTCCTATGTGGAAGATGCCTGAAGGATGTGCGGTTTAGGTGCGCAAGATCTGGAATGTTCGCGGCGTGCTGCCTGACGATAGCGGATGCGCTGGCGAATCCAGTTCAACATGCCGGAAAACGTCACGATGACGATTCCAACGGCAGTCCAGGCATCCAGCGGATTGTTGAACAGGAAGTAACTGAAACCGACAGCCCAGATCATCTGACTGTATTGCGGCAGGGCCACCTTGTTGGCCGGTGCGCGTGCTGTGGCGATCATCATCAGCAGTTGTCCAAGCGCGGCCAGAAAACCGTAACCAAAGAGATTGATCCAGCACATGGCGTCATGTGGCCATTGCATGTGCGGGAGCATCAATGCACCGTCGCCGATCAGCGGGCCTGCGAGAGATGAGCCGAACATCGAGAGACGTGACGTGGTGCCCCCACCCACACGACAGGCGATGACACTGATGGAACATGCGAGAGCGGCCATCAGTGCGCACAGATGACCGAAATTGAGCGCACGCATGCCCGGTCGCATGACGACCAGCACCCCGACGAAGCCGAGCGCCACTGCCAGCCAGGCCCATGCCGTGACTTTTTCCTTAAGGAAAATGACGGAAAGGACAGTGACGAACAAAGGCATGAGGAACAGCAGGGTCAGTGCTTCCGTCATTGGAAGCAGCATGAATGCTTCTACGCTGGCTGCTGTGGCGACGAATGTGCAGAGCGCGCGAACGAACCACATGAACGGATCGCGCCGGGGCAGAAGATCCAGCAGGGATTCGCCCGGTTTCCTGATGAAAGGGATGATCAGAAGACCGAAAACGCCGCCTGAGAATGCGACTTCGAATGGATCGAGTACACCGGCAAGCAGTTTTGAAAAGGCGTCGCTGATTGCGAAAGCGGAAAAGGCGGCAAAGGCAAGAGTGGTGCCTGAGGTGATGAAAGACGACTTCATCGGCATTTTCCTGAAGGGAGAATAAGGATTTTTTATGTTGTGGGGGAGGAGGCTGGTTACTTGTCCCGGTTTCCGGGGCAGCGGAGGCGCGGTTTATAGGAAGGTACAGAGTCTGTCATCAGGTATTTTAGAGTCGAACTGAAGCCGGGATATATGTGACCGGAAAGTAACGATTCCGACGGTGCTGTGTCAGCGTTTGTAAGGGCCAAGCAGCCTGAGCATGGTCGCCGTATCCGGGTGATCGGCGGCGTGTATATCCCTCAGTCCGGCCTTGCGAAGCGGCGTTGATGCTCTGGGAGAAATACTGATCCAGCGCAGTCGGGGGAGCGTGTCGGGAGCTGTTTTCTGAATCAGGCGCAGTGTGGCCTGTGCACTGGCTGTCGAGAAAACCATGACTGTGCTGATCTGGTGATTTTGCAGGGCATGTTCAGCATCAGCGGGCACGGTATCCACGGGACAGGTGCGATAGGAGATGCGGCGCAATACCTTGAAATGAGCATGTCTGAGATCTTCGAGTAGTGGGAGACCCTGTTGCGCACCGGAGAGGAGCAGGAGCGTTCCATCTTCGGGTTGAAGGCGTCTGGTGATCAGGTTGATCAGCGCATCGGCATCGCCTGCGGCACTTTCGACATTCTGGAAACCTGCGTTTCTGGCCCGTTCGGCTGTGACATCCCCAACGGCAAGAAGTGGCATATCCATGAAGCCGAGCTTTTGCAGGGTTGGGAGAGACTGGCTGCTTGTAATGATCGCAGCCTGAAATTTTTCAGAAGGAAGGTGCAGTGACGTAACGGGCGTAATGGCCAGCGCGGGCGCCGAAAAAGCAGTCCAGCCCAACGCCCGGACATCGCGCAAGGTTGCTGAAAGACCCGGTTCCGGACGTGTGATCAGGACACCGGGAGCGTTTTCCAGCACCTTAACGGGCTCTTATTCCGCGAAAATGGAAGAAGGACTGTCCGCACGCAGGGACCGTCCCAGCTCCTGTCCCATTTTTTCAGCATCTTCCGGAGCGCCGGCGATTTCTCTGCGCAGCATGAAAACGCCGTCTTCAGATGCGACCAGTCCGGTCAGGCGCAGAATCTTTTCCTTGCCGTTTTCGGAGGGCAGAAGGCGGGCATAACCACCGATTGGCGTCCGGCAGGAACCATCCAGTTCGGCCAGAAGCGCGCGTTCGGCAGTGGAAACGGCGCGGGCTTCATTGTCTTCAATGGCGGACAGAAGTTCTCGCAGTTCGATATCGGATTCTCGGACGGTGACACCGACGATGCCCTGTCCTGCGGCTGGAACCATGACGGCAGGGTCCAGAACGATGGACGCGCGATCTTCCATTCCAAGACGGCGCAAGCCAGCAAGGGCGAGCAATGTGGCGTCACACTGCCGTGCGGCAAGCTTGTCGAGGCGCGTCTGAACATTGCCCCGCAGCAGACCGAAACGCAGGTCCGGGCGGCTGTGCAGCATCTGTGCCTGTCTGCGGACGGAAGCGCAGCCGATCAGTGCGTTCGGGGGCAAGGCATCATAGGGATCAGATCCGGGGATAACCTGCAGATGGGGGCTGAGGATCAGCGCATCCCGGGCATCTTCACGTTTCAAGGTGCAGGCCAGCACAAGGCCGGGTGGCAGAGTGGTTTCGAGATCTTTCAGGCTGTGCACGGCGAAGTCGATTCGCCCGTCTGACAGCGCTTCATGAATTTCTTTGGAAAACAGGCCTTTCCCGCCGATTTCAGCCAGAGGTCTGTTCAGAACCTGATCTCCTGTCGTGGAGATCTGATGTTCCTGAAACGCGTTCATGTCGCGCAGGACCGGACAGAACCGTGTCAGGCGCGTCAGAAAGGCGCGTGTTTGCCAAAGGGCCAGAGGTGACCCGCGTGTGCCCACACGCAGCGGCAGAAGCCTGCGCGTATGTGCGGGCTTGGTCTGTTGCCTGAAGGCAGCTTCCGCCGCAATTTTCTGGAGTGCGTCGGACAGGGGCAGATCTGAAGGCTGTGCTGAAACCATCCGGCGTGTTTATTACCCCGAGAGGGGGAAGGAAAGATGGTACAGTCTGAGAATGATGCCACGCTGATCCGCGCAGGACAGGACGGTGCGTATATCGGGCGGCATGCGGCGCTGCGTGGACCTGTTTTTGCGATCGAATCGTCCTGTGATGAGACAGCCTGTGCAGTGCTTTCTCCAGACGGGCGGATTCTTGCAGAAAAACTGGTGTCGCAGGAGGGGCATAAGGCGTTCGGCGGGGTTGTGCCGGAGATCGCGGCGCGTGCTCATCTTGCGCTGTTGCCGGATCTGGCATCGAAAACATTGGCTGCCGCGGGACTGGGCGTGGGCGATCTGGGGGCCGTAGCTGCCAGCACCGGACCGGGCCTGATTGGTGGTCTGATTGTTGGCACGAATTTTGGTAAAGGTCTGGCACTGGCGGCGGGATGCCCTTTTATCGCGGTCAATCACATCGAGGCTCATGCTCTCTCTCCCCGTCTTCCGGGTGTGAGTCCGTTCCCTCCGGATTTTCCTTATCTGCTGCTGCTTGTCTCGGGTGGGCATTGCCAGTGTCTGGCGGTGCGTGGTGTTGGTCAGTATCAGCGCCTTGGCGGAACAATTGATGATTCCGCAGGAGAGGCCTTCGACAAGGTTGCGAAAATGTTGGGGCTGGGCTGGCCCGGCGGGCCGGCTCTGGAGGCTTTGGCGCGGGAAGGAGATCCGCAGGCTGTTTCCCTCCCACGTCCGCTGCGTGGTCGTGCGGGATGTGATTTTTCCTTTTCCGGATTGAAAACGGCTGTAGCGCGTCAGTTGGAAATGACTGGTGAAGGAGGGCCTGCACAGCCGTTATCCCGTGCGCGTGCGGCTGATCTGGCTGCGGGATTCCAATGTGCGGTGACCGATGTCATTGCTGACCGTGTGGAAAATGCCCTGGGTATGATGGAAAAACCGGTCGCGCTGGTCGTGGCCGGGGGTGTTGCAGCCAATCAGATACTGCGCGCACGGCTTATGGATATTGCTGAATCTGCGGGAATCGCGTTTGCAGCCCCCCCGTTAAGGCTCTGCACTGATAACGCCGTAATGGTTGGCTGG
>JAAYUA010000054.1 GCA_012517935.1 Acetobacter sp. | reverse complement strand
CGATCATGTCCGCCTCCGCACCATGACACTCCCAGACATCTTCATCGACCATGCCTCGCAGTTCGAGCAATACGAATACGCACAGCTCAACGCACCCCATATCGTCAAAACAGCGCTCACCGCTCTCGGACTCAATGAACACGAGCTTAGCGCCTGATCCATGGCCAAACGCCGTGTAGATCAGATTCTTGCCGATCGTGGACTGGTCGAAAGCCGGACCAGGGCTCAGGCCCTGATCATGGCGGGGCTGGTCTATACCGGCGACCGCCGTGTGCAGAAAGCCGGAGATCTTCTCGCTGAAGATGCTCCCCTTTCCGTCAAGGGTCAGGACCACCCCTGGGTCTCGCGCGGCGGGCTGAAACTCGCACATGCTCTGGAGCATTTCGGACTCTCGCCCGAGGGGCGTGTCTGCGTCGATGTCGGTGCTTCGACAGGTGGTTTCACCGATGTCCTTCTAACCCATGGCGCCCGCAAAGTTTACGCCGTGGATGTTGGTCATGGTCAGCTTGCATGGAAGCTTCGCTCCGATGAACGCGTCGTCGTTCTGGAAAAGCAGAATGCGCGAGCTCTGGACGCCTCCATCATTCCGGATGCGCCTGAAGTCATTGTCTGCGATGCCAGCTTCATCGGACTGCGCACGGTTCTCCCTGCGGCCCTCAATATGGCAGTTCCCGGTGCATGGGCTGTGGCGCTGATCAAGCCCCAGTTCGAAGCAGGCCGAGAACATGTCGGCGCAAAGGGCGTCGTCCGTGATCCAGCAGTGCATGACGCTGTTTGCGAGATGATTCGGGAATGGTGGTCCACTCTCCCCGGCTGGACCGTAGAGGGGATCGAACCAAGCCCGATTACGGGACCTGAAGGAAACCGGGAATTCCTGATCGCCGCGCGCTTTCACCCAGAATAGCCAGGCGCTGACTCTTCCAGCATAGCCATACGGTCGTCTTTGCGCTTATTTCATGACCGCTTTTCGATCAGTTCGTGATAGGAGGACCGGTTAAGTCTCTTTTTCTAACCGGAATCCCTGCCATAATGTCCGCTCTCCGGCGTCCTACCCCTGTTCCATCTTCCGATGCCCCTGATGTTGCTGCCCTGACAGAAACGGAGCGCGCACGCATCCTTGCCAAGGCTGCTCTTTTCGCACCTCCGGCTGCCGTCTGCGAAGATGGACGGACTGATCTTGTCGGGCTCACCAGAGAAGAAATCACCCAGATACTGGTTGATATTGGTGAAAAACCCTTCAGAACAAAGCAGATCTGGCACTGGATCTATCATCAGGGCGCGACCGATTTTCGCCAGATGACCTCCATCGCCAAACCCCTTCAAGAAAAGCTGGCAGAGCGTTTTGTCATCGGACGTCCACAGCCTGTGACTGTTCAGACATCTGAAGACGAGACCCGGAAATTCCTGTTCCGCTTCCGCGATGGGCAGGAAGCTGAGACCGTCTACATTCCTGATCGCCGGGAAGATCGCGGTGCTGTCTGCATTTCTTCTCAGGTTGGCTGCACCCTGTCCTGCACCTTCTGTCATACCGGCACGCAGAAACTGGTCCGCAATCTGGGTGCAGCGGAAATCGTGGGGCAATTCATGGCCGCACGGGATTCCTATAACGAATGGCCCAGCCCCAAGGGTGATACACCACGCCTTCTGTCGACCATCGTTCTGATGGGAATGGGTGAACCACTCTATAATTACGAAAACGTCGCCAAAGCGATGCGCATTGTCATGGATGGCGAAGGCATCGCACTGTCACGCCGACGCATCACACTCTCCACATCCGGTGTTGTCCCTCTGATGGACCGCTGCGGCGATGAACTTGGCATCAACCTTGCCGTTTCCCTGCACGCCGTACGTGACGATCTGCGCGATCAGATCGTTCCCTTAAACCGCAAATATCCAATCGCTGAAGTTCTGGCCGCATGCCGCCGTTATCCCGCAGCCAGCAATGCACGACGCATCACCTTCGAATACATCATGCTGCGTGGCATCAATGACAGCGAAGCCGATGCCCGCGAACTTGTCCGCCTGATTCGCGACATTCCTGCCAAGGTCAACCTGATCCCCTTCAACCCGTGGCCTGGAAGTGATTATCGCCCCTCCACACGTGATCAGCAAAACAGATTTGCCCAAATCGTCATGGATGCAGGTTTTGCCTCCCCCATTCGCACACCGCGTGGTCGCGACATTCTCGCCGCATGCGGACAACTCAAAACCGTCAGCGAACGCTTGAGAGCCGCTGAACGCGAAAAACAGACGGATGCCTGAATGAGCTATACGACCCTTCTGGACAGGAGAGGTGTCATTGCCGTGGAGGGAAGCGATCGCGTACGCTTTCTTCAGGGCATGGTCTCCAACGATGTAACGGCTGCCTTGCCCGGAACGGCCGTCTGGACTGCTTTCCTGACACCACAGGGACGATGGCTCGCGGATTTCTTCATCTTTGCAGATCCGGAGCAGGAACGTCTGCTGCTTGATTGCGAACAGGGTCATATCCCTGATCTCATCAAACGTCTGTCCCGTTTCCGTCTGCGTGCTGATGTTCGGCTGACGGAAACATCAATGAGTGTTCTGACTTCCTGGGGAGACAATCCATCACTCCCCGCAGGCAGCATTCACGCCCCCGATCCACGCCATCCTCTGGCCGGTCAGCGCTATCTGCTTGCTTCATCCCCACCTGAAGTCAACGCAACACCCGATGACTATGACCTCCACCGTCTCGTTCTTGGCCTGCCCGACGGTAGCCGTGACTGCGAAGCTGAGAAAACACTGCTTCTGGAAGCAAACTTCGACGTTCTGAACGGCATCTCATGGACCAAAGGCTGTTACATGGGACAAGAGCTGACCGCGCGCACGCATTATCGTGGCCTTGTGAAACGTCGCCTCGCCCCCATTGCACTAGCGGAGCACCCTCTTCCAGCCAGAGGAACTCCAATCCTTACAGCTGATGGCAAGGAGGCCGGAGAACTGCGCTCCTCATGCAATCATATCGGCCTTGCCATGCTGCGTCCGGAATATGTTGAGCAGCCTCTGTTCTGCAATGAACATGAAGTTGAAACGAGAATTCCCGACTGGCTTATGACCGCCCTGAAAAAGGAAAAACCCTTATGACCGACTTGACCGCCAATGATGCCGCCATCGACGCGATGGTCGATCAGGTTCATTTCGGAGATAACGGGCTGATCACGGCCATTGCCCAACAGCATGATACGGGTGAAGTCCTGATGCTGGCATGGATGAACCGTGAATCCTTGACGGAGACACTGAAAACGGGACGTGTCTGCTACTTCTCACGCAGTCGTAATGGTCTTTGGCGCAAGGGTGATACTTCCGGACATGTCCAAAAACTGATTGAAGCCCGACTGGATTGCGATGGTGACGCAGTCCTTCTGCTGATCGATCAAACCGGGGCAGCCTGCCACACCAATCGTCGCAACTGCTTCTTCCGTTCTTTCGGAAAGGATGAACTCAAAGTGATCGCCTCACCTATGGCGTCAACATAAAACAGCAGCAAATATACGGAACCAAATACCTCCACGACGAATTCAGTTTTCATTTTGAACATCTTTTATAAGTGATCCCGATGCCGACCAATGAACAACTGAATGCAAAAGGCGAACTGACAGTCCGTGTCATTGCCATGCCCACAAACACCAATGCAGCCGGAGATGTCTTCGGCGGCTGGGTGATGTCACAGATGGATCTGGCCGCAAACACTATTGCCATCCGTCATGCGGCCACAAAATGCTCGACTGTCTCAATTGATGGCGCGGCCTTTCTGGCCCCGATGAGCGTGGGTGACGAGCTTTCGATCTATACTGAACTTCTTCGGGTGGGCCGAACCTCTCTGACAATTTCCGTTGAAGCCTGGCGTCGCGCCCGGGACACCAGCCAAACGCAGAAAGTCACCCACGGGAAATTCGTTTTCGTGGCACAAGGACCAGACAACCGTCCCATCCCAGTCTATCGCGAAGACAACCCCGCACCTTCAGAAACGCTTCCTGCCTGAATAGCGCGGGATTTCCAAACTTCCCAGTTCCCTGACGCTGGCTTTCCCCGTGATCCTCTGACCGCACAGCCCGGCGACACTACCTGAATAAATTTCACAGACAAACGCAAAAAGGCAGGGAATTTTTTCCCTGCCTTTTCACATCGTCCCGAACCAAATTCAGGAAAATTTCAGGTATCCATCTTCAATGCCGCAAGGAATGCGCTCTGCGGGATTTCGACCTTTCCGAACTGACGCATGCGCTTTTTACCTTCCTTCTGTTTCTCAAGAAGTTTGCGCTTTCTGGAAATATCGCCACCATAACACTTCGCGGTCACATCTTTCGACAGGGCGCCAATCGTCTCACGCGCAATAATACGGCTGCCAATTGCTGCCTGAATCGCAATCTTGAAGAGCTGTCGCGGAATCAGATCCTTCAGGCGGGCACAAATCGACCGCCCTCGCGTTTCTGCAGCCGAACGATGAGCAATGAATGACAAAGCATCAACCGGCTCCTGATTGACGAGAATGGAGATGCGCACCAGCTCACTCTCCTCATATCCGTCAATCTGATAGTCAAAGCTGGCATAACCCCGGCTCAGAGACTTCAGGCGATCATAGAAATCGAATACCACTTCATTGAGTGGCAGACGATAAACCGCCATCGCCCGATTGCCGACATAAGTCAGATCGACCTGAACACCACGTCGCTCCGAACACAATGTCAGAACAGAGCCGAGATATTCATCAGGCACCATGATGGTCGCCTTGATCCAGGGCTCCTCAATCACTTCGATCAGCGAGGGATCCGGCATGTCAGCCGGATTGTGCAGCTCCATTTCCTCGCCATTCGTTTTTCTGATCCTGTAAACAACGGAAGGTGCTGTTGCGATCAGATCGAGATTGAATTCGCGGGACAGACGCTCCTGAATGATCTCCAGATGCAGGAGACCAAGGAAGCCACATCTGAATCCGAAACCCAGTGCGGCCGAGGTTTCAGCTTCATAATGAAATGAAGCATCGTTGAGGCGAAGCTTCGCCAGACTGTCACGAAGCTTCTCAAAATCATCAGCGACAATCGGATACATGCCGCACCAGACAACGGGGATCGAAGGCTTGAACCCTTCAAGAGCCCGCTCAGCCGGACGACGATCTTCCGTGATCGTATCACCAACATTGCAGTCAGCAACCGTCTTGATGGCCGCATTGATATAGCCCATCTCGCCCGGGCCCAGATCATCAACCGGGATCATGCGCGGTGAGAAAACACCGACCTGATCAACCTGATGAACAACGCCCGTGGACATCATGCGGATCTTGGCGCCTTTGCGCAGACGGCCTTCCTTGATGCGCACCAGAATGATTACGCCCAGATATGCGTCATACCAGCTGTCAACAAGCATCGCCTTCAACGGAGCGTCAGCATCGCCTTCGGGCGCCGGCAGACGGGTCACAATGGCTTCCAGAACACCTTCGATGTTCAGGCCGGTCTTGGCTGAAATTTCCACCGCATCGTCTGCGGGAATGCCGACAACTTCCTCGATCTGGGCACGGACACGCTCCGGCTCCGCAGCTGGAAGGTCGATCTTGTTCAGAACGGGAACAATTTCATGCTCGGCGTCGATTGCCTGATAAACATTTGCCAGTGTCTGCGCCTCAACCCCTTGGGAAGCGTCCACGACAAGCAGAGAACCTTCGCAGGCGGCCAGTGATCGGCTCACCTCATAGGCGAAATCGACGTGGCCTGGAGTGTCCATCAGATTCAGGACATATGTCTTCCCGTCCTTCGCGGGATAGGTCAGGCGGACCGTCTGGGCCTTGATCGTGATTCCACGCTCACGTTCCAGCTCCATGTTATCCAGAACCTGACTGGTCATTTCCCGGGCTGACAATGCGCCACAGGACTGGATCAACCGATCGGCCAAGGTCGATTTACCATGGTCAATATGGGCGATAATCGAGAAATTCCGGATCAGGCTGAGAGGAGTATCGGTCATAGCGCCGACACATAAGCGATAATGCAGCAAAAGTCAGCGGGTCTGATGCGGCCTGAACGACTATCTTTTCAGGCATTTCATCCGTGAACGCCGGAATGATAAAATATCTCTCTCTTTACTTCGGCTCCGGAGCACGCTTCCCTCCCGTGCGGGGCCCTGAATTATCATCCCCATAGACGGAGATCGTCATGTTCAGTCATGTAACTCTTGGTGCCAATGACATCGGCGCATCCAAAAAATTCTATGACGCAACGCTTGGGGCTCTCGGCATCGGAGAAGCGGCCACAGATGCCAGTGACCGTCTGTTTTATCAGTCTCCAACTGGTTTTCTGCTGATCACGAAACCTATCGATGGCAAGCCCGCGACTGGTGCCAATGGGGGAACGATCGGATTCTCCGCCGCAACACCTGCCGAAGTCGATGCATGGCATTCAGCCGGAATCGCTCATGGCGGTACCACATGCGAAGATCCGCCCGGAATCCGGAAATCTCCGAAAGGAGATCTTTACCTCGCCTATCTTCGCGATCCCGCAGGAAACAAGCTCTGCGCTCTTTGTAGAATGTAAAATCTGCTCCAGCCCGCAGAATTAAAACGGGCAATTCCACCCTGACCCGATCCGGTCTAATGAAACAGTCATGTTTCAGCCGGTCGGGCTTGATGTCCGCCAGAAACGTCCGTCAGGAATCCGCGCGCATGACTTTCACCTCTTCCCCACGGCTCAACTCTTTTTCAGGAAACCGTCTGAAGCGGCTTCTCATGCTCACCACTGTAACGGGTTTCCTGATCTGTTCAGGAAACGCGCATGCACAGGTCAGCAGCCGTGAGGGAATCGCCCTCCAGAACCAGATTGCCGAACTGCAACAGCAAATCGCACAGCTGCAGTCGTCTCATGGCAAATCCGGCACGCTCGCCGCGCCAGTCTCCTCCGGCCATG
>JAAYUA010000053.1 GCA_012517935.1 Acetobacter sp. | reverse complement strand
CGCTTCTGACATCGACCCGGGATCAAAAGGCTTTGCTGAGGTCGGGAGTATCACGGTCACGATGGTCCAGCAGAAAGGGACCTGGGATAGTGGGTCATGAGTGTTTCCGACGATATCGCCGCGACTCAGGCTATCGCTGAGGGTATCCTCCCGGACAATGCATCCCCGATTGAGCGTGCCGTCCTTTGCGCTGAGATTGCCCGTATGGCGTTGGTCGATCCCGGGAGCATCGCCACAATCTGGAATGGCGATACATGTCCATCAGCCCTTCTGCCATGGCTGGCGCGGTCTGTATCGGTTGATGTCTGGGATACTTCCTGGACTGAAGCGGTCAGACGTTCTGCAGTAAGAAATTCTCCGCTCATCCACCGGATGAAGGGGACGGTATGGGCGGTGCAGCGGGCGTTATCTCAATACGGAATATCAGCCTCGCTGACCGAATGGTGGCAGGATGAAAGTATTGAGCGCGGGCATATCAAGGTCAGCATCAAATACGGATCAGGCACATCATCATTCAACAATGATTTTCAGGTGCTGACCCTGCAATCGGTCCGGTCAGCAAAGCCCAAAAGCCGGCCAATGGATAATACGGTGACTGAGATTTCGGTAGCAGGTTCCGTCTTCGCGGGGGCCGCGACAATGGCACGGGTTACGGCCATTATATCTTTCAGAGAATCATAATGACGCAGACTTCATATGCTATCCTTACAAAAACAGGCTCGACCCTTCTGGCTCAGGCTGTAGCCAATGGCTCTGCGCTCTCGCTGACGAAAATTGCCATTGGTCAGGGCACAACAACGCCGACCGGGTCCGAGACGGCGCTGTATGATCTGCTCACGACCAAGAACATTGCAGATTATGGCGTGTCAGATAGCGACAGCTCCACATTCTGGTTCACATGCTTCATCCCAGCTGATGAAGGGCCATATTCAATCAGTGAAATCGGGCTTCTGAGTGCAGACGGGAGTCTGATTGCTATCGGCCACATGGATCCCGCCATTTCAAAGCCCATTCCGTCATCTGGGCAGACGATTGACATGGTTCTGGGCCTATATCTCAAAATTGATACAGCCAGTTCTATCACGGTTTCAGTTTCTAATGCGGAGAGCGTGTCATTATCAGACATGGAGACACTTCCGTGGCTGCCCGTGCAGTCGATTACGGAAACAGCACCGCCGGACAGCGTCACAAATGGTGCGGTTTATTATGTTCCAACCGGTGCAACCGGGGTATGGGAAAATCTTGTTGGGAAGCTTGTTCAGAAAACAACAGCAGGATGGCTTGCGGTATCGCCAGTTGAAGGCCATGGCATTGGCCTGCCCGATGGGACGATCTATCAATATGTGAGTGGGGCCTATGCCCGGATCAGCGCAAAGCTTGCTGAGATTGCGAGTGAAGCGTCTACTCGCGCATTAGCTGATCAGGTGATTTCAGCACAGTTTCTCAATTACTATACAAAAACAGCTAGCGATGCGCGCTATCTTGCTCTCGCAGGTGGAACTGTTGGCTATCTGAACTCCAGCGGTGATATCAAGATCGATCAGACTAAATGGCTGTATACTAATACGATAAAGGACAATGGAGCGGGGGCTGTATCGGTTAATTCTCCCCTTTATGGGGCTAGTTCTTCCGGGTTTTTCGATAGCGTTAGGTCGTCTGGGGGGCAAGGCTGGTCGGGAGGAACCGCATTAGGAACATATAGGTGGGGTGCGCCATTTTATATTGGACCCGTTGGGAATAAAGACTGGTCAGTTGCGAAATTCCTAGCCGGTATGCAGTTCGGAGATATTCTTGGAAGCCAGAACCATAACAAATCAGGACTGAATGTATTCCTGTTTGCATCTGATGGTACGAGGCAGAATTACTATCTCAGCAATTCAGGCCAGCTTTCGTCTGATGCTATGGGTGAGTATGCGCCTAAAACATGGGTTTCCAATTCCTACCTCCCTTTGTCTGGAGGGGGTGTTAGTTATTTAAATGTAGGTCCGACCAGTAATTCAAACTATGCCAGCATCTACATAGACGGTTCCGGCAATGCCACGATTGATCTGGACAACTCTTCGGGTGGGAATCTCAACTGGATGAGACTCTACCCGAACGGGAATCTAGCCACCAAAAACGGCACAATGGCCACACTAACAGACCTCATAAACGGCACTGGGCTCGCGCATCTAAAAGGAAATCCCGGCTACTGGACTAACCCGGGCGGCTGGATTGAGCAGCGCGGAACCGTAGGTTCAGGGTCAGGCGGCACTACCTATGTGCAATTCCCTATCGCGTTTCCGACTGCCTGCGTTGATTGCAATGCCCACGAAAATAACGGTGGTGGCAATTGGGTGAATGGAACTCCAACAGTTACCGCGCCCAAATCTCCAGCGAGCAATACGCAGGCAATATTCTACACCCTTACATGGAATGGAAACACCAAAGCATTTGAGCCTGCATCGGGTGTTTCTTTAGGATGGCGAGCTTCGGGGTTCTGATATGGTTGATGAAACAACGTATAATTATTACTGGTCCAAGACGACATGTTCGTTTTACCCATATGAACTGAAATACCTCTACGACAACGCCGGTTCATGGCCCACTGATGCGGTCGGTGTCTCTGATGATGTATTCAAGGAGTTCGGGCTTGCTACGACCATACCCGATGGGAAGTGGCGAGGGGCAGGAACTGACGGGATGCCCGCGTGGGTGGACGTTCCAACTCCCAGTGAAGAGCCCGCAGCGTCATGAACGATCCCACGCAAGCCTGGTGGGGCAGGGCATTGATCGCTCTCGGCGCGCTCCTGTTCACAGTCCGCTGGCTGATTAAATTTGGAGAGCAGAACGCCTATCTCACGATCCAGACGCAGGCGCAGGAGATCATCCGGCTAAGGGACAGTGTTGAAAAACTGACAAGCAGGATTGAAGAGCTCTGCAATGAGATGAGCAGTGTTCGAGAAGAAAATGCCCAGTTGCGGCGGGTGCATCTGCTCACCTGATCGCAGACCACAGAACAAGATCGCAAAACACGCCGCCTTCGAGGCGGTTTTTTTATGGGGAAAGACATGGCGTTCAACCACGGCGTAACAGTCAGTGAGAGTGGTGAAACCATCGCTTCTGTCACAGGAACAGCAACCGGTGTCATCGGCATCATTGGCACAGCGCCGGATGCAGACAAGGCGACATGGCCACTGAATACACCTGTCCAACTCTTGAGTATCGGTGGTGCATCAACGCTTGGGACAGCTGGGACTTTGTATGATGCCATCGACAGCATCTATGGAATTGTCGAATGCCCCGTTATCGTCGTGCGCGTCGATACTGCAGATACACAAACCGGATTGTGGTCCAATGTCGTGGGTGACAGCGCAACATATACAGGCGTCCACGCCTTCACGCGGGCCCAGTCTGATGGGTTATACAAGCCCAAACTGCTGATTGCTCCCGGCATGACCGGTGCTTCGGCCCCGGACGGTATTGCCTCGGCCACTGTGACCACTGGCGGATCCGGATACACCACGGCAACCGTCACAATCGCTGGAAACGGAACAGGAGCGGTTGCAGAAGCGGTTCTGAGTGGCGGCGCTATATCGGCAATCACGATTACGGAGCCGGGATATGGATACACGACGGCAACCATAAGCATTGAGGGCGACGGATCGGGAGCCGTGGCCATTGCGTCAGTGGGTGAGACGATCAATCCGGTTGTGTCAGAACTTCTTTCTGTCGCGGATAAGCTCTGGGCCATGGCCTATATCGATGGACCCGGCACAACAGATGCTGACGCCGTCAAATTCAGAGGGCTCCTCTC
Organism: Acetobacter sp.; assembly: GCA_012517935.1. GTDB lineage: Bacteria > Pseudomonadota > Alphaproteobacteria > Acetobacterales > Acetobacteraceae > Acetobacter. The sequence continues at coordinate 7,915 of JAAYUA010000053.1, read as the reverse complement.
GGATGAGCGGGCATTCATTATTGATCCACCCGTTCTGAAATATGACACCGGGCAGTCTGCCAATGTGACGACACCTGCATCGCCATTCTGGGTGGCTCAGCAGGTGCTTTATGATCAGGAATACGGACCACACTGGGCGGCATCAAACGTCGTTATTGACGGGATCACAGGCGTCAACAGGCCGGTTTCATATGGCACGGAATCAAATTACCTGAACGAAAACCGGATCAACACGATCATCAACCGCAACAACACGGGGTTCCGGCTTTGGGGTGTCTGGACCTGTTCGTCTAACAGTCTCTGGCAGTTCGTTTCTGTCCGTCGTGTTGCCGATATGATCAATGAGGGACTGCGGGAGGTCTATTTCAGCTATCTGGATCGGCCATTCACGACAGCGAACCTGAAACTTCTGCTGGAGTCAGCGAAGTCTTATCTGCAAGGGCTGTCTGAAAAGGGTGTGATTCTGCCATCATCCTACAGTGTCGCGTTTTCGAAGGCGAACACGGCCGCGGATATGTCGCAGGGGATCATCCAGCTGGATGTCGCATTCGAGCCGCCGGCGCCAATGACGGACATCCAGATCACGACATATCGCAACACCGCCGCATATACGCTGCTTCTGACGGCGGCCAGCGCTTCGGTCACATCTTCCAGCAACGCAACCACATCTTCATAAGGAGAAGAAAAATGGCTCTGCCACGTTATATCCTGCGCGACTGCACCATTTTTGTGGATGGTGATTCCAAGATCGGGCAGGCCAGCGAGATCACGCTGCCGGTCCCCACTGAGAAATATGAAGAGGTCAGGAACTGCGGCATGATCATGCCGATCGAAGTTCCGATGGGATATGAAAAGCTGGATGCGTCTTTCAAGATGACAGCCGTTGATCCTCAGGTTCTGTCCCTTTTCGGTATCGGCATAGGGGCGACAACGAGCTTTATGGTCACGGGCGCTCTGGTCGATGAAGATGGCACTGTTACGCAGGCCATCGCATATATGCAGGGGCGATTGAGCAAAACTGATCCCGGAACATGGAAAACTGGCGAGGCATCACCGCTCTCCCTTGAAATGTCGATCCGTTATTATTCTCTGGAAATTGGGGGAGTTCCCGTCTTGTCGATGACACCATTCAGAATTGTCACACCGGGTGGAGCAGCATGGGACGCGATCAGTGACGCGCTGATGGTGTCCTGATCATGGAAACAGTCACAGTCACTCTGGCCACACCGGTTAAGGTCGGTGAGAAGGAATATGCCTCCCTGACCTTTCGGAAGGCGAAAGCGAAGGACTTGATCGCTTCTGATGCAGTCAGCGGAGAAGCGCGGAAAAGTATGGCGCTTTATGCATCGATGGGCGATGTCCCGATCAAGGTTATTGAGGAACTCGACCTTGATGATTTTGAGGCCGTCAGCGAGAAGGTTGTCCCTTTGATGGGAAAGAAAGCCACCGCCGCAGCGGCAAAGCTGGCGGCGGAGAAGAGCGATTCAAAGCAAGAGACGCCGTAGCCTTTGTGGCGCGGTATCTTCACACGCCTCTGAGTGAAGTGTGTGAGATGTATGTGGACGAGTTTTCGGCCTGGTATGAATCTGCGTGCCTTATGATCAGGTTAGAAAACGGTGGCAAGTGAAGCGGGTAGCGGATGGTTTGGGAAAAGGGTTGAAGAGTATGCCGCTTATTTCCATAAGGGGAATGTGCTTCAGCCCTAAATACAGTTCACTTTTCCCCACATGCTCCGACTTGATGCGCGCCATACGTCGCTTGACTTTTCGTATACTTGCTTCCCGCGCTTGAGGATAATTGTTCAATCAGCCCCTTGCATGAGAACCCAGAAAGTTCAAGATACTGCTTCGCGGAGCGTGCCGCATTTTCATTCCAGTCTACATTCAAACTATCAACTGCAATGGTTGCGTCATTTACAGAGTATCCGTCTCCCGCATCAGATGATAATTGCTCAATTAAGCCAGAGCGTGAAAAACCAGACAAACTTAAATAGTTTCTGGCTGATCTAACGGCATTTTTTTGAGTGAACGTTAAACTGCTTTTCTCAGAGCTGGACGCGTCACTATTATCTTCCGCAATTTCAGATTTTTCTTTCTGCTTAGGAGAATCCAAGATCATATCTTGTTCTGTATTTGTTGCAACTTCCTTTGCCTCAGAATTTTTTTTGCTATCTGGATCAATTATAGAAAGAACTGCTCCTAAACAAAATAATCCAAAAACCCCTATCAGAAGATATTTAAATATTTTCTTTATCATTACCATCTCCGGATTGGTCCCTGTAGTATATTACATGTAGTTAATTTTCAAAGAAAGTCACAAATCCACATGGCTGATCCTGCAGGTACGGGAGAGGGATGCTGCAGTCAGACGCCGGATAGCCTCAGACCGCGCCACGATGGAGCGGATTTAAGAGGTATGGTGTTAGTTTTCTCTGGTCAGATTATAGGGCGTATTATGGGAATTGTTACTTCATCACTTATTGTTAGCCTGATCGATCAGGTTACCGCCCCTGCTCGAGCCGTATCGTCTGCGTTACTGCGGATCAGTGAATCGCAAAGAAAAACAAATGCAGCGCTACAAGCGGCAAGGAGCAGCATGTTCGATGCTACTGTGGCTGGATTTGTGCTGAAGAATGCCATTTCAGCTCCAGTTCGGGCGGCGATCGAGTTTCAGAGTCAGATGACAGATATTGCCAAGGTTGGAGATCTTTCAAGGGATTCTCTTGCGTCTCTTGGCGAACAATTTGAGGAGGTTGGGCGTCAGACGAATCAGTCTACGAGCGATATTGCGAAGTCGGCTCAGATTCTGGCGGCGGCGGGCATGTCAGCGCAGGAGAGTGTGAAGCTGCTCCCGCAGATCGGACGTGTTGCGACTGCGATGACCGCTGATATGACAGACATTACGAACCTTGCTTATGCAGCTACAGAAAATCTGAAAATACCAGTTTCAGAACTTGGGAAAGCCATGGATGCCGCAGCGGAAGCAGGACAGCAGGGTAAGTTCGAATTGGCAGATATGGCCAAATATATTCCATCATTGGCGGGTCAATATTCAGCGATGGGGGCAACCGGTGTTCAAGCATTAGCAGATATTACTTCTGCTTTGCAGGTAGTTAATAAAGCATACCCTGATCCGTCTACGACTGCTGCATATATGACGGATCTTCTTGGCAAGAGGACTGCGTCTATCACCGTCCATAAATTCGCCGAAATGGGATCAGATCTCATGAAGGGATTGGATACTGCCATGAAAAAGGGGATGAACCCCATAGAGGCATTTCTTGATGTTACCCAGAAAACGCTGGAAAAAAAGTATCCCGGCACAGGGCTGAAACATCTGAATCTTCTACTGGAGAATGAACAGGCGCAGGGGGCTACTCTCGCACTGCTTCAACATTATAAAGAATATATCAAAATACGAGATGCAGCCCGCAACGCGAATGGAACAGTCCAGAATTCGTGGCTAAAGGAAATTGAAACAGCGGCATTCTCTGAAAAAAAGGCCTTAATAGAATATGAGAATGCAAAGCGCTCTTTTGGGAACTCTCTCCTCCCATCATATACTGATGCATTGAATGGGATCACGCCATATCTCAGGGCGGTGAATGACGCGATCAAGGCGCATTCTCGGTTCACTGCGGGGGTTGTTGGGACGACGGCTTCTCTGGTGGGGGTTCGTATCGCTGCAGCTGCTGCAAAATATGCGTTCCTCTGGATGAAGGGCGGAACTCTTGCAGCCCAGGCTGCTGGCGTGCGGATGTTGGGACTCGCTTTTGTAGCGCTACAATTATCAATAACTGGGGCGAAGCTTGCCATTGGATTATTCAGAATAACCCTCATCTCCCTCTTCAATCCAATTAAGGCAGCCAAGCTCGCAGTTATGCTTATGTTGAGCCCATTTGCGGGGTTGGGAGTAGCCATAAGAATAGTTACAGCCGCTCTTCGGATAATGAAGGTCGTTGCCTTGGGACTGGGTGGGGGGCTTATTCTCGCAGGAATAGCCGCAATAGGTGTAAAAATTTACAATAATTGGCATGGTCTTACAGTCATGTTTCAAAGTATAGGCTCTGCTTTCATGCAAGCGCTTGGGCCAACTGCGACAAAACGGCTAATGCCTCTCATTCATTGGATGAGCGATCTCCTTGGTCCCATCAATACTACTGATGAGGCATGGAAAAAATGGGGCGAGACGATCGGGACATTCGTCGGTGGTGCGGTTAGTGGTTTGATCGACAGGATCTCCGCTTTGGTCGGCTGGCTGAAGGATCTGTACGATAAAGCGAAGATCTTCCTTGGTTTTTGGGGAGGTTCTGATGCGGACTGGAGAGGCGCCAGCTTTGGGCCGCCTCCTGCGTTTGCACCGAATTTACCGGCTCCAATGACATTTGCACCGCCTCCTTCGAGAGGATCCGCTGCCGCGACGGGATCAGCAGCATCCGGGGCCGGTGCGGGCAATCAGCAGGCGTTCCATATCACGATCAATTCACAGCCAAACCAGTCACCGATGGAGATCGCGCAGGCGGTGAAACGTGCTTTGGGCCTCGAAACGAACTCTCTCTACGGGGCGGCATTTTCTGATGGGATGATGTGATGGACATATCCAGCCTCATCAGCCGCGTTGTCGGTTCTTCATCGACGCCGATGACGCTGGGGAATTATGTCTTCGAGGTCGAAGGTTTCGGGTTTTCAGGACTTGAACGCAGCACGGAAACGCGATGGGCTGAAATGAATGTCGCCGGCGGGATGAATCCCATCCAGTGGACTGGGGGAGGCGGGGAGTATGTGACCATCTCTGGTGTCCTGTTTCCGAAAGCGTTTGGAGGCATGACAACGCTGGAGAGCATCCGGACCGCAGCCAGAGCGGGAACAATCATGACGCTGATTGCGCTTTCGGGTGAGGTTTTCGGGCAGTTTGTCGTGGAGGGAGTTGATGATTCCCGGGATTACATTGCCGCCGACGGTTCCCCTCGGCGGACGGGATATTCCCTTCGTCTTCGGCGCTATTTTGCCAGCGGGATAGCCTCATGAGTGCAACATATACCACACAGCAGGGTGACATGCTGGACGCGATCATATGGCGCATCTTTGGTGCAACTGCGGGGTATGTCGAGGCTGTTCTTGATGCCAATAAGGGCTTGGCATCTCTTGCAGATCCGCTCCCGGCGGGAACGGTCATCATCATCCCTGATATCGAGACGGACAGTTCCGATGCAGAAGGGACAATCAGCCTCTGGGATTAGCCATGACACCTGATGCGAAAATCACCGTAAATGGCGCGGTCATATCGTCGGAGTTCGCCAATCGCCTGATCTCGCTGAATGTAACGGATAATTCTGGGGCGAATGGTGATACGATTTCATGTGACCTGAATGATGGAAGCCCATTCATAAAGATTCCGAACAAGGGAGACCTGATGAAGGTCTGGCTTGGATATAAGGAAACGGGCCTCACCTATTTCGGGGAATATACGATTGAAAGCCCGGTTGTTCATTGTCTTCCGTATGGTCTGAGCATCAATGGTAAATCCGCTTCGATGCGGGATACGCTGAAGCAGCAGAAGACAAGGCACTGGGACGGGAAAAGCCTTTCCAACATCATGAAGGAAATTGCCTCTGAGCATGGGTTGAGGACAGCGATTTCCTCTGATGTCGCCGCATTTCAGTATGACTGGATTGGCCAGCAGAATGAGAGTGACCTGAATTTCTGCACGCGTCTGGCAGCACGGCATGGCGCTGTTTTCTCGATCAAGAACGGAACATTGATCCTTTCCAAGCGCGGAAACGGCTATTCGGCATCCGGAAATGCCATGAATATTCTGGTCATAACGCCGAATATGATCGTCCCGGGATCATGCGACATTGAGTTTTCGGCGCGGGAGCATGTGGGGTCTGTCAAGGCGCGTCATTACAGCCGGAAGAAAGCTGAACTTGTTAATGTAGAGGAGGAGAGTTCTCCATCTGGCACAGCTGTTCATACCTTGCCTCATCCCTATGCGGATGAAGAGGAGGCAAGGGCGGCAGCCAGTTCCAAAGCGGCTTCTCTTTACATGGAGACAACAAAGGTTCGTGTGGTGATTTCTGGAAATTCCCTTGTGAGAGCAGGGGTTCCTTTTATTTTTGCCAATGTGAGGCCCGGAGTGGATGATATTGCATTCATCGTGGATAGCGCATCGCACATGATCTCGAAGGATGGCTATATCACCATGGTCGAAGGCCACGCGGCTGCCAGCGAGAATGTCATCGCGAAAGAACGTGCGTCGAAATCCCGAAAGAAAAAGACAGTGAAACTGGTCAATGTTGAGGAGTGACCTGTGATCTCAAGCTGCTACAGACCGCCACCCATCCGAACCGTTATCGCTGTTTCTGATATCGAGCCGGATTATCTGAATATCAGAAATCCAAGCGGCCGCACGGAACGCCGATTTCTCTTGCCAAACTCCCAGACCAGATCATGGCCTTCATCCTGCATCGGGTCTGGCGCTGATTATGCCGTGGATTTCGGCGGGCTGCTGTGCGGTGATGACTATATTACCCAGGTCAGCATTGATGCGGGCGGATCGGCGGACGTTGCGTGGGAGACGATCATCAACGGCACGATCGCTGCGGCATGGCTCACATGGACGGCGGCAGGCTTGAGCCGTGTGAATGTTTCTGTTGTCACTGCTGGAAGCGCAAGCTTTACGCGCGCTGTGATGTGTTCAGTCTCCCCGACCGTCAGCCTGATCTCTGCATCTGCCCCAGAGGACGCCCCGAATGCGTTCACAGCGGGCGACGTGTTTTTCCCGGATACAACCGGCTCACACTCTCTCATTTCAGGATAATCCCATGACACGAATGGCATGGTCTGACCCGTCACTGCTGGTGACGGGAACGGTCCCTGGCGACCTCATTCCCATCCTGCGACCCGTTGTGGACGGAACAACCGGGAAAACCACATATCAGCCGAAGAGTATTCTGGTTTCGGATATGGTTGCATCAGAAATATACAACGCCCTTGCAACATTGATGGCGACGTTGCCGACCGAAGCATCTGCCGGGAAATTGTGGCTCAATGCTCTGGCGCTGTCCCTTGGAACCGGAGATGTCGCGGGTGAGTCCGGATCACTGGTGACGATCCAGGCATTGACGGAATCACTTCTACGGCTGACCAATGCGTTACCCACAGAAGATCCGCATGTTTCCGGAGCGGCATGGAACAATGCGGGCTCCATTGTTATTTCCGAGGGCTGATATGAATCGTTTCCTGATGGTCACACTGGGACTGATGATTGCGTCTCCCGCGATGGCTGCTGATCTGACGCCCTCGTTTCCGTCCGGGGGGATCAACCCGTCCCGCGGGATTTATGGTGGGATGGTAACGGGGCTGACCATAACGGCTCCCGGGGCCTATGCGCCCTCTGACCTGCCCGTCACACTCTCGATCGATGGCAATCAGTCGGGCGAGCGCGCCGGCGCCAGTGTGACGGCTTATACGGCGGTTTCAGCGCGCGTGGCTTCGGTGGGATCGGGATGCCCGGCCGGGGCAATCTACAGCTATGGGGCTACGGGGACAAAAATCATTGTCTCGGATGGCAACGGCCTGTCCGGCTCTACGGTCAGTGTCGTGAGTGGCGGAACGGGAAAGGCCTCTGCGATCCCGGCCAATCCCGTCTCCATGACAGCAGTAAAATCATCGTGCACGCCACCCAAACTCAATCTGTCCTGGGGCGTGCAGTCAGTATCGCTGGATAATCAGGGGTGGGGATATGCATCGCCTCCATCTGGCACGGGCTCTGTCTCCATGGCGCCAGATGCTGCCATCGCGATGATTGGCACAACGGTCCAGACAGGGGTGGTCAGCCTGCCAGACAAGCTGGTGGCGGCGTCAAGGGTCGGGGCTGCTGGTGGGGTGGCCGGGCTGGATGGAGGGGGAAATGT
>JAAYUA010000052.1 GCA_012517935.1 Acetobacter sp. | reverse complement strand
TCTATACAATTGTCAAAGAACCGTTTTTTCCGAAACTCAGCGTCGCCGCCTCGTTCGGTGAAGCGGCTTCTAAGGGAACCATAAAACACTGTCAACGCATCAAAGATAAAAAAACAAAAAATCTAAATAAAACACAGAAAACCGCCAAAAACTCTAAGCCGCCATCCAGCGCTTAAACCAGCGGACAAACTGCTCCAGACCAGACTCCAGATCAGTCTCAGGAATCCATCCGGTCAAATCCCGGATCGCCTCAACAGAAGCCCAGGTCGCGACAACATCCGCAGCCGGCCGATTGGAAAGCGCGATCTTCGGCTCTTTCCCAAGCTTTTCCCCCAGAAGGGAAATCAATGTCCGCACCAGAACCGGAGAGTTGTTGCCAATGTTCAGAATCCGCGCACCGGATTCGGGTGGCTTCCCCATCACCCGAAGAACCGCTTCAACAACATCGTCCACATATGTGAAATCCCGAGCGAGACCATCGCCGGAATACAAGGAGACCGGTTCTCCACGGAAAATGGCTTCCGCGAACTTGAAGCAGGCCATATCAGGCCGTCCCCACGGTCCGTAAACCGTGAACAGACGCAGCCCGGTCAGAGGCAGCCCATAAAGATGATTGTAAGACTCCGACGTCAGTTCACCCATCCGCTTCGTCGCGGCATAGAATGACCCGGGCAAATCGACACGATCTGTTTCCCGGAACGGCATCGTCGTATTGCGACCATACACAGACGAAGATGAAGCATAAACGACATGCTCCAGCTTCGGCAGATGGCGGGCAAACTCCAGAACCGCCACATGTCCGGCGACATTCGAGCGAACAAAAGCTGACGGGGCATCCATGGAATAGCGAACCCCCGCCTGCGCAGCAAAATGCAACACATGGGTAATTCGACCTGCATATTGGGACAAAGCCTCCGGGAGAGCGCCTTCCGTGGCTATATCAAGCCTGAAAAAACGAAACCCGGTGCTTTTTTCAAGTAAAGCCAGCCGCGCCTGTTTCAGTTTCGGAGAATAATAATCGTTCAGATTATCAACCCCGATGACCTCTTCTCCCTGCTCGAGAAGGAAAGAAGCAATTCGGGCACCGATAAATCCGGCAACACCTGTCACCAGGACGGTCATGTCAGTCTTTTCAATCCATTAAACCGGCCATCAGACCGGAATGATCTGGCGGACAACCCGCCAGAAACATCACTCTATCTCAGGGCTTTGACGGCGGCTTTGGCAAACTCGCCGTCTCAACAGTATCACCCACAGATATCCCCAACTTCTGCGTCACACCACCCGCCAGCTCAAGCGTCGCGACAACAGGGCCGTGACTGCTGATATGGGCCAGAGAACGCGGCACCGCATTTTCGGCAATGGCCTGAATCTTATGGTCAGCTCCGATGAAAACGATATCAAGCGGAATAAGGGTATTTTCCATCCACATGTCGCTCTGCTGCGGATAGGCCCATACGAACAGCATCCCACGATCTTCCGGAAGATTTGTCCGGAACATTTCCCCCACCTGCTGCTGACGGGGGGTCTTGGCCATCTCAACGGAGAAGCTGTGCTTCTTCCCATCTGCCGAAAGAATGGAAAGAGGTTCCCGTGGAAGTTCGGGCTGCGCCTGCACCGGTTCACCCGTTTCTTCAGGCACCCCCGCATGAGCATCGACTGCTGACACCACGCCAGCCAACAGACCCAACGAGGCAATGCCTCTCAGAAAAAAATACTTCATCTGCATCAGTCTGCCACTCTCATCGGCTCAGGCCAATCCATGATCATTCACAGGTGCTGTCGCATAGCACCGGACCACAGCAAAATCGAATTTCCTGCCGCCTTACAACTTCTCCCTTTCACTGAAGAAAGGGATTGTTCCGACGTTCTTCTCCGATGTTTGTCGGCAAACCATGACCCGGAATGACCACCACCTTATCGCCCATCGGAAGGATGCGCTCCCGGATCATGCGACTCAGAAGCGGCCCATCTCCATAAGGAAAATCTGTTCGCCCCACCGTGCCCCGGAACAATGTGTCGCCCGCAAAAACAACCTCAGCTTCCGGACAGAAATAGACAACATGCCCCGGCGTATGTCCGGGCACGTGACGCACGTGCAGCTCCATGCCCGCAACATTAACCACTTCACCATCCGAAGTATCACGGTCGGCTTTGATATTCCGCAGACCAGACACTCCGAAATGGGCAGCACTCTCCTCCACCGACGACATCAGGAACGCGTCACGAGGGTCCGGGCCAATAACAGGCACATGAACCCCACCCTGTCGCGCCGTCAGACGCTCCTGCATTTCAGCAGCGCCGCCCACATGATCCAGATGACCATGCGTCAAAACAATCGCCTCGATTGTCAGACCATATCCGTCAATGATGCCAAGAAGACGATCCGTTTCTCCGCCCGGATCAAAAATGACCCCGCACCCTGTTTCCGGCCTCCAGAGAAGGGAGGTGTGCTGACGAAACGGTCCGACCGTCAGCATATCATATTGAGGCGGCTGTTTCCCGGACATCGTCACTCCAAATGCCACGTCACCGATCAGATATGGCACTGACCGGCGACAAAATTACATACTCTGATGCCGGTTTTACGGCGTTACATTCCAGCCCGTCGCAGGCACATCGAAATGTTCCAGAAGTTCATGATCCGGAATACCGACCAGATCCTTCGTGAAAGTCTTGATGATTTTTCCCGCCGCAGCCTTGCTTAAATGCTCACGAATTTCATGCAACGCTGTCGCGGGAGCAGCAAGCACAAAACCCTGCAATGGATGATGATGTGAACTCAGATCATTCAGGCGATCTGCAACTCCACGCGCAAATCCGTCCTTGGCACGATCCGCAGGCGTAGCTCCACGCGGCATAACACCGGGAGGCGGCGAGAGCTTGCTGGCCTCAAGAGTTTCAAACGCCACCAGCCCATGAGCTTCATGCCTGAGCAGCCGCGCATGACCACCATCGGCAACAACGTAAATGACTTCCCCATCTTGAGCTGACATTTTTCTGCCTTCCGTAATTTGGCACACACATCGCTTTCGCGAGCATCGGTGAAGCAGTTTCACAATATGCGCACTGCTTTCACGCCACTTACAAGACCACCCGACACAGGTTAAATGTCAACACAATACAATAGGAACGAAACAGACAGGAAACCCGGATGACTGCACCTCGCTCCTTCAGTTCCCTGCCCGGCTCCCTGACGCATGCTCTGGAATGGTGCCTGAATGGATCGAACGCCGCTGTCGCCACGGTCACAGGGACATGGGGCAGCGCACCCCGTCCGGCTGGCAGTTTCATGGCCATCTCTTCAGACGGTCGAGTCGAAGGGTCTGTCAGTGGCGGCTGCGTCGAAGCCGATGTCATTCAGGCCGCCAGCAGCCTCATGCAAAGCGGGACCGGCACAACGCGACTGAATTACGGCATCAGCAACGGCATGGCGTGGGAAACCGGTCTGGCCTGTGGTGGCAAGCTGGAGGTGCTGGTCGAAGCCGTAAAGACCCCATCCTGCCCACACGGCACTCTGCCCTTTTCAATTCTGGAACACATCCTGACCATGCAGGAACGGCGGCAACGTGGGATCTTGATCCGGTCATATGATGGCAGCGAACATATCCTGAGCGACGCGACGCTCCAAACCTGCCCGGATGTTTTGCGCGAAACTGCCGCGCAGATTCTACTGGATGAAAAAGCGCAGACAACAGAACGCTATTTCCTGCAACCCATCACTCCACCGCCACGTCTGTTGATTGTCGGTGCCGTGCATATCGCACAGATTCTGGCGCCGATGGCGCGACTGACAGGTTTTGAAACCATTATCATCGACCCGCGCAGCAGCCTCGCAACGCCAGAGCGCTTCCCTGGCGAAACACTCATGACCGAATGGCCGGACGAAGCCATGGAACATTGCGGACTCGACGACTCCACCGCTGTCGTCACTCTGACACATGATCTCCGTTTCGATGATCCTGCCCTTATTGCCGCCCTGAAGAGTCCGGCTTTTTATGTTGGCGCCCTGGGGTCCCGCACAACGCAAGGCAGCAGACTGCTCCGTTTGCAGGAAAGCGGCATAACCCCCGAAAACCTACAACGCCTGCGCGGACCGGTCGGACTCGCCATCGGTGGCGTAGGAGCTGAGGAAATCGCCCTTTCCATCATGGCTGATCTGATTGCCGTGCGCCGTCACGCGCCGCTCGCTGAAAAACCGGGCTGGACCACATCCCCATGACAGCCGCCGCCGTTATTCTGGCCGCCGGAACATCAAGCCGCACCGCTCCATTTCATAAACTTCTGGCTCAGGACCATGAGGGATGCCCCATGCTGCTCCGCACCGTTCGGGAAGTCATGAAAAGTCAGGCCGGACAGATCATTGTCATTCTCGGACCAGAAAACACACCAGAGACTCCGGAACTGAAAGCGCTTCTGCTCCCCTTCAGAAATCACCGCTTCTCAATCGTGCACGCACCACACGAGCAAAGAAGCCTTTCCGCTTCCCTGCGACTGGGCGTTTTTCACGCGACTCCTCTGCCAGTGAGCTGCCTTCTGGTCGTTCTGGCCGATATGCCACTTGTTACAGCGGAAATCATGGACCAGATGATTGAGCGGCATGCTCTTGAACACGCTGACAGCGTCACGCCCTTCTGCAACGGACAGAAAGGCAATCCCGTTCTCTGGGATCGCACCCTGTTTCCAGCTTTGATGACATTAAATGGCGATAAAGGCGCTCGTGATCTGCTCAAACGGCATGATCTGCGACATAGCCAGATTCAGGCTGGTCCCGAAGTCCTGACGGATTTCGATACGCCGGATCGTCTGGAACTCTTCAGAACACTCTGACATCTTCCTGCGGACAGTTGACCTCGACAAGCTCTCCCTGAGAGTAGAACACGTCAGTCCACCCGGACTGCTGTTATGGAGACATGTTCATGAGCCGCATTTTACGCACCGAACCCAACGCCATTCTTTCCAAAGCCGTCGAATATCATGGTTTCATTTTCACACAGGGTGTCGTCGCCAGCGATCTGGATCAGGACATCACGGAGCAGACCAAAAGCGTTCTGTCCCAGCTCGACGCCATTCTTGAACTCCATGGCACAGACAATACCCGCATCCTTCAGGCCCAGATCTGGCTGAAGGACATCAAGGACCGTGATGCCATGAACAAGATCTGGAGCGCATGGCTGCCAGAGGGTCAGGCTCCGGCACGCGCCTGCGTTCAGGCCGAAATGGCTGATCCGCGCGTTCTGGTCGAAATCATGGTTACAACCACAAAATAAGCTTCCCAAGCGGACTGGAAATCAGTCCGCTGACGGCAGGAAGCACGCCACGACTTCCTGCCGGGCTTTGTGGCAGACACGCCACAATTCACACGAATCTTTCGACTGCCCCTTTACATCTCCAGCCACTGCCACTCCGAGCAAATCCTTGCGGAATCTATAATTTTTATCAAAATATAGGAACAAATTCCTATTTTTACTCATACGACAACGCCGATATCAACAAACACTCATATCGGAGGATTTTTCTCTGCCTCGCACGCTTGTCATCCCTGCCTTGCAAATGTAGGGATGAAGGACAGACACATGACTTAGGATAGAAAACGAAATGTTGTCAGGGCAGAAGAAGCTGTTGCGTCTCGGAGTAGCTGCCTTTACCTGCGCGATTTCTTTCGTTTCTTCATATTCCAATGCTTCTGCAAAGAGTGTGCATCACCATCTGAACACTCGTAAAGCTGCAATTCACCATTCCAGCCATCAGTTCCACGCAGTGCATTACAAGTCACATCACCAGCACTATGGCAATGTGATCCAGTGCGTTACGTTCGTGCAGGCTGCTTCGCAGGTTCATCTGCGCGGCAATGCACGCGACTGGTGGTATAATGCACGGGGCGTATATGCCCGTGGCGGCACGCCAGAAGTTGGCAGTGTCATGAATTTCCGACCGATCCGCCGCATGTATTATGGTCATGTAGCACTCGTGAAGCGCGTGATTGATGAGCGCACAGTCGTTGTCGATCAGTCACATTGGGCGCAGAACGGCATCAGCCGTAATACCCGCATTATCGATGTTTCACCGAACAATGACTGGTCCAGTGTCCGCGTGGCCACAGATCAGGGTGGAGATCGTTTCGGTTCAATCTATCCTCTGTATGGCTTCATCTATCCGCGCAGTGATGACAGATCTCAGGTCATGATGGCGAGTGCTGAGCAGGATACAGGTTTGGCACAGGTTGCTCAGGCGCCTGAAACCGTCGGAACGATTGAACAGAATTACAGACTTCCCACAGCGAAGCACCATAAGCACCATCACTCCCGGAAGAAATAATCTTCTTAAGGAAACGATTCTCCTGACACCCAGACGCTCCGGGGAAAATCGACCGGCGCCTCGACCTGTCAGGATTGCCTGATTTCCACGCTGCTTTGCAGAGCCGTTTCCAGAAACGACTGAAATCCTAAACCGCCAGAACAGGCGGTCATCATGCAAAACCTATGGCCGCCCTGAACGATGATAGGGATGACCAGCCAGAATCGAACGGGCTCGATATATCTGTTCCGTCAGCATGATCCGAACCAGCATATGGGGCCATGTCAGGACGCCAAAGCCCAGAACGGCATCAGCCCGCGCCATGACCGTTGCATCAAGGCCTTCGGCGCCGCCAATCAGAAAACAGACTTCACGCCCGCTTTCCTCCCATGATGCAAGATTCGCAGCGAACACATCGCTCGTCACGGCCCGGCCGCTCATATCGAGAACGACCACGAATGCACGATCGGGCAGCGCCTTCAACAGGGCTTCTCCCTCCCGGCGCTTCACCTCCAACGATGAGCCTCGCCCATCAGGGAGTTCCGTAATCTGTAAAGGCGGGGAAAGACGACGCAGATAGCGCTCCATAAGCGCTTTCTCCGCCATATCTTTCATGCGTCCGATGGCAACCAGACGCATGTTTCAGACAGTCCGTCTCATGTCAGAGCGTAGTAACCGGACCGTCACCTGTTTCATCCAGTTCAACGCCCCACATGCGCTCAAGCCCATAAAGCTCGCGTGCTTCAGCCTTGAAGAGGTGAATCACGATGTCACCCGCGTCGATCAGAACCCAGTCGGTTCCATTCGCACCTTCAATCGTGACACGTTTCAAACCGGCATCGTTAAGGCGACGATCCAGATGCTGCGCCATTGCCGAAATCTGACGATCAGCCAGACCAGTGGCAATGACCATCCTGTCTGCGAAAGACGCACGTCCCGTCAGGTCGATCACAACAATATCTTCACCCTTGTCATCATCAATGCTCTCGGTGATGACCTTCAGATATTGCTCAAGCCGCTCCGCTGGGGCATGCGGACGTTTCTTGACCTCGGGCTGCGGACCTGCGACCGTGGCCTTCTTGCGAGGCGAGCCGGGAACACTGGCCGCGGCTGAAAGTTTGACATCCTGTGAAGTCACAGATGTCCGCGGAGACGCCGCAGCTCCTGCCCGCGTGGCCGGACGACGCTTCGATTCCGTCTCTGTGGGTGGCTTCCTGGCGATGGTGGTCTCTCCTGTGAAACTGTCATACCGTGCCGCAGGGCGACGCCGGATCATATTATAAATCAACAAATCAGAACGCGCGTCCCCGCGCCAGCCTGAGCCGCGTGGCCGATATATCGTTCTGCCGGCCGGGAAGAAAAGCCCATGCCGGGGGAACCTGATCCGCCAACGTCACAACCCGCGAGGGAGGCAAACGAAAGCGGCGTAAAAACGATGCCGAGGCACCATGAAGTGCCGATGCCACGCTTCCCGGTCTCGGCACAACAGCAATCGGCAACAGATGCACAAACGTTTTCCAGCTTCGCCAGCGGGGAAGCTCTGCAAACACATCTGTTCCCATCAGCCACACGAAGTGAACTCGCGGAAAACGACGACGCAGTTGACGAACCGTGTCAACAGCATAGCGCGTGCCAAGACGTTTCTCTATCGCTGTCGCCAGTATCCTCGGATTATCCGACAATTCTGATGCCAACTGCAATCTCTCTGAAAAAGGCGCCATATCACGGCCGATCTTCAAAGGGTTGCCGGGAGAAACCAGCAACCAGACCTGATCGAGTTGCAAGGCATGAAGAGCGCGCAAGGCAATCCCGAGATGACCCGCATGAGGCGGATTAAACGAACCTCCCAGAAGCCCGATACGCATCCTGCGGCCATCCCCCGCAACTGGCACCAGATCACACACCATCCGTTTCAGGGACGAATCTGACCTGTGCCGATGACCTCATAACGGAAAGTCGTCAACTGTTCGAGGCCAACCGGACCACGCGCGTGGAAACGCCCGGTCGCGATCCCGATTTCGGCACCGAAACCGAATTCTCCGCCATCGCAGAACTGGGTGGATGCATTCCACATCACAACCGCACTTTCAGTCCCATTCAGAAAGCGCGTCGCGACCATCTCATCCGATGTCACAATCGCTTCCGTATGGGCGCTGCCGAATTTCACGATATGGTCCAAAGCACTGTCCACACCGTCAACCACAGCGATCGACAATACAGCGTCCAGCCACTCGGTGGCGAAATCTGCCTCGACCGCAGCTTTCAGATCGGGAACAATCTCTCTCGCCCGCTGATCTGCACGGAAATCACACCCAACTTCCCGCAAATCATCGACAATCTGAGGTAAGAGCGAGGGCGCAATTGCTTCATCAATCAGCAAAGTCTCTGTAGCACCGCATATTCCCGGACGACGCAGCTTCGCATTCTGAATGATCCGACGCGCCATCTGCGGATCTGCCGCAGCGTGAATATAGGTGTGACACAGCCCTTCGGCATGCGCCAGAACCGGCACCCGCGCCTCGCGCTGAACGCGCTCGACAAGAGACTTGCCGCCTCTGGGAATCAGAAGATCAATCAGCCCTGCCGCAGCCAGCATGTCCGCAACATGGGCACGATCCTCGTCCGGAGCCATCTGCACGCACACTTCCGGCAAACCAGCTGCCCGAAGCCCCGCTGTCATCGCTTCATTGATGACACGGGCCGTATGGATGCTGTCCGAACCACCACGGAGAATGACGGCATTCCCTGACTTGATCGCCAGACCAGCCGCATCGGCGCCAACATTCGGACGGCTTTCATAGATCACGCCAATCACGCCAACCGGCGTTGCAACACGGCGGATCTTCAGACCGTTCGGACGCGTCCATTCCTCCAGAATACGACCAACCGGATCAGGCAGATCGGCAATATTCTCAAGCCCGACAGCCATGGCTTCCACCCGCTGGGGTGTCAGCAACAGGCGGTCACGAAAAGCTGGAGAGCCGGAAAAGGCTTCAAGATCACGGGCATTCGCCGAAAGAATCTCTTCCTGACGATCCCGCAAGGCCGCAGCCGCAGCCCAAAGCGCCCGATCACGCGTGGCAGATGGGCTTTGCGCCAGATCCCGTGCGGCGAGACGCGCAGCGCGCGCCATACCGGGAATGGCTGCCGTTACCATCTGATCCGCCTCAATGCTGGCGCTCATCTCTTCTATCCTGCCCTTTCCACAACATCCCTTCCCAGGGAAGCCGGCCCCCTTTGGACCATATGCCACAAAGGCAAATCAGACGTTGAAGCGGAACAGCAACACATCGCCGTCCTTCACAACGTAATCACGCCCTTCAATACGCAGGCGGCCAGCCTCTTTTGCACCAGCCTCTCCGTTGTATTTCACATAATCATCATACGCGATGGTTTCGCAGGCGATAAAGCCCCGTTCGAAATCATTGTGAATAACCGCAGCAGCCTGCGGAGCCTTCGTGCCTTCAGTAATCGTCCAGGCGCGCGCTTCCTTCGGCCCGATTGTGAAATATGTTTTCAGGCCGAGCAAACGATAACCGGCTGCAATCACACGGTCCAGACCACTATCAGAAAGCCCCAGCCCTTCCAGAAATTCTTTCTGGTCTTCAGCAGGAAGCTGGCTGACCTCGGCTTCAATCGCAGCCGAAACCACAACCGCAGCCGCCCCGATCTCTTCCGCACGCTTTGCAACAGCCCGGGAAAATTCATTCCCGGTCGCAGCACTGGCCTCTTCAACATTGCAGACATACAGAGCAGGTTTCGTCGTCATGAGCTGCAAGCGAGAAGCTGCAAACTCCTGTCCCGCCGGAACCGCGCTACGTGCAGGGCGGCCTTCACGCAATGCAGCGATCAATGGCTCCATCAACTCGACCTGAGCGGCAGCTTCACGATCATTGCCGCGTGCCTTTTTCTGAAGCGACACTATGCGCTTTTCCAGAGATTCAAGATCGGCAAGCATCAACTCGGTTTCGATGATCTCCGCATCACGCACCGGATCGACACTACCTTCAACATGCGTAATGTCGTCATCTTCAAAGCAGCGCAGAACATAGATGATCGCATCTACTTCGCGAATATTCGCAAGGAACTGGTTCCCAAGCCCTTCTCCGCGGGAAGCCCCACGCACCAGACCGGCAATATCAACGAATTCGAGCGTGGTCGGCACAATCTTCTGCGATTTTCCGACCTCGGCCAGCTCATAGAGCCGAGCATCCGGCACAGCAACACGACCGACATTGGGCTCAATGGTGCAGAACGGATAATTGGCCGCCTGTGCAGCCGCAGTCGCCGTCAATGCATTGAACAGCGTAGACTTGCCGACATTTGGCAGTCCGACAATGCCACAATTAAAGCCCATCAGGTCTTCTCCCCGGCCAGCAACGCAATTTTCGTCATAAATTCAGCAGTCTGTCCGCCCGCCAAAAGCGGCGCCGCATCAGCTACGGCATCCAGCAATCTTTCAAGGCCGGACTGTTCGTCTTTGGAAAAGTCGCCAAGCACCCACCCATGAACGCGCTCTTTTACGCCAGGATGACCGATCCCCAGCCTTACACGCTGATAATCCTGTGTGCCCAACATCCTGTCCGTGGAGCGCAAACCATTATGCCCGGCGGCTCCCCCGCCTGTTTTCACACGGACTTTGCCCGGAGCAAGATCCAGTTCGTCATGAAACACAGTCACGTCTGAGGGCGGAATTTTATAAAATCCGCTCGCTTCGCGAATGCTTTCACCGGATAGGTTCATATAGGTCATCGGCTTGAGAAGCAGGATTTTCACATTGCCGATCCGCCCTTCCGAAGTCATCCCCCGGAAACGCGTGCGCCACGGCTGGAAACCGTGGCGGCGGGCAATGGCATCAACTGCCATAAAACCGATATTGTGCCTCTGACGGCTCATGGATGGCTCAGGATTCCCAAGACCAGCCCAGAGCTGCATGGCGGTATGCATCGTCTTCAAATCTCCCGAATGGCTCCCGTCCTTAAAGAACAGGAACCACCATCAGGATCGAATCAGGCTTAAGCAGTTGCTTCAGCTTCATCAGAAACAGTCGGAGCCGCAACAGTTGCGACCACAAAGTTCGGAAGCTGCAGCACAGGCGTTACGCCCTCTGTGCCCTTCAGATCTTCCCAACGCACGTTGTCATGAATATCCAGCGCCGACACGTCTGCCGTGAACGACTCTGGAATGTTCTCCGGATCAGCATAGACTTCAATCGTGTGACGAACGATGTTCAGCACGCCACCGCGCTTCACGCCGGGAGCTTCGCCTTCGATGTGAACGGCGATTTCGACATGCACGCGCTCGCCAGCAGCCAGACGCTGGAAATCGACATGAATCGGTGCATCGGTCACCGGGTGGAACTGAATGTCGCGCATCAGACCGCGCTCGACCTTACCGTCGAACTTCACTTCATAAATACGCGAACGCCAGCCGGCATGATGCAGCTCACGCATGATGATGCGCGGATCAATCGCAACCAGTGTGGGTTCGGTCTTCGCGCCATAAACAACAGCCGGAACCAGACCGGCACGCCTCGTCGCACGCGCTGCCCCCTTACCAGCCTTCGCGCGCGAAGAAGCTTCGATTGTCACAAATTTCGTCACATTCAGCTCCTGAATCTTATTGACCTGACGGCCTCCAGGGGTGCCGTCACGGAGCGCGCTGCCTACAGGAAAAGGCCCGTGAACGCAAGAACTCCCGCAGGGAACAGCCAGATGACAAAACTGACCGGCTGTTTACCCTTCGATCAAGACGCAGTCACAACGCCACGGCATGTCTGCACGGCAGGAAGAAATCAGCGATAATATTGCCCTTGAGGGTAGGAAGGCTGCTGATAAGGATTCTGCTGCGGGTAATATCCCGGCTGCTGCGCATAACCCTGACGGTAATCCCCACCCTGATATTGGGCGTTCGTCTGATTGGGCGTCGTAACCGCACCAACCGTCGCGCCCAGAGCGCCGCCAGCCAGTGCGCCAATAGCAGCGCCACGTCCGCCACCAGCCAGCGCACCAATCGCAGCGCCACCACCAGCACCCAGAAGTCCGCCACCCAATGCCCTGTCGCCAGGGCTATAAGGATTTGAACAGGCTGTCAGCGTCATCAGCACCATGGCGACGACACCAGTCCGTTTCGCTACACTCAGCACTCTATCCTGCTTCATCATTTCCATAATCTCTTAAGAAAAATTTCCGTGCGGTGGGAAACCTGACGTTATGGCTGCATAAAACCTGTCAGTAACCCTGATTATATCCACGACGGGAAGGACGGTTGGGAGTCGTCGCAGCGCCAATGGCAGCGCCCGTACCTGCCCCAGCCAGCGCACCAATCGCAGCGCCTTTGCCTCCACCAGCCAGAGCGCCGATGGCGGCACCACCACCGCCACCAATCAACGCCCCGCTACCAGCACGTGCGCCCGGGCTGTACGGATCGCCACATCCCGACAGAAGAAGAATGCCAACAAATCCTGCCACAGTCATATAGCGACGGTTCATCCGACGATTTTTTGCTCCAGAGGCAATACGAGATGCTTTTTCCATCCCAAACTTCCTTATGCTCTTATTCACTGGCAGGGCCATTCATAACCCGGACAGTAAATTATCCATAAATTAATGGCAGAACCTCACCATACCCGGATGAACGTTACTGTACGCCCGCGGTTTCAATGAAATCCTGTTATCCTGCTTGGAATAAAAGACAGAATCGCGGCTTTTCGGAGGCAGAGGAGTCTTACAGGAATCTTTCACGTTACGACACAATTACACCAGTTTTATCTCTGCCGACACTTGCGGGCCTTCTCACGCCTCGCTAAGCCGTGCGCTGTCTGTGTCCTGGATGTATGCCAGCCGGAACGCACGATCCAATCGCTCTTCCTTCTTCCTCCGCGCCAGGAGTCCCGGATGTTTTCTCGTCTGCTGGGTCTCATGTCAGCCGACATGGCCATCGACCTCGGCACTGCCAATACCCTGGTTTACGTCAAGGGACGAGGTATCGTCCTGAATGAACCTTCCGTCGTCGCGATTGCAGAAGCACGCGGAAAGAAGCAGGTCCTCGCCGTTGGCGAGGAAGCCAAGCTCATGGTTGGACGTACGCCGGGTAATATCACGGCCATCCGCCCCTTGCGTGATGGTGTGATCGCCGATTTCGACGTCGCGGAAGAAATGATCAAGCACTTTATCCGTAAAGTGCATAACCGCCGTGCGTTCGCGAGTCCCCAGATCATCATCTGCGTTCCGTCCGGTTCGACCGCTGTTGAACGCCGTGCCATTCAGGAAAGCGCGGAAAGCGCTGGCGCCCGCCGCGTCTTCCTGATCGAAGAACCCATGGCCGCCGCGATCGGTGCCGGGCTTCCGGTCACAGAGCCTTCCGGCAGCATGATCGTGGATATCGGTGGCGGCACGACCGAAGTCGCGGTGATTTCTCTTGGCGGCATCGTCTATGCCCGTTCGGCCCGTGTCGGCGGAGACAAGATGGATGAAGCCATCATCTCCTATATCCGGCGCACACATAATCTTCTGATCGGTGAAAGCTCTGCCGAACGGATCAAGATGGAACTTGGTTCAGCCATGATGCCCGATGATCCGGACGACCATGGCCCCCTCCAGCAGGTCAAGGGCCGCGACCTGATCAATGGTGTTCCACGTGAAGTCACAGTCTCTCAGGCGCAAATCGCCGAGAGTCTGGCCGAACCGGTGAGCCAGATCGTCGAAGCCGTTAATACCGCCCTTGAAAACACTCCTCCGGAATTGTCTGCCGATATCGTGGACAAGGGAATCGTCCTGACGGGTGGTGGGGCACAGCTGCATCGCCTGGATGAACTTCTGCGGCGTTCGACTGGCCTGCCCGTGACAGTTGGCGAAGACCCTCTGTCCTGCGTCGCACTTGGTACAGGTCGTGCTCTTGAGGAGATGAAGCGATTGCGTGAGGTTCTGACGACGATGTACTGATCGTCGATCTTCTTCATCTCACTCAATCGAACTGCGCCGTAAATTTCCCATGGAATCTGCGTGCCGGTTTGGACATGATTAATAACCGGACAGGCTTTGAAAACCTGGAGTCATCATGAATCCGGCCCGCC
The DNA here is from genome assembly GCA_012517935.1 of Acetobacter sp. Taxonomy (GTDB): domain Bacteria; phylum Pseudomonadota; class Alphaproteobacteria; order Acetobacterales; family Acetobacteraceae; genus Acetobacter. Next base: position 2,445 of record JAAYUA010000052.1, on the reverse strand, counting down.
AGGAACATCCATTGTCTCGCGAAACCTCCCTTAACGGGGGTGGGCTGCGCATGCATGCAACAGGCGCCGTCCACTGATGCCAGTTTCCATTCAGATCCGTCAGGCTCTGGAAAGGCTTGTGCTGCCTTTCAACCTGCTGATTGCAATCGCGATTATTCTGATTGGACAGGCGGAGCCACGTCTGGTTCAGGCCGCACGGATGTTTCTGGCCGACATCATGACGCCGGTCAGAAGCATTGTCGCCGAACCAGCGATGCAGTTTTCCTTCGCCGTCAAGGATCTGCGTGGAGCAACGCAGCTTGCCGCAGAAAACGCACGCCTCCGGGCAGAAAACGAGACACTGCGCGGATGGTATGACGTTGCCCTCTCGCTGGCGCAGGAAAATGAGACACTGAAAACCAATCTCCATTGGATTCCAGAGTCCGAGCCCTCATTTGTTACAGGACGCGTCATTGCCGACGCCGGAGGACTATACGGACATGCCGTTCTGATCGGTGCAGGCACAGACAGCGGAATTCACGACGGCAATATTGCTCTGGCGGCCGACGGATTTATCGGACGCGTCACGGAAACGGGCCATCATTCAGCACGTGTACTGCTGATTAACGATACTGAAAGCAAAATTCCCGTCACACTGGAAGCCAGTCACGGATCAGCTATAATGACAGGAGACAGGACGCCAACACCACGTCTAATGTACTATGCTCAGGATAATCATCCGATTGAGGGGGAGCGTGTGGTCACTGGCGGACAGATCGATTTGCTGCCGGCCGGTCTTCCCGTTGGAACCGTGCATTACATTCAGCCGGGCAAACCTGTTGTCGTGCCCTTTTCCAGCCCCGATCACATCAGCATCCTGCGGATTTTCAATTTCACGACCACACACACAGAGCCGCCGGAAGCACCCGGACGCATCCCCCAGATCCGGCGGCGTCCAGGAATGCCACCAAGTCCCTTTTCAATGACCGGCAACGGCTGAGGGATCATGAATGGCATTTTCAGATCCATCAGCTCCGCACGATCCGGGCTTTACCCGGCGACCAGTCTTCGTTCATCGCCTCGATGCTCTGGCGCGAAGACTCGTGCCCGGCGGCATCATCGTTCTGATCGTTCTGGTCCTGTCCGCGCCATCCGGACTGCCGGAAGTCACCTCCCTGCTGCCTTCTTTCGTGATCGCCTCGGTTTTTTTCTGGTCGGTCTGGCGTCCAGCCATCATGCCTGCGCCAGGAATCCTGGCTCTCGGCCTGATTCTCGATCTGGTTGGCTTCGCTCCCCTCGGGATCTCAGCCCTCACACTGCTGCTGCTTCATGGCGTCACTCTTCAGTTTCGTTACGGTCTGATGCGGCTGAGCTTCATGTTTCTGTGGATCGTCTTTTCCTTCAGCGCACTGCTGACCTGTCTTCTGCAACTGCTTCTGACGTCCCTTCTCGGGCTTGCCCTTCTCCCGCCACAGCCCGCATTTTTCGAAGCGGCCCTGGCTGTCGGAATCTATCCGCTGCTCGCCGTATTCTATACGCGCGTCAATCGTGCTCTTCACGGGCCGGGACACGAGTAAGCAGGTCTGGAACATGAAATTCCGACGACGGCGCGAGCAGAAACGACTGATGCCTGTGAAGGATCGAAAAGATCCTGGCAGAAGCGTGTTCACACGCAGAGCCCTGCTTGTCATGGCGGTGCAGACAGCGGCCTTTGGAATACTGGGCCGCAAACTGTATGACCTGCAAATACGTAATGGTGACCTTTATTCGGGGATGGCCACCAGAAACAGGGAGAGCAAACGTCTGCTTGCGCCCCCACGCGGCAACATCTTCGACCGCTATGGGACTGCTGTCGCAACCAACAAAACCAACTGGCGCGCCCTGCTCCTTCCGGAAAATACTTCCGATCCCGATGGCACCATAGAGCGTTTCTCCTCCATCGTTGCCCTGGATGACCATGATCGGGCACGCATCGCGCGGGAAATGCGCCATCAACGCAAATTCGTGCCGGTCATGCTCCGTGACTTCCTATCCTGGGACGATATGGCGCGGATCGAACTCAACGCACCATCCCTGCCCGGGGTGCTGATTGATGTCGGGACAACGCGCTCCTATCCCTATGGACCATTGCTGGCTCATATCGTCGGTTATGTTGCTCCGCCGAATGAACATGATGCCGAGCAATCGCCCCTGCTGGCTCTTCCAGGTATGCGCATCGGACGCTCCGGAATCGAGCAAAGTCAGGATGAATTGCTGCGCGGCAAGGCCGGTTCCGTTTGCATGGAAGTCAACGCTGTCGGCCGCATTGTTTCAGAGCTTGAACGCATCGAAGGTCAGCCCGGCAGCGATATCACGCTGACAATCGATACCGGACTCCAGCAGGCGGTTCTCGGACATATCGGTGACGAATCCGCCTCCGCCGTCGTGATGGACTGCCGCAATGGCGAGATTGTCGCGATGGTCAGC
>JAAYUA010000051.1 GCA_012517935.1 Acetobacter sp. | reverse complement strand
TGGACATGACATGCTGTGCTGAAGGCGTAGAAACCGAGGAACAACTCGGCTTCCTTGACGCACATGACTGCGAGGAAATTCAGGGGTTCCTGATCGGACGACCGGCCATCGCAATGCCTTTCGATCGTCCTTCCAGCACCTGAATGTTCAGAACTTTGCCGAAACCATCAGGGAGCCATAATTGAAAAGCCCTGATTTGGCAGTAGAGAATTCCTGCGTCTGCCAGACCTGACTGTAAGACACTCTCAAGCCATAGAACATGACGGCCAGTCCGGCATGAATTTCTCCAACATCCCATTTTTTGTTCACATGGGGAGAATTCGAACGAACGGTATTGCCTTCCAGCGTTGCGTCGTAACCAACAGCCGTGCCAGTCACGCCACCGAACAAATACCAGGCAAAAGGTCTTGTCGCGACATAGGCATCCGTGGCCACGGGCCCGCCATTGATCGTCGGCAGACCAAAATCACTGTCCAGACCCTGTCCAAAACGCAGGGTGTCCCCAACAGTGCCAGCAATTCTGTAATCACCCACCATCGCAGAAGCGGCAGGAAGCATATCGAAGGAGAGCCCGCTTGAACGGCTTCCGATGGTTGCAAGGGGAAGACGCCATGTCCGGCCATACTGCACCTGGAAAATCGGCTGATTCGCCAACTGATGTTTCCAGCCCTTGTTTTCGGTATCTCCAATCAGATCATGAAAGCCATTCTGCACCTGCCGGGCCATGGATGCAGGCCCCATCACACCAAACTGGATTCCAAAAACGCCACGTGACAGGTTTGTGTCATTGATCAGATTGACCGTTCCCAGAAGCACGCCCGCATAAGGACGGTCGGTCGGCAATGGATTGGGGGTCTGGGTATCAGACGGCGTGAAAATCATCTGCTGCACACCGACGCTGATGCGCTGCATGCCTTTCCCGAGAATGGCCCGGTTGATGGTCGCAAAAGGCCCGGGAAGTGTGTCTGTTCCTGACGTCCAGTTAAAACGCAAGCCGGAGGTATAGTAACGGTCAGAAGTGCCACTTTGCGTTGAAACCGCATCGTTTTCGCCCTGCAGGGTCCAGATCGATCTTTTATCCTGCAACGGCTCCGCATTGGCGGAAGCAAGTCCTACGGTCATCCCTGCCGTCAGAAAAGACGCGCATGCAAACGCCTTACGCACATCCACCCGAATCTTTTCCTTCATTCCCGCAATCCCGTTCTGTTTCACGATTCTGACGCAGCCCTTCGCAGGAACGGCAAAACCCTATCGCTTATTAGGCCGATATAGCATTAAAAGTAGATTCTTATCTTCTTCATATTTTTCATAATTCGGGTCCAGGCTTCCGGAAAGAGCACCGGGAATTTTCTTTATCCTGTTCCCCAGGCTTCTGCGATTCCTCGACCTCCCACCACCACAACCTCACGAGTGCGTGATCACAAAACAGCTCCAACGCTTCCAATGCCCAAGCACTTTAATGATTTTTCATGCTTTTCCATCCCGGAAAAATAAAAAACCTGTAGTATTGGATGGCTACTCTGTGCTTTTATCTGTTCGTCCCCGTTCGAGCATGATAAGCGGGAATGCGAGTGTCAGCCCGGAGAGAAGTTTCGGAGATTCCAGACTACATTCAGTCTGCCACCCGCCGGATAGTATTTCCGGATTTCTACCATCCACCACCAGCGACTTCTGTCGCCAAGTCAGACACCGGGATCAAGACCCTTGAGAAGTAACAGAACCGACCGCAATTCCCGCTCACCCCGTCGCGGCGGATTTGATGATGATTTCATGGGTGGCCCAGTGTATGGTGAACGCCCTTCATACTCATCGCCGTACAACAATGCTGGCGGTGGTGATCGTGGCGGCTTCGCACCACGTCGCCCTGCTGGCGGTGGGCTCCAGGTAATCGCGTCAGGTCCGGCCATCGATGCCACCGTAAAGTGGTTCAACGGTGAAAAAGGATTCGGATTTGTCGAGCTTGCCGATGGATCCGGTGACGTCTTCCTGCACGCGAATGCGCTTTCACAGGCAGGACACAACTCCGTTGATCCGGGAGCCACTCTTTCGGTTCGCATCGGTCAGGGACCAAAGGGCCGTCAGGTCGCTGAAGTTCTGAGCGTGGACGAAAGCACAGCCCAGCCGGAAGAGCGTCCCCGCTCTGCTGGTCCGCGCGCTGGTGGCTTTGCTGGTCCCCGCCCGGGCCGTCCTGCTCCCGACCTTTCCGATGCGCAGGAAATCCGCGGCATCGTGAAGTGGTACAACGCAACCAAGGGCTTCGGCTTCATCACACCAGAATCAGGCGGCAAGGACATCTTCGTTCACGCATCTGCTCTGGAACGTTCCGGCGTTAACACGCTGGCAGAAGGCCAGACAGCCAATGTGAAGGTTGTTCAGGGCCAGAAGGGTCCGGAAGCTGCTGCTCTTTCTTTCGACTGAGCCATTCGGTTTCTAACCTGAAAAAAGGCCGCTCCGGGAAACCGGAGCGGCCTTTTTTATTATGAGAAATCACGAACACAGACACAGATAACGGCTGTCCCAGCAACAGCCCGAATGATAGTTCGCTTTATTCTTCCCTACCCTTGTTCCGGATCAGACGCGCCTTGTCACGCTGCCAGTCACGGTCAGCAATCGCATGACGTTTATCAACTTTCTTGCGCCCAAGCCCCAACCCCAACGTGACTTTCGCAAGACCTCGGGCATTGAAGTGAATATCCAGAGGAACAATGGTGGCGCCATCCCGAGAGATGGCTCCGAGCAGACGTTCCACCTGTTTTTTGTGCAGAAGCAATTTACGAGGGGCTCGACTATCAAAACGTGACAGCACTCCTCCCTGATATTCCGGGATGAAACTGTTCAGAAGCCAGAGCTCTCCATTGCGCTCTCCGGCATGAGCCTCGGCGATCGTCGCGCGTCCCATGCGAAGGCTTTTGACTTCAGGCCCTTTCAGAACCAAGCCAGCTTCAAAGGTCTCTTCAATCGTGTAATTGAAGCGTGCCTTTCGATTCTGCGCCGCAATACCGTGCGAAATCAGACCGCTTTTCCGCTTTTCCTTGGCCATAGTCTCAGACCATGCCCATCCCGGAGAGCAAACCAAGATCGGTCAGCGCCGCCTCCACTATCTTTCGGCCCGCATCACTCAGCGGCGTCATCGGCAGGCGACAGGTATCACCACACAAACCCAGAAGACTCGCGGCATATTTCACCGGAACGGGATTGCTCTCACAGAACATTGCATCATGCAGACCGAGAAGACGGTCCTGCTGAGCCATGGCATCAGCAGCCCGCCCCTGCTTCCACGAAGTCTGAATCTCAGCACAAAGACGGGGGACAACATTGGCTGTCACACTGATGCAGCCAACACCACCGGCAGCCAGAAACGAAACCGCGGTTCCATCTTCACCTGAAAGCTGGATGAAAGATGAATTTCCGATCGCCCTGCGCACCTGCAATGGGCGCAGAAGATTGGCCGTAGCGTCCTTGATCCCGACGATGTTTCCAATCTTCGCCAAACGGGCAATCGTCTCAACCGAAATTTCAACGACCGAACGTCCGGGAATATTATAGAGAATGACCGGAATCTTGATGGCATCGGCAATCGTCGCGAAATGACGATACAGCCCTTCCTGCGTCGGCTTATTATAATAAGGCGCGACAATAAGAACGGCATCAGCACCCGCCGACTCTGCATGCCGCGCTAGATCGACAGCTTCACTGGTGCTGTTCGATCCTGCGCCGGCGATCACCGGCACACGCCCTGAAGCCGCCTTGATGGTCCGCTCGACAATCGCATGATGTTCTTCATGTGAAAGCGTCGGACTCTCACCGGTGGTTCCCACAGGCACCAACCCGCTGCTGCCTTCCTCAATATGCCACGCAACCAGACGATCCAGGGCTTGCAGATCAAGGGAACCATCCCGGTTCATCGGGGTGATCAAGGCTGGGATAGAACCGGAAAACCGGATCTCGTCCATCATGTTATGTCTCGTCTTTTTATATAATCGTTGAAACAGTCAGATCCTGCCTGCGTCAGGCAGCAAGTTCATTTTCAAGGACACGTTTTCGGAAAGGAGAGGCTGGATAAACACCCAGAATGCGGGATTCCCCGGAGAAAAATCTCAGCTCATCTAACGCGCGCTTCAATCCCGGATCTTCCGGGCGTCCTTCAACATCGAGAAGGAAACGTGTCGCAGCAAAAGACCCTTCCAGCATATAGCTTTCCAGACGGGTCATATTGATCCCGTTCGTCGCAAAACCACCCAAGACCTTATAAAGCGCACCCGGGACGTTTCTGACCCTGAACAGCACCGTTGTCATCACATCAGCTTCGGAATCCGCAGGCTGCAATGCCTCACGCGATGTAATATAAAAACGTGTCGTATTGTGGGCTTCATCTTCAACGTTGCGCCGCAGAATCGTCAGTCCGTTCAACTCGGCTGCAAGTTCGGAAGCAATGGCGGCATCTTCTTTCCGCCCCCATGATGCCACCAGTTCAGCGGCACCAGCCGTGTCAAACTCGATCACAGGCCGCGCAGCAAGTTCGGCAATCAGTTTGCGCACCTGCCCCATGGCTACCGGATGTGTGTGAATGGAGCGGATATCCTCAATCCGCGCGCCGGGAACACCCATCAGGCAATGTTCAACACGCTGGAAATGCTCGCCAACGATATGCAGCGCCGCATCGGGCAACAGTGCATGAATGTCCGGCACGCGCCCGGCCAGACTGTTCTCGCACGCCAGCATAGCCTGCTGCGCACGACCATCATGCACTGCCTGAATTGCATCAGCAAAAGTTTCACATGGCAGGGTTGTCCATCCCGGGCGCGCCTGACGGCAGGCGAGATCAGAATAAGCACCCGGCCGCCCCTGAAAGGCTATGATCTTTTCTTCCGCTGCCATCTTTGCATCCATACTCATCAGACAGCCTCCCCCACTACGCGACCTTCCACAATACGGCGCACAAATTCCAGATCCGCCAGCGTATCAACACCATGCGGGGCGCGATCTGTCCGGGCGCAGGAAATCGTCATCCCCGCTTCCAGAACGCGCAACTGTTCCAGACTTTCACGCTGCTCAAGCGCCGAAGGCGGCAAAGCAACAAAACGCGCCAGGGCATCACGCCGCCACGCATAAATCCCGACATGATGCCAAAGCGGTCCGGCTCCCCATGGAATCGGCTGGCGGGAAAAATATAATGCCCGGGCACAGCTTCCTGCTTCATCCGCAAAGGAACAGGCAACTTTCACCACGGAATTTGAGGTCGCTTCTTCCGCTGATGTCACTTCCGCAACCAGAGTGCCCAAGGCGACATCCGGATCCTCAAGGGGCTCCAGCACACGTTGCAGATCCGCAGGTTCTACCAGCGGAAGATCGCCCTGCAGATTTATGACCACATCATGTCGACCTTGAGGGTCGATGATCTGAAGCGCTTCATGAACCCGATCCGAGCCGGCAGGATGATCCGGACGCGTCAGAACAACCTCAACACCTGCTTGCCGGACAGTATCAACAATTTCTTCATCACCTGCCGCAACAACAACACGCCCGACCCGGGATTCCACAGCACGCGCCACGACATGCAGAATCATCGGCTGCCCGGCAATCTGCGCCAGAGGCTTCCCCGGCAGACGGGTGGAAGCCATGCGGGCAGGAATGATAATCAAAGGCTCGAACATGGTGCAGGCGGCAATCACTGATATCCGGCAAAGCGCAAGGCCTTCCGACCGGCAGCTCCACGCAAATGGGGTTGGCTATTCTATGAAAGAGACCCTCTGCACGCAACACCACAGCATCGTCACTGTCACAGGAGCAGAGCATATCTAAATTCCGCTTTCTCTGGACATGAAAAAACCTCTACGGCGTTCATTCCTCTCCCGGTCTGTTTCCTGATTGTTTTTTGTCAGTTATCTTAACCTCCAGCGCTGTTTGCTCACGCGCAATCATGTTTCATCTGTTTCTCTGGCCGGACTGGTATGGACTTCACCTCACTGAATCGCATTGCCGTAGCCATCGCTCTTACGGCCGGAGCCGGACTGCTCTGCTGGGAAGCTGGCTCTTTCCTCGTTCCTGACACAGCCCCTCTCCATCCGGCTGTCACCATTCCCCATCCGGAGAGCAAGCCGTCCACAGCCCCGGTAAAGCAGGAAACACCACCAGCAGACCTCGCTCAGGAAGGCGCAAAAATCGCCTCCATGCAGTGCGCCATGTGCCACACTTTCACCGCAGACAGCCCCGACACCGTCGGCCCCTCTCTGTGGGGCGTTGGCGCACGCCACATCGCCAGCAAAAATGGCTACAGCTATTCCGATGCGTTAACCGCGCATAAGGGCGAACGCTGGACGAAAGACACTCTGTCAGCATGGCTGACCAATCCCGCCGAATTCGCTCCCGGCACACGCATGATGTTCCCCGGCGTCAGTGATGAAAATACACGCGCGCGCATCATCGCATGGCTCCTGACACTCGACGCGACGACTCCGGATTCGACAAAGGCACCTCAGACGGAAAAGACACATGATGTCTCACCGCCGCCACCTGCCGGAAATGCGGAACATGGTGCCGCACTGGGACAGCAGCAATGCGCCATGTGTCACAGCTTCGATCCCGATGGACCAGCCATTGTCGGCCCACCATTGCATGACATTTTTGGTCGTCAGATCGCCGCATTCACGGGATACACCTATTCGGATGCGATCAAGGGCGTGAAGGGATCATGGACACCGGATCAGCTGGATGCCTGGCTGAAAGACCCCGGGCAGGTTGCTCCCGGGACAAAAATGATGTTCCCCGGCGTGTCTTCCCAAAGTGATCGCGACGATATCATCGCATGGCTCAAAACGCTTGCCGCACAGACACCCAAGGCCCAGCCATGAAACAGACCGATCTGGATATCTATCTGAAAACGGCGCTCATCCTTGCTGACGTCGCTGGAAGCGTCATTCGCCCCCTGTTTCGTTCAGGGGCAACTGTTGGCGACAAATCCGATGCAAGCCCGGTCACCATAGCTGATCGGGGCGCCGAGCGCGTCATGCGGGCGCTGCTGGAAGAGCTGCACCCCGATCATGGCGTTCTGGGAGAGGAGTTTGGCCACCACAATAACGGCTCTCCTTTCTGCTGGGCACTGGATCCTGTGGACGGCACCCGCTCCTTCATCACGGGACGCCCATTGTTCGGAACCCTGATTTCCCTGATGCATAACGGCATTCCCGTCATAGGCATCATCGATCAGCCGATCAGTGGCGAGAGGTGGATCGGCGTTGCCGGACGTCAAACGCTGTTCCGTTCGGGAAACCGGGACTCCATCACCGTCCCCGCGGAAACATGCCTGAAACAGACACTCGATCAGGCGGAACTCAGCTGCACCTCTCCTGAAATGCTGGAAGCCGCGCCTTCCGGATTTTACTGGTCTTCCCTGAAGCGTGCGTGCCGTCGGATTACATGGGGAGGCGACTGCTATGCCTATGGCCTTCTTGCTCTGGGACAAATCGACATTATCGCGGAATGCGACATGAATGTCTGGGACTGG
>JAAYUA010000050.1 GCA_012517935.1 Acetobacter sp. | reverse complement strand
GCTTTCCGCTTCGAACACCGAACGCCTTGCCTACGTCTGCCTGTCTCTCTCTTGGCACATGAAAGCGGACACTCCACGTCTGAGCACCCGGTCGACGGAAGATGTTGTGCATGTCGTCCATATCTCCCGATATGTAACGCTAACTGTGTAACGGCACAACACAAACACCGCAGTTACGGCCATGTTAAGTCGTTGTTTTATAAGGATAAATTGAGCTTGGCGGAGAAGGTGGGATTCGAACCCACGGTACCCATAAGGCACAACGGTTTTCGAGACCGCCCCAATCGACCACTCTGGCACCTCTCCGTTGGGTGCGTCCTTATACGCAACAGGTTGAGAGGGGACAAGATGCCGGAAGGCAGGTTTTTCATTTTTATGAAAGAGGGATGAGCAAATCACCAAAAGAGCACTGGAACGGCGGTTTGGTCATTGGCTGGCCATGGAAAACAAGTCTGTCAGACCCAGTGTAGCACTCCCCTTAATATTGCATAATATATATTATGCCAAATAACAGCTGGCAATCTGGACACAAAAAAGCCGGACCCCGTAATCTGGTCCGGCTTGCAGTCTGCGCGTCTTCAGCGTCTCTGGATCAGAAAATTCCAAGAAACTTTTTCTCTCCGGCATTCTTGGTTGGCGTAGCGCCTTTGGTTGGCGCATTGCCCAGAGCCGCGTTCGTTTTCAGACGACGATTTTCAGCATCGCCATCAACCACAGAACCAGCTCCGCCACCTTTCCAGAACAGCAATGTGTCTACATAACCCTGATCGGCTTTTCCAAGCTCTCCGCGATCCGGTTCTCCGGCTGCCTGATCAGCTTCTGAAACCAACTCCGACTGTCCCTGGCTTGGAGATCCACCAACACCTTCAAGAGCTACGTCAGGAGATAAAGTTTCCAAAGCCTGCAAACGCATGCTTTCGTCCTGAGGACGGCCACTTCCAGATGGCGTTGGCGGCGATAATTCAGAAGTCGGCGGCATCGAAAGCGGTGCACGCGTTGTGACTGTATATTCATCAGGCATGCTGCGCGACAGACCGAAAGCTCGCGCAGCCTCAGCACCGGTGCATCCGCTTGTCATCAGACATACAGAAAGCGCAGCGCATGGCACAAAAAACCGGGCAACGATCCGCATTACTATCAGCCTCTTAAGCACTGGTGCCACCTGGACCAGATTTATTGTCCACACTTTTGCTGCTAACTGCCCCGGAAGTCCAGAACTCGCAGAGCATGAGCAGAATAACACTGCACACTATAGCGGAATCCGCAATGTTGAACACATACCATGACCAGCCAAAAGCATGAGCATGAATGAAGTCAACAACAGCCCCATATCGCAGGCGATCGATGACATTGCCAATCGCGCCGCCTGCGATTGCGCCCGCAGCCAACCCGACAATCGGCTTTTCTGTCCGCAACATCCACAAGACGAGAACGGATACAATCGCCAAAGCCATTACGGAAAAGAGAACGCGTCCGGCAGCGCCAACACCGCCAAACATTCCAAAAGTAACAGCGTGATTCCAGACCATCGTAAAATTCAGACCGGGAAATATGGCGACAGAACCACGCTCAGGGAGGCGGAAAATGTTCAATATCCAGTATTTGCTGACCTGATCGACCACAAAAACCACAACGGCGGAAATCAGACCTATGCGAAGAGGCAGCTTCACATTACCTGCCCTTCAACAGCGCCTTCACAACGAAGGCACAAGCCTGGATGTGCAACGCTCAACCCAACTTCAGGCAGAACCTTCCAGCATCTTTCGCATTTCTGCCCTCCAGCAACCCGCACCGTCGGACCGGCGTGCAGTTCCCCTGTTTCAGAAGCATCTTCGGGCAGATAAAGCGATTTGGTAATGCCTTCGACCGTCACGTCAGTATGCGAAACGATTGCAAGCTCATTCCAGTCAACGTCAGCAAAGACTGCAGCTTCACGAACGGAAAGAGGCAACGAAATTTCTGCTTGCAACGAAGAGCCTATGATCCCTGCCCTGCGTGCTCCCTCGATTTCAGTCGTGATGACACGCCGCAATGCTCTCAGGGCAACCCAGCGCTCGCCGAGTTCCGGATCGTACCATGCAGGATCGGGCGAGAAAAAGCCCTCAAGATGTACGCTCGAATTGTCTCCAAAACGGGCCGTCCAGGCATCTTCAGCTGTGAAAACAAGAACTGGGGCCAGCCAGGTGGTCAAGGCACGATGCAAGATATCGAGAACCGTCCGGACCGCGCGGCGTTTCAGGCTGTCTGGACGATCACAATAAAGCGAATCCTTGCGCACATCGAAATAGAATGCCGACAGATCCGTCGCGCAAAAACCGTGTAATGCGGGATAAACACCAACCCATTCATGCGTCGAAACAGCGCGGGAAAGCATGTCTCCAAGCTCTGTCAGACGATGGAGCACCCAACGCTCCAGCTCCGGCAACTGATCAAATGGAAGACGTTCCGCTTCCGTGAAACCGGACAGACCACCAAGCAGCCAACGCATAGTGTTGCGCAGACGACGATAGAGTTCGCCTTGCTGTTTCAGAATCTCCTTGCCAATGCGTAAATCTTCATTCGTGTCCGAGTTCACGACCCAAAGACGGAGAATATCGGCACCAAGAGATTCATTCACTTCCTGTGGCGCAACGACATTGCCGAGCGATTTGGACATCTTGCGTCCCTGCTCGTCCATGACAAAGCCATTGGTCACCAGAGCACGATATGGTGCTATGCCGCGTGTCCCAACTGACTCGAGCAAGGAAGACTGGAACCAGCCGCGATGCTGATCCGACCCTTCAAGATAGAGATCAGCCGGGAAAGCCAGATCTCCATGCCCCAACACAAATGAATGTGTCGAACCACTTTCGAACCATACATCGACGATATCGAACACCTGCTCATAATCAGCAGGATCATATTTATCTCCGAGAAAGCGGGATGGTTCCGCACTGTACCACGCATCGGCACCTTCCTCCCGGAACGCAGCGACAATGCGGTTCACAACATCCGGATCACGCAGTGGTTCGCCGTTGCTTTTATTAACAAACACGGCGATCGGCACACCCCAGGCTCTCTGACGTGAGATGCACCAGTCGGGACGACCGGCGATCATCGATGTCAGACGGTTGCGGGCCTGTTCCGGCACAAAAGTGACGTCTTCCAGCGCTTTCAGGGCCTGTCCGCGCAGATCACTTTCCCCATCCATGCGGATGAACCATTGGGGGGTTGCCCGCCAGATGACAGGCTTCCGCGAACGCCATGAATGCGGATAGGAATGTAACAGCGTGCCCTGAGCCACAAGGCCGGCAGGCGCCGTTTCCGCCACCATCGACTGCTGCATTGAGGTGCGCAGAGCCTCGATCACGGGTTCCGCCGCCTTGAAAACATGAACACCGGCAAACAGCGGAACACGCTCGTCATAGCGACCGTCATCCTCGATCAGTTCGGGGACCGGAATTCCATGAGATGTGCAGAGCCGGAAGTCATCTTCGCCATGCGAAGGTGCCATATGCACCAATCCGGTGCCGGCTTCGGTCGTTACAAAGTCTCCGGCGAACAGAGGAACATCAAAATCATATCCCTGCCCCCTGAGCGGATGGGCGCAGACGGCTCCTTCCAAAGCTGAACCCGGCAGAGAATAGAGAGTGTGGGAAGAGACGATCCCGGCTGCTTCACAGAATTTTTCCTGAAGTGCTTCTGCCACAATCAGCTTGGAGCCTGGTTCGACATTTGCATCTTCCGTGACACGATCAACGCGCAACACGACGTAAGTGATTTCTGCGCCATAAGCGAGGGCGCGGTTGGCTGGAATGGTCCAGGGTGTTGTGGTCCAGATCACCACAGAGGCTTCCTGCAGAGCACCCGATGGGGTTGGATCTTTCACAACAGGGAAAGCCACGAACACGGTGGTGGATGTCATGTCGTGATATTCAATTTCGGCTTCAGCCAGAGCGGTTTTTTCAACCGGACTCCACATCACCGGGCGAAGACCACGATAAAGCTTGCCGTTCAGAAGAAACTTGCCGATCTCACCCGCAATGGCGGCTTCAGAAGAAAAATCCATGGTTGCATAACGGCGATCCCAATCACCCTGCACACCAAGACGACGGAATTCATCCCGCTGGATATTAAGCCATTCTCCAGCCCATGCGCGACATTCTGCACGAAACTGCAGAACAGGCACAGCGTCCTTGTCTTTCTTCTTCTTGCGGTATTCTTCCTCGACCTTCCACTCAATCGGCAGACCATGGCAGTCCCATCCCGGCACATAATGCACCGCGAAACCTGACATGCGATGAGCCCGGTTGATGACGTCCTTGAGGATTTTATTAAGGGCATGACCGATATGAAGATGGCCATTCGCATATGGAGGACCGTCATGCAGGGTAAATGCAGGACGCCCCTCAGCCTGTTGTTTCAGGCGGGCATCAAGCCCCATATCTTCCCATCGCTTCAGAATTTCCGGCTCACGCCTTGGCAGATTGCCACGCATGGGGAATGACGTGGACGGCAGGAACACCGTCTCGCGGTAAATATCCTTCTGCTCTGCTCCATTCGTGCCGGAGTGATCGTGTGTTGAGTGATCTTTCTGAGACATGGGACTGGAAAACCGCTTTATAAAATCGATGCCAACACAACGTTATGCGAAGGCCCAATGGGGTGGGTCAAGGGTCCCTGATCTCAGGGAGAAGGAAAAAATCCTATTCAGGAGTATCTTCGATCTGATCATACCCTTCTTCGAGCCATGAGCGAAGCTGGGAAAATCCGGTTTCAGGAATATCTGGAGGCGATGGCGGATGCTTCAGAAACCAGACCCTTTCGTAAGCGCTGGTCAGATTTTCATAAACCCGACGCCGCCCGATCTCCCAACTCGCTCCTCTCTGCTTCATGACCTGCTCGGAAAGCAGAAGAAGGCTATAGGCAAGATCAGCCTCTCCCAGATCGCAGGCCTGATGAGCCAGAGCCAGAAGCTTTTCGGGCAGTCTTCGCTGACGACGCAGGGCAGTTTGTCCAGAAGTCACAAAGCACAACCTGAGTTGCTATCCCTGCGACCTGCATACACCACCTGCCCTGCCCGTTCCGACGCTTTACTGGAAGACACTTTCCTCGAACGCTTCTTCCCACGTGCCCGACGTGGATGCGCGGCTATATTCCGTTGAACGATTTTCAAAGAAATTCGTGTGTTCAACAGCGTTCAACATGTCATCAACCCACGGCAACGGGTTTTTGTTGACGCCACCAAAGAGCGGATCAAGACCAATCTGCCCCAAACGACGGTCGGCAATGAAACGGATATAGGCTTTCACCTGTGCCGCATCGAGCCCTTCAACCGGTCCAGCCTCAAAAGCCAGATCAATGAAGGCGTCCTCATGCTCAACGATGGTCAGGCAAATGTCCGAGATTTCACTGCGCAGATCTTCCGTCCAGATCTCGGGATTTTCTTCGATGAATGTCCGGAACAGACGCGCAATCGACAGACAGTGAAGCGTTTCATCACGCACCGACCATGAGACGATCTGTCCCATTCCCTTAAGCTTGTTGAAGCGCGGGAAGTTCAGAAGAATGGCGAAGGAGGCAAACAGCTGCAAACCTTCGGTGAACGCACCAAAAGCCGCAAGTGTCTTTGCGATCTCACGCTTGCTGTCCACTGAGAACTGCTGCATGTAATCGTACTTATCCTTCATTTCCTTATACTTAAGGAACATGGAATACTCGGTTTCCGGCATTCCGATGGTGTCAAGAAGGTGGCTGTACGCAGCGATATGAATCGTTTCGATATTGGAAAAAGCTGACAGCATCATCAGTACTTCAGTCGGTTTGAAAACCCGACTGTAATGCTTCATGTAGCAGTTGTTCACTTCCACGTCAGACTGGGTGAAGAAGCGGAAAATCTGCGTCACAAGATGACGTTCGCCCTCGCTCAGAACGCGATGCCAATCCTTGACATCATCCGCCAAGGGAACTTCCTCAGGAAGCCAGTGAACGCGCTGCTGGGTCAGCCAGGCATCATAAGCCCATGGATAACGAAAAGGCTTATAGACCGGATTGGCGGTCAGAAGATCAAAACGCTCCTCGGAAGCGCCTGTGGCTTTGGTTTCTGTCTCGCTGCTCATCAGAACTCTCCTGACTGGAGGGCACACTCCTACGGGGAGCCTGCACACTTCATCCAGTCACACGTCGTTAGAATAAAAATCCCGGCGTCCGCCCGCTCATTGGCAGGCAAGACACTCCTCGTAATTTCCACCACCAGCGCTCGAGGTTCCGGTCTCGGTTGGTGTGCTGCCCACAGTGTTTTTTTCCAGCACGTTACTGACCGTATCCGCACGCTGAATGGACAGGGAGCGGCAGTAATAGAGCGACTTCACGCCCTTCTTCCATGCCTGATAATGTATCTGATGGAGATCGCGTTTATGCACATCTGCAGGAAGGAAAAGATTGATCGACTGTGCCTGACAGATGAACCCGGCACGATCCGCCGCGTGCTCAACCACCCAGCGCTGATCCAGCTCGAAGGCCGTTTTGAAGACATCTTTTTCCTGCTGCGTCAGGAAATCGAGATGCTGCACGCTGCCCTTGTTCAGGGTGATGGATGACCAGACTTCATCTGTATCCTGTC
Organism: Acetobacter sp.; assembly: GCA_012517935.1. Taxonomy (GTDB): domain Bacteria; phylum Pseudomonadota; class Alphaproteobacteria; order Acetobacterales; family Acetobacteraceae; genus Acetobacter. The sequence continues at coordinate 3,373 of JAAYUA010000050.1, read as the reverse complement.
CACGCTCGACAAGCAGTGCCTTCAAATGGCGGTTACGAACGGAAAAGGAGCCGGACAGTGTCTTCTGAAGAAACACATTGGCCGTAATCGGTTCGATACCCGGGCTGGCATTGCCTGCAATGATGGAAATAGACGCCGTCGGAGCAATGGCCAGCTTATGAGAGAAACGCTCATGAACACCATAATCCGCTGCATCCGGGCAGGCACCACGCATATCAGCCAGAGCCACGGAAGCTTCATCAGCCTGCTCGCGGATATGCTTGAAAATCTTGCGGTTCCAAACCTTGGCAATCACGCTTTCGAAAGGAACGCCGCGTGCCTGCAGGAAGGAATGGAAACCCATCACTCCCAGACCGACGGAGCGCTCGCGCTTGGCTGCATAAACAGCCCTCGCCATCTCTGGCGGTGCACGATCGATGAAATCCTGAAGCACGTTATCCAGGAACAGCATCACATCAGGAATGAACTGCGGGTTCTCGTGCCACTGATCCCATGTCTCGAGATTCAGGGAGGACAGGCAGCAGACAGCGGTTCTGTCTTCTCCATACTGATCGATCCCGGTCGGAAGCGTGATCTCCGCACAGAGGTTCGATGTCTTCACCTCAAGCCCGGCAAGTTTGTGGTGCTGCGGGCGGGCATTGTTCACATGGTCGGAATAAATGATGTAGGGCTCGCCCTGCTCCATTCGGGCCGTCAGGATACGGATCCACAATGAGCGTGCAGAGACTTTTCTGATGACAGAATGGTCTTTGGGTGAGAGCAGTGCCCATTCCTCATCCGCTTCCACTGCGCGCATGAACTCATCCGGAACGAGCACACCGTGATGCAGATTCAGGGCTTTGCGGTTAGGATCGCCTCCCGTCGGACGACGAAGTTCGATGAACTCCTCGATCTCCGGATGAGAGACCGGCAGATAAACTGCGGCTGATCCTCGGCGCAGAGATCCCTGACTGATCGCAAGAGTCAGGCTGTCCATGACACGAATGAAGGGGATGACGCCCGACGTCTTGCCGTTGCGCCCGACATTCTCACCGATGGATCTCAGATTTCCCCAATAGGAACCGATCCCTCCTCCACGTGACGCAAGCCAGACATTTTCATTCCACAGACCGAGAATGCCCTCAAGGCTGTCAGATGCCTCGTTCAGGAAGCAGGAAATCGGCAAACCACGATTGGTGCCGCCATTGGACAGAACAGGTGTCGCCGGCATGAACCAATGCTGCGAAATGTAATCATACAGGCGCTGTGCGTGACCCGCATCCGCTCCGTAATAGGAAGCGACACGCGCAAAAATGTCCTGATAGCTCTCTTCCGGCAAAAGGTAGCGATTATCGAGCGTCGCCTTGCCGAAGGGGGTCAGCAGCGCATCCCGGCTGCGATCAACCTTCACCGGGTGATGTCCGGGAAGCTGGACGATATCATCCAGCATGTCGGGTTCGAAAAGATCGGAACCTGTCACGTGCGCGCTCTCCGAACCAGTTGTTGTGGAACCGGCATGACGCATTTCATCACATAATACGTCACTGTTCTCGATAAGGCTCATGCCGACCGGCTCCGCGTCATTGTTTGCTGCGTTGAAATTCTCACCCACTATATGCGGTGTCGCATGCTCATGTCAGCACAAGATGTAGGGCCAATGTGCGAAAAAACGTAAAAATAAATGTTGACGTTTAATAAGCCGTTGATCGACTGCGGATCGTCGCCTCATGTGGGCAAGGTGTCTGCCCATGAAGGACAGGCACCTTCGGAATCAGACATTCACCAGACCGGAAAGTTCCATCAGGCGACGGGATTGCGCGATGCCGTCCGTAACCGCCAGAGCAGCTTCCAGAGCGCGTCTTCCCGCAAGCCCGTCCACTACCACAGGGGCTCCGTCAAGGCACGATGCCGCAAATGCTTCATGCTCGGCCATCAGCGAATCATGATCCTGCCATGAAACCGATTCACGCCTGAATCCTCCGGTGCCAGGAAGAGGAAGGCCACGCTCGCGCCCGATCATCGTCAGTTCACGCTTCCCGAAATCTGCCGAGAGATATCCCTCCTCGGAGAAAAACCTCATGCGACGTTCCGTCTTCAGAGAAATCCGGCTCGCTGTAATGGTTGCAACACAGCCATTGAGGAAGCGGACACGGGCATTCGCAATATCCTCGTGTTCGGAACTGACGGCTGCCCCAAGCGCATCTACCTGAGCAATCGGACTGTCCACCAGCGACAGAATCAGATCCAGATCATGGATCATAAGGTCGAGAATGACCGACACATCCGTCCCGCGTGGCTTGAAGGGAGCGATACGGGTGGCCTCAATATAAAGCGGGCGCGTCATTCTTCCCGAGATGGCCTTATGCTCGGCGGAATAGCGCAAAAGATGCCCCACCTGCAGCACCAGACCGGCTTCGCGTGCCTGAGCAACAAGAGCATCGGCCTGCTCCAATGTCGCCGCTATCGGTTTCTCCACCAGAACATGGCAGTCCGAAGACAGAGCCTTGGACGCATGCTCATAATGATATTCGGCAGGTGCGGCGATCACGACGGCATCGCAAACAGCAAGAAGCTCTGCGACGTCGGAAAATGCTTCCACACCAGTCTCTTTTGCGAGTGCAGCCGCACGCTGAGGATCTGGATCAAAGAGCCCGACAAGCTCTTCTCTTCTGGCCGACGCAACTTTGAGCGCGTGGAAGCGTCCAAAATGCCCACATCCGATAATTCCAGTGCGAAGGCGGCGATCCTGGCCGTTCTGATGTCCCGACAAATCCCTATGCCTCTTCAATCCCGTGAACTTTCATTCTGATGTAGCAGCCAAGCCACGGGAAAGACCATAGCCCCGATTAGAATTTTGTTCGCTTTATGTTCCATTCATTGCCGCAAGATATGCTCCCTGATCAATAAAATATTTTCGATCAGGGAATGGTCGCCATCAAAAAAAATCCATCGCGAACAGCATCGATTTCCCATGCATGCATTCAAATAGTTCTTATTCTCCATAAGCATAAAATATGGCAGAAAACGGCCATTATAAGTCCTGTGAGAACATGACTGAACAGACGTGCCATCCATCGTTCACAGATAATCACGCGACTGAGTTATCCGGCTTTTGGCATTCACACTGTTGCATCAACGGCTTCGGAGCGGCATCTTCCGCCGCCATACTGCGTTAGACTGCGGAATGACGCGGAACAGGGGACACACAGTTAGACAATGATGTATTATAGCCGGGCAAAGATGCTGTCGGTCGCAGGGGTCTGCCTTCTGGGGCTGTTGCTCTGTCTGCCGAATTTTATACGTCAGCCTGCTCCATCCCTGCCATGGCGGCAGATTCATCTGGGGCTTGACCTGAGGGGGGGATCCTATCTGCTTATGCAGGTTGATCTCGGCG
>JAAYUA010000004.1 GCA_012517935.1 Acetobacter sp. | reverse complement strand
TCTGTTCCGGAGAAACCGCCGTTCTGATCGGGGCAGCTCAGGATCATAAACGTATCGGGGATGGAGATACCGGTCCGAACACAGGCGGCATGGGCGCAGTCTCTCCTCCGGCACGCTTTGATCGCGCCGCTCAGGAAAACGCGCTCGATCTGGTGGTGCGGCCCATGCTGAAAGAGATGATGCTGCGCGGCACTCCCTTTCAGGGGATCATTTTCGCTGGCCTTATGCTGACCGAAACAGGTCCGCGTTTGATCGAATATAACGTCCGTTTTGGCGATCCTGAATGTCAGGCCCTGCTAATCAGGCTGCGTTCCGACCTGCTGCCCGCCTTCGCCGCGCTGGCTGCCGGAACCCTGGACCGGGCAGAGATCTCATTCTCAGACGAAGCCTCCATCGCTGTCGTCATGGCCGCCAGAGGTTATCCGGGCACCCCCGTGAAGGGCGGCGCAATCAGCAACATCGAGATCGCCGAACAAATCGAGGGCGTGAAGGTCTTCCATGCAGGAACAGCCAGACGCACAACGGACAATGCCCTGATCGCAGCCGGCGGTCGTGTTCTTACGGTCTGCGCAACCGCTCCGACGGTCGCAGAGGCACGTGAGCGCGCTTATGCTGGCGTCGCTGCAATTCATTGGGACGATGCAATCTGGCGCCGAGATATTGGTGTGCGGGCTCTTTGATTTTTCAAAGGTCTCATCGTGAAAAACGATGAGACCGAAAAATCCCATTCATAAAAAATTATTTTTTAAATATGGATATCAGAAATGAAGCAGAAAATTATTATATTGGGAATTTCGATTCTACTGACATTCATATTTCTTTTGATTACTACGCAAATACTTCAAATTGCGCACGAAAATCCACGCATCCATAATATCATCAAATTTATCGAACATTATACGTGGATACTCTGGATCATCATCCCGATTGCTCTTATCTATTCCGTCAGAAAAGCACGAAGAACAAGCATCTGAGATCAGTTTTTCTAGCTGTTTCGTTTCGTGAAGGCTTGCTTTCCCGAAAGCGGGATCAATTGATCCCGCCCAGACAGATATATTTCATCTCCATGAACTCTTCGAGACCATAGCGCGAGCCTTCCCGCCCAAGACCCGATTTCTTGATTCCACCGAACGGGGCTTCAGCCGTGGAAATCAGACCTGTGTTGACTCCCACCATCCCGTAAGCCAGTGCCTCACTGAAACGGAACGTGCGTGCAAGATCACGCGTATAGACATAAGCGGCAAGGCCGAAATCGGAATCATTGGCCTGCGAGAGAACTTCCTCTTCCGTCTCAAATCGAAAAATCGGGGCAACAGGACCGAATGTTTCCTCCCACGCCACCTTCATCGCTGAAGTCACATCCGTCAGAATGGTCGGCTCAAAGAAAAGACCACCAAGCGGGTGAGGAACACCCCCGGAAATCACCTTTGCTCCATGACTGACAGCATCGGCAATATGATCTTTGACCTTTTCGACAGCAGCATCATCAATCAAAGGACCAAAAGTAATATTCTCATCAAAACCGTTTCCGGTTTGCATATCTTTCAGACGATGAGACAGTCCTTCAGAAAAGCGATCATAAATACCCGACTGAACATAAATCCTGTTCGCGCATACACAGGTTTGGCCATTATTACGGAATTTCGCAATAATCGCTCCTTCGATAGCCGCATCCATATCCGCATCGTCAAAGACCACGAAAGGAGCATTCCCTCCCAGCTCCAGACCAAGCTTTTTGATCGTTGGTGCACATTGCGCGTAAAGCAGCGCGCCAACTTCGGTCGATCCGGTAAAGGTCAGTTTGCGAACAATAGAGTTCCCCGTCAGTTCACCACCGATTTTCACGGCGTCACCTGTCACGACACTGAACAAACCGGCAGGAATCCCCGCCCGTTCGGCCAGAACGGCCAGAGCGATCGCTGAAAATGGCGTCTGCTCAGCCGGCTTCAGAACCATGGCACACCCGGCTGCGAAAGCTGGTGCAGCTTTCCGGGTGATCATCGCATTCGGAAAGTTCCAGGGTGTAATTGCTGCCACAACACCAATGGGCTGACGGATCACCATGATCCGCTTATCTGCCTGATGTCCGGGAATAATATCGCCATATGCCCGTGAAGCCTCTTCCGCGAACCAGCGAATGAAGCTTGCGCCGTAAGCGATTTCACCAAGGGATTCCTTAAGCGGCTTCCCCTGTTCCAAGGTCATGATCCGAGCAAGATCCTCCCGGTTCTCCATAACCAGATCATGCCAGCGATGAAGAACAGCAGCACGCTCACCCGCCGTTTTCTTCGCCCAGGATATCTGCGCCTGTTCCGCCGCCATGATGGCTTCGTATGTCTCCGAAGCCCCCAGATTCGGTGTGTAACCTATGATTCTGCCTGTCGCCGGATCGGTGACCGATGTCCCCTCACCCGCGACCACATCAATCCATCGACCCGCGACATAGGCGGATTCACGAAACAGGGAAGAATCACGAAGCATCACGGTCGATATCCTCTTTGCGGAACATTCAGCGGCTGGTCTGTCGCTCCAGAATTTCTTTCGCCAGACCTGCGTCATCTCCGATCTGTTTTTTCAGTTCATCCAAAGCGGAAAACTTTTTCTCTCCGCGAAGAAGGACATGCAGAGCAACGGAAATTTCACTGCCATAAAGATCACCATCAAAATCAAAGAGGTGAACTTCAAGACGGCTTGACTGACCATCATCAAAGGTCGGGCGACGACCAATATTGGCGACGCCCCTGAAAAACCGACCATCCGCCAGACGCACTGTCGCCGCATAAACCCCGCGGGATGGTTCAAGATGGCGTCCGAGAAATACATTGGCTGTCGGAAATCCAAGCAGACGTCCCCGCTTGTCACCATGCTGCACCGTGCCACGAATGGACCAGAAACGTCCCAGTTCTTCCGCCGCTTTTTCCGGATAGCCATCCTGTAGCAAGCGACGGATACGTGTCGAGGAAAATGGCCCTTCGGCATCCGTCAACGCCGGAACACGCGTAAACCCTATTCCCAGTTCACCGGCCCGGTCAGCAAGAAACTCGGCTCCACCACCGCGCCTGTGCCCAAAAGCAAAATCATATCCACAGGCAACATGCTTCAGGCCCAGTGCCTCATACAACACGTCATTCACAAACTGTTCAGCCGTAAGCCGGGAAAAATCCTCATCAAAACGGATCTGAAAGATATGGCGCACACCAAGCGCAGACAGTGCCGCATGACGCTCTGCCGATAGCGTCAAACGAAACGGCGGATCTTCAGAACGAAACAGTTCACGCGGATGCGGTTCAAATGTCACAACAGCCAGAGGACAATCCGGGCGTGCCTCCTGCAAGGTCCGCAACAGATGAGCATGCCCGCGATGAACTCCATCGAAATTACCCAATGCGGCAACGGCCCCTCGGGCCTGCGGCGGAATGTTCCGCCAATCCTCATGCAGACTGCAAGTCACGGACGATGCTTCCTCAGATTTCAGGCAAACCGAAAAGATCACTGGCTTTTGCAAGGTCAGCCGCCACGGGATGATCCTCTCCAGCGATGGTCCCATCTTCCGGCCTGACAATGTGACAGGTCTTCAGACCTGCTTCCCGGGCAGCATCAAGCTCCGCCGTCACGTCCGACAGGAACAGAACGTCAGAAGGGTTCCAGTTCTGCTGTGCAAGAATTCGACGATATGATGCAGCCTCTTTCTTGCCACCCACGGCCAGATCGAACCACGCAGAAAACAGCCCAGTCTGATCACCTTCAGACGTATGGCCATAGATCAGTTTCTGGGCAGCTTCCGATCCGGATGAATAGACCGCAAGCGTCAGGCCTGCCTCTTTCCATGCCTTCAACACCGGAACGACGTCAGGATAAAGCACGGCACTCAAAGCCCCACGCGCATATCCTTCAGCCCAGATCAGCCCCTGCAACAGTTTCAGCGGCGCAACCTTGGCATCCTGATCAATCCAGTCCTGCAACTGCTTTCCGGGCTCCACACCCGGCACCATCTGGCGCGTTTCCTCCAGCGCCGCGACAACCGCCGGGTTTCCCGCCTCACGTTTCAGGAAATCCGGCAGGGCTGAACGGGCATAAGGAAACAGAACCTTGTGGACAAAGGAGACAGGAACCGTCGTTCCTTCAATGTCCAGCAGGGCAACAACAGGACGTTTCATTACAAACCCGCTCCAGCCGGAAAACGCTGCGCAATATCATCGCCGGTATATTGCGCGATCCATCCCGTCTTGTCCGTAAAGATTCTGAGAGCAACAACATCCGGTTTTTCACCGGCATCGAACCAATGCGGGATCCCTTCCGGAACAGAAATCAGATCGCCCTGAGTGCAACCGACATCATAGACATGACCGTCCAGATGAAGGATGAAATGCCCGCCCCCATGAACAAAAAACCGCACTTCATCTTCGCTGTGTGTATGCTCAGATAGAAATTTCTCACGCAGGGCCGTCAAACCGGGCGTGTTGACATCAATTCGGATGACATCCGACGATCCAGCGCCGGTTTCTCCCATCAGACGATCGAGAAACGGACGATAAACATCCAGAACTTCGCTCTCGGAAGCATCCCGTGGCGGGATTGCCGGACCTATCCAACGCTCGAACCGAACATCTTTGGCCTTCAGGCGCTCGGCGATGACCGCGGCATCTTCGGTGCAAAAAACAGGTGTTTCAGGAGCATCGTCGCGCCAGATGACAAGGCTGCTCATGATGTCAGCTTCCTTCTTTCCAGTTCGCAGGCCAGAAGAAACTCCAGCCCTTCAAACCGCGCCAGGGCAATATCCATATCCGCCCCCCAGACATAGACGCCATGGCCGCGAATGACATATCCCGCCTTCATATCATCCAGAAGCGGAGCAACTTCACGCGCAAGGCGGGCAATGTCCTGATCATTATCAAAAACAGGCACGCGCAACGTGGTGTCGTGCGTTTTCTGCCCTTCAAACACTTTCAGGACTTCATAATCCGACAACAGGAGTTCATTCGGCTTTCCCGCCATGGACAGCACTGTGGAAGCCACAGAATGACCATGAAGAACAGCTCCGACCGATGGATCAGCCGCATATATCTGGCAATGAAGGAGCGTTTCCGCGCTTGGCTTGTCACCTGCGTTGAACGGCCGTCCTTCCAGATCGACATCCATCACGCCGTAGGGCGTCAAAAAACCCTTGTGCCCACCGGAACGTGTGATCACGATGCGGCTCTCATCCAGACGTATGCTGATATTCCCCGCTGTGGCAGGAACCCAGCCACGTGCATCCAGTCTTTGGCCCGCGGCGATAATCGCCTGCACAGCCTCTTCTCTCTGCGCCACACCGACACTCCCGGAGTCATTTTCAACAGAATTCATGAAAATCGGGGCCGTTTCAGTGCTGGGAGCCAGATTTCTGTGAACCAGTCGTATCACTGTTGAAGCTTGCCGACTTATCAGGTGTTGAAGACGATATCCGGGCGTCAGGCTTGGCCTCCTCAGCCATCGACGCATCGTCTTCCATATTCTTGCGGAAAGACTTGATGCCCTTGGCCAGATCACCCATCAACGAACTCAGCTTGCCGCCGCCGCCAAACAACACCAGAACAACGGCCAAAACAATCAGCCAGTGCCAGATACTCAAGCTACCCATAGCGCTTTGCCTCTTATCAGGAACGACGCAGGCACATACCCACCGCCGCTGTCTCCTCATTTCTCCCCTTCACATGGCCGTATGCACACGATCATGCAAGCAGTTCAAAGCCAGATCACCCTGATAACGAAAAAGAAACAATCCAAATCCCGAGATAATATAGCGGAAACTCAGGAAATTTCGCCATCTCCGCCAACTGGCAGAATAAAGCCGCTCACCGGATAAGTCGTTCGCCCCATCTGTCTGATCGGTGCCCACCACACACGAACAGTGCTCCAGTCATTCCTCCGGGATACGTCCATCACAGGAACCCTGTAATCCACTATCCCCGGACGCCAGTTGGCCTGATCCACCAATATCAAACGGCTTCCCTTCACCTCCCGGACGACGGAAACATGCCCTTCCGGCAAACGATGCGTGGCACGGAACACAATCACCGCACCTCGCCGGGGTTGATGAGAGCGCCCGTAAACCCCTCTGGCCTGCCCCCACCATGTGGCGGCATTGCCCTTCAAGGCAATTTCAGAATGTTCTCTGGCCCATGGCGCACATTGAACTGAACCATGCCACCCATCTGATGCGCAGGCAGCCGGAAGAAGAAGCACCAGAAGACAGAAATAAATTCTCATCCCTGCAAATCTCTCCTGATCCTCATGATCATATCATCGGCTTCTTCAGGAGAGGTTTCCAGAATCCGCAGGCAGATGTCCCGACTGAAACCGGCACGCGCAAAGGCTCCCATCACACGCGCCATATGTTTCCGGTCCTTTTCTTCGTTTTCTTCAAGAGCAAATGGGCCGACACGACGTTTCCTTGCAAACGTCAATGCCGCCGCGAATTCCGCGTCCATGCCCTCCTGATCAGCTTCCTCACGCAACGCGGGCTCAAGCACCGCTTCCGCCACCCCTTTTGCCGCCAGATGCGCACGCACAGCCCGATTCGAGCGACCGCTCCGCCTTAACGTTCTGATCCGAGCACGTGCGAAAGCTTCGTCATCCACCGCCTTCAGGTGAACCATCTCTCTCACGATTTCAGAAACATCCTGCATCAGGAGAGCCACGTGCCCCGACACATTCTCACTTTCACAAGCTTCCGACTGGGTTGAGGCCCGGTGTGCCCAGCGCGTCACCTTCCTTTCCAGCACCCGGCGCAAGGACTGCTCAGTAGCAGAAAAGCGGGACAAATAGACCAAAGCCGCGTCACGCAGAGTGGTCCGGGTGGGAGGGATATAAATCCTGTCCTGTGGAGAAGAAGACATCAGCAATATGTTTTCATGTTCAAGCCAGAGAACCATACGGCATTTTGTCGGGCCAGAGCCGCATTATTTATAAGAATGACAGAAATATCTATTATATCAGATATTAAAAATAAAATATTTCAGAGCGTTCCGGCCAGAATTCGATGCGTGAGGTCCATGCCCAAGATTTTCTCCCCGTCACCAGACCGGATAATATCGAGCATGCGTCCATGAACGGAATTCACAGTTCCTATAAAGAATTTTCCTTTCCTCACTCCCAGAACCCGATCTCCAACACCCACAATGGCCCCAGGAGAAACCAGAAGCAACGCACCTGCACGGAATACAGGTTCAAAAAAATCCGTATCCAGACGAACAGCATAATCATGCGATCCGGCGACAAAGATGGGATGGGTCACAAAATCACGCGCCGGTCCTGCCAGTAGGCCTGCCCGATCAAAAAACTGGATCTGCCCCAACTCTGACCACATCACCAATCGAAGACGCGACGGCTCCCTGCTGGAACTTCTCCCCTGCCCCAACAGGAATGAAGCAGGACTATGACCCAGAGACTCAAGAATACGCACCAGAGTTTCAAGCGATAGCCAGCGATAGCTGCCATCGGCCCTTCTGCGCTTGGAAGGATTCAAGGCAGTCGGGTCCAGCCCGGCCTGACGTGCCAGTGCTGAAGGTGTCAGACCATTTTCCACAGCCAGAAGATCAATTGCGTTCCATAACGCTTCTGCCGAACGAAAAAGATCAGCACTCTCAGGCACGGCGACGCGCCATGCCAAGAATCTCGCTCCTGTGCCGCTCGATCCCTTCTGACGTAACGTGGAAACGATGATCGTCCCGATGTTCCGCCAGTTTCATGCCCGTCAGGCGCCGAAGGCAGGGTTCATCCCGCAAGCCTTCCGGACGGCCTGAAGGTTCAGACAAACAGAGACGATGCAAGGCTGAACGACAGCAGGTTTCAAGATATGGTTCTTTCCACACTCTACGAAAACTCCATATCTCGAGATAAAAAAATATACCACATTTCCGCAGCCGGTGTTTTCACCAGCATCCACGAAATCTCATGCCAGAAATTTCTCAAGAATTTCCAGAAATTCATTAGGCTTTTCTGCATGAACCCAATGACCGGCACCTTCAATTGTTTTCAGTTCATATGCTGGAAACAGGCGCTTCATCTCCGGATAATTATCGGGCTGAATATAACGTGAATTCCCACCTGCTACGAACAGGGTTTTCCCGGGCCAGAACTCTCCCTCCGGAATATGCGGCCACCCAAGAATTGCAGTCATGGAGGCAACAATCTCGTTCAAACCGATCTGCCACCCGGCATGCTCACCAAGCACCATGTTCTGAAGCATCAGTTCCCGAACCGGTTTTTCCTTGATCACCTGAGACAAGAGCGCATCCGCCTGCGCCCGATCCAGATAATCAGGAATCTTCAACGCAGCCAGATCCTGTGCCAGAGAGCCCGACTGTGCGAAGCCGCCCTCCCCCGGCGCGATATCAGCGACAAGAAGACGATCGACACTCTGGGGGTAATGCAACGCCAGCATCATGGCCGTCTTGCCACCCATCGAATGACCAATCACGACTGATCGTGATGCATTATGGTGATTCAGGGTTTCATGAACATCGCGCGCAAGCGTTGGATAATCCATTGGTCCGTGAGGACTGCTTCCATGATTGCGAAGATCCAGAGCAAGCGTGCGACGTGTCATGGACAAACGACGTTGGAAAAAGCCGAAATTCCTTCCGCGTCCGAACAGGCCATGAAGAAACACTACGGGGGGCAGATCATCGCGACCCTGTTCCGGCCCCGCCTCATAGACATTCAGCAGCATCAAACTTCCCTAACCCGCAATTATAACGACGATGAAAGATCCAGCACGATCTTGCCGATATGGCTGCCCTCTTCCATCAATTTGTGAGCATCAACAACATCATCAAAAGCAAAAACGTCATGCACAAGCGGCCTGATTTCTCCGACAGCGATCAGTGGCCAGACTTTTTCGTAAAGTGACTTCGCGACATCGCCCTTATATTCGGAAGAACGCGGCCGCAGCGTGGTGCCCGTAACATGCAGCCTCCGTGTCATGATCCGGGCCAGATTGATGCCATCAGCCTTGGCTCCACCCTGCAATGCAATAATCACCAGACGTCCATCCAATGCCAAAGCCTTCAGATTACGCTCGCAATAACTGCCACCAATCATATCAAGGATAATATCGACCCCTTGCCCATCCGTCATTTCATGGATGCGCTCAACAAAATCCTCATCTCGATAGTTAATCGATCTTGCACCAAGATTTTCGCATGCCTGACATTTTTCGGCTGTCCCGGCTGTTGCAAAAACTTCAGCGCCAAAGGCCCGGGCGATCTGGATGGCCGCCGTGCCAATTCCTCCAGTGCCTCCATGCACCAGAATCCGGTCACCCGCCTTTATATGCGCCGTCAGAAACAGGTTCGACCAGACCGTAAAAAACGTCTCAGGCAAAGCCGCCGCCTGAATCATATCGAGATTTTCAGGCAGAGGCAGGACCTGCGTCGCCGGAACGACACAATATTCCGCATAACCTCCACCATTCACCAGAGCACAGACTTTCTGCCCCAGAGCAACGCCAGGCAGAACCTTGCCAATGTCCGGTCCCAGCCCAACGATTTCACCAGAAATTTCAAGCCCGAGAAGGGGGCTCGCTCCCGGCGGAGGGGGATACAGGCCTTTCCGTTGCATGATATCCGGACGATTCACGCCAGCAGCATGCACACGCACAAGGACTTCGCCCTGAGCAGGTTCAGGAAGAGGCATCTCCCTGATTTGCATCACTTCCGGACCACCCGGTTCCGCCACGATAACGGCCCGCATATTTTCTGGCAAACGGCTCATCAACCGACCTCCCGCCTACTGACATGACATATCTGATGGCGAAAAACCGCCTGAGGATATTTTGCCGTCAAGCGCGTCATCACGTCACTTCACATCTGCGCGGCACAGAGTTCAGCCCATGAGGGAAGTTTCAATGCCTCTCGGGCCACAGACTCCGGTGTGACCTCCTGACAAGGCTCGATCTCTGCCAGAACGCGCACGTTCCCATGACGTTCAATGGCATCACGATTGCCCGCATTGAGGGGACCATTCAACACCACTCCAGCCACAGACACGCCACGCGCCCGCAAGGCCTCCAGACTGAGTAATGTGTGATTGATCGTGCCCAGACCACTGCGGGCAACCAGCACTGCTGGCAAACCCAGATCCGCCATGACATCAACAATCATTGTCTGACCGTTCAAAGGAACCAGAACGCCTCCGGCGCCCTCCACAACAAGCGGCGTCTGCGGTTCAGCCAGAGGCAGTTTCAGATCCTGCAATTCAACTGTTGCATTCTCTGCAGCGGCCGCATCCTCAGGAGAAAGCGGTGCCTGAAATCTGGCAAATGATTCAAAAATACGTTCATCGGACATCTCCGACAGATAGCGCACTGATGATGTATCACCCTCTTCTTCAGACAACCCTGTCTGAAACGGCTTCCAGTAAAGCCCTTCCCACGCACGCACCAAACAGGCCGAAACAAACGTCTTGCCAACGCCCGTATCCGTTCCCGTAACAAATACGCCCGCACGTGACGCACGGCGCAGAACCGCCATTCCGATATGCCAGCTTATATCGCCCCCCATTCCATCAAAACGCCCGAGAACACGCCTCAGCACGCCCGGGTGAAGCGGCCGACTTCCCGACCTGGGCTCGGCTGCTCCTGTTTCTTTCAGGCGTCGCAGGAAATGAAGTCCGGAACCCGCTTCGACCAGAACATTCTCAACCCATTTCCCTGACATTCCTGCTGGAATTTCACGTTCCAGATTCTTGAGTGATGGATAATCATGCAGGGAGACTGGTGCGTTTTCCTGCTGACAGGCCAAACGCCATTCCGCAAACGTGTCCTCACACAAGGTCGTCACGGCCAGAAAACCACCCGGTGCCAGTCTGGATGAAAGACATGCAAGAACATCGCGTCGTGCAGTAATCCATTGCAGCACCAGACTTCCGCAGATCAGATCGAATGGTCCATCAATCTCCGGGGAAAAAGTCGGAGCCTCGATATCCAGCAAGGCGAAATGGGCAGCATCACCACAACGTTCTCTCGCGCGTTCCAGCATTCCGGGCGCGGCATCGGTGGCCACGATCCGGGCTTCAGGCCAGAATTCAAGAAGGTGCTGAGTCAGCAGCCCTGTTCCACACCCGAATTCAAGAATTCTTTCGGGCTTCAGACCAACGACCTCACAATTTTTCCGAATTTCCAAGGCCAGATGGCGCGCAGTAACACGCTGAACCGATGCGGCCTGATCATATCCCGCCGCCCGATCGAAACGCTGAATAACCTGCCTGGATGAAACAACGGTCATTTATTTTCCTCCAGTGCGTGTCTGATCGTTGCAGCACACAAAGCTGCATGGGTCAGAGGCAGCATGTGCCCCCCTCCGGATATCCACTGAATAGAGCCTTCGGGAAAGCAGGCCCGTGTCATATCCGGCGTTGCTATGGGATCATCCATACTCGCCAGAATGTGCAGATTCACCCCACATTCGCCAAGCTGCGCAACACGCGCCCGACTATCCCCTTCCTTAAGAATATCCAGACCATATGCAAGCTTTTCAAAATCCACATTGTCCGGAACATCTTCTTTGGAACCACAGGTTTCACGAAATGTCCTCAAAACCCGCCGTGCATCGCTTTTCAGTCCCACTTTCATGCGTTCAAGAACTCTCGGAGCGACACCAGCTTCAAACCCGGCAGCACGTGAAAAACGCGAAAAACCATTGATTCCGACAAGAACACTGCCTTCGGGAAGAGAATCCTGTCGCAACAACCAGAGCAGACCAAGAGAATGTCCGACCGCAACAATGGGACGTTCTTCATGCAAGAAGGAAACATCCGACACATCCCTGAATGTATGCGGCGACTGAGGATTGCCGCAAAATCCGAAATCAATCGTTTCGATCTTTGCAAATTGTAGAGCAGACTGAACATCATTCCAGACCGATGCGTCAAAGCCCCATCCATGCACCAGAACAACCGGACGCATCAGAGCACCCCACCAGCACAGCATCCCAGAACCTGCACCAGACGTTCCAGCTCCTCTTCAGTCTGAACAGCATTCAGGGCGATCCTCAGACGGCTGGCTCCCTTCGGAACGGTCGGAGGACGGATTGCCACAACCAGCATCCTTTCCTGTTCCAGAGTTGCGGCCATTTCCAGCGCGCGGGAGGCCTCTCCCGCCATCACCGGCACAATCTGGGTCATCGAACCGCTTTCAGCCCATCCCTGTTCTTTCAGTCGTTCACGCAACCAGTTTCCCCGGCGCGCAAGGAGCCTCCGCTGCTCTTCCATCTCCGGTAAAAGATCCAACGCAGCATCGGCGGCCCCAAGCACAGTTGGTGGCAATGCGGTGGAATAGATAAAACCCGACGCCGCATTCAGCAGCCAGTTACAAAGTGCCTGTGATCCGGCGACATACGCGCCCATGCCGCCCAATGCCTTGCTGAATGTACCCATGACCAGACTGACACCCTCAATACCGGCAGCCAGCCCCGCCCCGTCCGGTCCAAGAACACCCGTGGCATGCGCTTCATCCACGCACAGAAAAGCATTATGCCGCTGCGCCAGCGCGGCAAGAGCCGGAATATCGGCACAATCTCCATCCATACTGAAGACGCTTTCCGTTATAATCAGACGCAATCCCGGCTGCCCGGCTCTGGCCTCCAGAAGCGTTTCAAGATGAGTCAGATCATTATGACGGAATCTGATCTGGGACAGCCCCGCCGCCGCGCATCCATGATGCAGGCTGGCATGATTCAGGCGATCGCTGAAAACGAGCGCGGGTGCCCCCATCTGCTCGGTTGAAAGACGCGCGAGTGCCGGAATGATGGACGCATTTGCCTGCCATCCGCTGGCAAACAGCAAGGCCGCCTCCTTCCCCTTCAAAGCCGCAATCTTGGCCTCGACACGTTCATGCAGCGATCGTGTTCCCGTCACCAGACGCGATGATCCGGAGCCTGTCCCCGCCTTGCTACCCCATTCAGCAGAACGTTCCGCCAGCAAGGGATGACGTGACAGCCCCAGATAATCGTTGGACGAAAAATCTGTCAGCAGACTGCCATCACTTCGCCGGAACTGTGCGGGCCCCTCACCATCAACCGTACGCAACCTGCGGCGACGATCCTCACGCGCCAGTGCGGAAAGAGCTTGCTCAAAAAGGGTATCAAACTGCGTCATGGCACGGTTTCGTGCCGCACCCCTTCTGTCCGGTCAATCGCCAGCATGCAAAACAGGGCATGCCGCTGGCATTGATGACCCGCTCCAAACCCGGATCGGGCTTTGCGATCACGGAAGGGAACGCTATGCCAGAAGAACCCTGAACCACGCCTTCCCCCGTCAATGGCATACCGGAGCCAGATCATGTCCCTGCCCCGTCCCGCTATCAGCGACAGCCCTTATCCTGACTGGTATGGTGCAGGACTGCCTCATATCTGGCTGCCTTACAGCCAGATGAAAACCGCCCCCCCGCCTCTGGCTGCCCTTCGCACGGAAGGCAGCAGAATCACACTGACCGATGGCCGGGAACTGGTCGATGGCGTTGCCGCCTGGTGGACGGCCTGCCACGGTTATAATCATCCCCACATCAGACAGGCAGCCGAGCAGCAACTGGCGCGGATGCCGCACGTGATGTTTGGCGGCATGGTGCATGAACCCGCGCTGACTCTGGCGCAACGGCTGAGCAACATGCTGCCCGGCGATCTTGAGCGTGTTTTTTTCACGGATTCCGGATCAGTTTCCGTCGAAGTCGCGCTGAAAATGGCAATGCAATATCGCATCAATCTGGGAAAACCGGGACGAAAAATCGTCAGTTTTCGCGGCGGTTATCATGGCGACACTCTTGCGACGATGGCCATCTGTGATCCTGAAGAAGGCATGCATCATCTCTTCACCGGGATCATGCCCGAACAGTTCATTCTCGATCTTCCCACAGATGACGCGACAACAGCGTCATTCGAAGCATTCCTTGAAAAACATTCCGATGAAATTGCCGCCGTCATCACCGAACCCCTGATTCAGGGCGCAGGCGGCATGCTGTTTCATGATCCCCGTGTTCTGGCCCGCCTGAGGGAAGCCTGCGACCGCCACGATATTCTCTTCATTCTTGATGAAATTTTCACAGGTTTTGGAAGAACAGGAACGATGTTTGCCTGTGAGCAGGCCGGGATTGTTCCAGATATCATCTGCCTTTCCAAAGCCCTGACCGGCGGCACAATGGCTCTGTCCGCTACCGTTGCCCGGCGGCATGTGTTTGAAGCTTTTCTCTCAGACAATCCTGAACATGCCCTCATGCACGGACCAACCTTCATGGCAAATCCTCTGGCCTGTGCAACAGCCTGTGCATCACTTGATCTTTTCGAACAGGAACCCCGCCTTCAGCAGGTTGCATACATCTCGGCGCAACTCTCAAAGGAATTGGGGCCATGCCGCACAATGGCTGGCGTCAAGGACGTTCGCGTGATGGGTGCCGTCGGCGTGGTAGAAATGGAAAAAATCGCCGATCCGGCAATCCTGCGTTCCTGCTTTGCAGAAAAAGGCGCGTGGATACGTCCCTTCCGGAACATCATTTATCTGACGCCAGCATTCACCATTTCAGCAGAAGAATTGAGTTTTCTGACCAGCACGATCGTGGAAGTTGTGAGCAACTACGATACATTGCCTCAGCTTCCAGTATGGGAAAATGGCGCGATAACGTCAGAGTAATTTCGGAAAATACATGGCTGAAGACGCAATCACATGCTTCAGCCATTCAGCTCCAGCGAGCAGCAGCCGAATCATCCGCTGCGCGTGGTTTAACCCACTCATCGTGTCCCGCCTCAAAACTCTCAAGCTTCCAAAATGGCGCTTCCGTCTTGAGACGATCAATCAGAAAACCTGTTGCATCCAGAGCCTCCGCCCTGTGTGCTGCAGCCGTCAGCACAAGAACGATCTGCTCGCCAACTTCCAGACGCCCGACGCGATGGATAACCGTGCATGCCAACAGATTGAAACGTTGTGCGGCCTTTTCTGCCAGTTCCGTCAGCACACGCTGCGTCATGGCTGGATAATGCTCCAAAGTCAGCGCGAGTAAACCATCACCGCCTCTCACTGTTCCAACAAAAGCCCCGACACCCCCGGCTGTTTCTCCGGCGATTTTCAGCAGAGACGCCAGTTCATCACCAACATCGAACGACTGTTCCGCTATTTGGACTTTGACAGACACCCGATCATCCTCCCGTCATTGGAGGGAAAAATGCCACCTCATCCCCCGGCGAAACCAGAGTATCCGCTTCCGCCAGATGGCAATTCACAGCAACGCGGACGATATCCGGCCCATTGAACACCCCGGACAACGCAGGATCATGGGCACACATCCGTTCAATCAGAACCGACACGGGAATTTGTGTATCAAGTGGGACCTGTTCGGACGAACGTGCAACACGCTCCCTGACGGCCGAGAAATATAAGACTGTAATCACGCTGCTATGTGCCTGAACAGATTCAACCACCGTTCCCCGGCTGTTTACGAGAAGGGGCATTCTGCACACGCACAACAGATCCATCAGGTCGAATCAGCGTCGTCGTCCCATCACTGTTCGGTATCTCAACAGTACCGGGACCAGCAGCTCCCGCAGTCAGTTTCTGCGCCGGATCATATTCTGCATCAGGAAGAGATGCTGCAGGATATTTCCCTTCATCATCACCAATTGACATCTCTCCCCCATCGGGAAGTTCAGGCAATTTGATATCTTCTCCATTGTTATGCGATCTGGCGATTTCTTCCAGTGTCGGCATTGCCGGAAGGGCTTCCGGCCACACATTTCCAGATTCAGGAAGAATCGGTGCCGATACAACATTGGCGCCCTGCACGCGGCGAAGGTTTTCCGAATATCCGTATGGCATATTGGGATTTGCACCGGGCAACGTCACCGTATCGGAAAGCCACTTACCAAAGCCCGAGCATCCATTCAGCATAATCATGGACGCCAGAAGCGCAACTCTCCGCATCCCAATACTCCATACGCATCGGCCTCCGTCAGCCGGCGCCGTCTGAATGATGTCGGGGACACTCCCGATCATATCACTTATGAGATAGATTGTTCTTTTCGTCAGGTAAACAGTCTACGCCCTCTGTGTCCTGCGATTAGCCATATATTTCAGTCCGGTCACGAGATAATCCCAACCCGTTATCAAAGTCAGGACAGCAGCGATCCAGAGCAGTAGCGAACCTATCAGCCCCACAGGGAAAAACGACAGGCCAATCAGTTGTGCGGTCGTATCGCCAGCCAGAAGGAAACCGATAGCCGTCATCTGAAAACCGGTTTTCCATTTTGCAAGGCGGGTCACGGGAAGGCTGATTTTCGTGCCGGCAAGATATTCCCGCAGGCCACTGACCATGATTTCCCGACATAAAATGACAACAGCCGGCCAGAGCGCACCGTAAGGCATGCGCCCCATACCAGCCAGAACCATCAGGGAAGCCGCCACAAGAAGCTTGTCCGCAATCGGATCCAGCATCCGCCCAAGGTCAGACAGTTGCTGCCTTGATCGCGCCAGACGCCCGTCCCAGTAATCCGTGATTCCAGCCATAATGAACAGAACGCACGCAACAGCATCCGCCGCCGGAGCACGCATCGCAACAAGAGCGATAATCACCGGAATGGCGACAATCCGGGATAGCGTCAGAAGGTTCGGTAGATCCGTAATCATCCGGACCAGAATACTCCACTTCCATTCATTGAGAAACCGCTGTTTCCGGCATCATCAAAATATCGCATGCAAGACATCGCAGATCAGACCACCGTTTGAACAGAACAAAATCACATTGCGCTCCATTCAGGATGAAAGTGGCCATAAATTGTGCGTGCCAACTCCTTGTTGATCCCTGATGTCGCCTCCAGTTCGGACAAGCCGGCCTCCCGAACACCACGCGCCGACCCAAAACGATTCAACAAGGCCTTCTTCCGTCCGGGACCAATGCCGGGGATCCCGTCAAGTTCAGACGTCACAAGCGTTTTCGAACGACCCGCTCTGTGGGTCGTGATCGCAAATCGGTGTGCTTCATCGCGCAGACGCTGGAGATAATAAAGCACCGGATCCCGCGGTTCGAGCTGAAACGGCTCACGTCCCTCCATAAAGAACCATTCACGCCCTGCATCGCGGTCAGGTCCCTTGGCGATTGCCACAAGCGTCACGTCGGTCACACCAAGATCATCGAGAACGCCTTTAACCGCTGAATATTGGCCCGCCCCACCATCAATCAACAGCACATCAGGCCATGATGAAGTGTCCCCGGCCTCACTCTCCTTAAGCGCACGCGCAAAACGACGCTGAAGAACTTCGCGCATCATCGCAAAATCATCTCCAGGCGTCACAGGCCCCTTGATGCTGAATTTACGATAGGCGCGTCGTTCAAAACCCTCCGGTCCACCAACAATCATCACGCCATAAGGATGAGTGCCCATGATGTGACTGTTATCGTAAACCTCGATTCTGGCTGGCGGTGCATCCAGTCCGAAAATACGGGCAACGCCCTCCAGAAGACGCACCTGCCCCGCGCTCTCGGCCAGCTTTCGTTCCAGGGCTTCTCGTGCATTGCGTTCTGCATGAACGACAACATCCCGCCGTTCCCCGCGCTGTGGTTTGACGATCGAAACCTTGCGTCCACCCTGCAATCCCAGAGCTTCCTCGATCAACTCATGCTCCGGCACATCGTGATTCACGAGCAGAAGCGGGGGAACCGGCTTGTCGTCGTAAAACTGCCCAAGAAAAGCGGCGAGAATATCGCCGGGTGCCTCATCGCGCGCATGCACCGGGAAACAGGCCCGATTGCCATTGTTGCGACCACCACGAATAAAGAAAACCTGAATGCAAACCTGTCCAGCTTCCTGCCAGAGTGAGATCACATCTCCATCCCTGACACTCGATGGATTGATCACCGAGGCTTCCTGCATCTGGGCCAGAGCGCGAATACGGTCCCTGACGACTGCTGCCGCTTCATAATCAAGATGCTCGGCAGCTTTTTCCATCGCCGCCACAAGCTCATCATGAAGGCGCGAATCCTTTCCCGAAAGGAAGTCAGACGCCTGACGAACCAGTTCCCTGTAATCATCCCGACTGATCCTGTCGGCACATGGTCCAGAACAACGGCGAATCTGATAAAGCAAACACGGCCGCTTGCGGGATTCCAGCACGGAATCCGAACAGGTTCTCAACAGGAAAACACGCTGAAGCAACGCGATTGTCTGGTTCACAGCCCAGGCGGAAGCAAATGGCCCCCAGTGCTCCATATCCTTGGTGATCTTCCCCCGATATCGGGTCACCTGCGGGAAATCATGGCCAGTCGTCATCACCAGCCATGGATAGGTTTTGTCATCCCTGAGCAGAATGTTGAAGCGTGGCTTCATCCGCTTGATGTAATTCGCCTCAAGCAAGAGCGCTTCGGCTTCCGTATGAGTCGTCACGATCTCCATGGAGGCCGTTTCAGACACCATCCTGCGAATACGATCAGACAAGGCCGAAAGGCGCGTATAGGACGTCACCCGGTTTTTCAGAACCCGCGCCTTGCCAACGTAAAGGACTTCCCCCTTCACATTCAGCATCCGGTAAACCCCAGGAGACAAAGGCATCGTCCTGAGCATCCGCCGGATTACATCAACGCCGATACTCGGATTGCTGTCGTTACCCTCCCTCTCCTCGCCTCCGGCCTGATCCGGTTGCACGACGTCGGATGGAGGGGGAGACTCTGAATCACGAGAAGTCCCGGAATCCATGTTCATAATTTCATCCACCACTTCTGTGGATAACTCTGTGGGACAAAAGATGACAAATTGATGAAAGGGCCAGTCTTCCGGGGGCTTTTACTCTTTGCATAAATTTTAGACACACTCGCTAACGCGTTGTTTTATTTGATTTTATCTTTGAGGCAATTTTCCATAAAAGCCTCAGATCCGAAAAATGACTTACAGAGCAACAAGTCAATCCCATAGGTGGACAAAATTCCGATTTTCCTGATGGGATCAAATCCTGCTTTGTTCTCCCCGCCCATCAGCACACGAACAGCTGTCAGCCTTCGGCAACCAACTCTGCCTGACGCAGAACACGCATGAAATTCCCTCCCCAGAAGGCTGAAATCTCACTGCGATCATAACCACGCCGCATCAACTCCGCCGTCAGGGATGCAGAATCTGCCGCATTCTCCCATCCCTCAAGACAACCACCACCATCAAAATCCGACGAAATTCCGACATGCTCCGGCCCGATCCGACGCACAACATAGTCCAGATGGTCAATATAATCGGCGACATTCGCCCGTCGGTGCTGCAACACATCCGGCGAACAGAGGAACGCATCCACAGCCGTTATCTGAATGACGCCCCCAGACGCTTTCAATGCATCCAGTTGCGAATCATCCAGATTAC
Organism: Acetobacter sp.; assembly: GCA_012517935.1. GTDB lineage: Bacteria > Pseudomonadota > Alphaproteobacteria > Acetobacterales > Acetobacteraceae > Acetobacter. Next base: position 54,371 of record JAAYUA010000004.1, on the reverse strand, counting down.
GCGAATGATCACGCAGAGCACGCACGCAGGCATGCGTCGCCACAACTGGAACAGACGAACATTCCACCGCCTGCAACATGGTGCTGCGTGAGGTGTGGGAGACATCAATCACAATGCCCAGACGGTTCATCTCGGTAATCGCTTCGCGTCCCAGTGCGGAAAGCCCTCCATGAAGTGATTCCGGATCCCCGAGAGACGTCATTGGTCGAGCGGAATCCGCGAGAGCGTTATGACCATTGTGGGTCAAGGTGATGTACCGCACGCCCATCTGACGGAACCGGGCCAGAAGCCCGATATCCTCTCCCATGGCATAACCGTTTTCGACGCCGGGAATAACGGCAAGCACACCCTCTACCGCGGCTGACGTGATCTCATCCACAGTCGTGCATATCCGTGATCTGATGCCGTGTTTTTCCCCACCCATAGCAATGATCGCCTCAAGCATGGCAATCCCCTGCTCGGAAGCGGCCTTATGTCCCGCATCTGTCAGCGCACCCTGAGCCTGATAGGCAACAAAACATCCGGCCTTCAGTCCGCCCCGAATCATCTTTGGGAAATCGACAAAGCGATCCGGCGTATCCAGAAAAACATCACCCCGGTCTGGCCATGGAATATCGATATGCGAATCCAGCGTCAGCAGAGACGCATGAAGATGCTGCGCTTCCTCCGAAACGGGAAATGCGGACTTGGCGGATGAAACAGAAGTGGAAGCCGTCATATTCTGAAAAATTCTCCGTCCGACATCTGAAGGCAAGCCTCCAGACATATGTAAACCTGCAAGGCGACAGTGCGTGCGTGATCTTTATCTTGCCACAGAAGCTCTAATGAGTGATTCGCCAGAGATGCGCATCGTCACATGGAATATCAATTCCCTACGACTCCGCCTGCCTCTGCTGGCCGAAGTCAACACACAACTCAGCCCGGATGTCATCTGCCTTCAGGAAACCAAGGTACCGGACATTCTTTTCCCGGAAGAATCCCTCCGCGAACTTGGCTATATCCATCAGGTTCGGCGCGGGATGAAAAGTTATAACGGCGTCGCCATATTATCACGCCACCCTCTTCAGGAAATTGCCGACACACCAAACTGGTGCGAAAAAAGTGACTGTCGCCATATTGCGGCGGAAGTCACGTCTCCCATCGGACCAATCCTGATCCATAATTTCTATGTTCCTGCCGGCGGTGATATCCCGGACCCGGAAGAAAACCCTAAATATGCTCACAAACTGAATTTTCTGGATGAAGTCAGTGCATGGTTTCAGGTCAACCCGCCAAACCGCTCCATCATCGTCGGCGATCTCAACATTGCTCCTCTGGAACATGATGTCTGGAGCCACCGCCAGTTGCTGAAGGTCGTCAGTCACACACCTCCCGAAACGGAGCGCATGAAAGGCTGGATCGACACAGGTTTCACGGATGCCATGCGCCATTTCGTCCCTGAAGACGAGAAACTCTATACATGGTGGTCATATAGAAATCGTGACTGGGAAGCCTCCAATCGTGGCAGACGACTGGATCACGTCTGGGTAACGCCGGACCTTGTCCCCCATCTTTCAGCAATGACTGTCCTGAAAGACGCCAGAAGCTGGACTTCCCCTTCCGATCATGTCCCGGTCGCCGTTGATCTCTCATTCTGATGCAACGGCGACTGCTTGATGTTTACCCGCCTGCAATCTCCGGGTTGAGGCGGTAACCACCACCTTCCGTCAGAAGCAGCGTTGTGTTCGCGGGATCTGGCTCGATCTTCTGGCGCAGACGGTAAATATGCGTTTCCAGAGTGTGAGTCGTCACAGCCGCGTTATAGCCCCACACCTCGTTCAGAAGAACCTGCCTCGGCACCGGTCGTGTCCCGGCGCGGTAAAGGAACTTGAGAATCGCGGATTCTTTTTCCGTCAGGCGGATGCGGCGATTGCGCACAGGTTCATGCAGCAGCTTCGCTGACGGCCTGAACGTATAGGGACCAACCGTAAAAACCGCATCTTCACTGTTTTCAAAGATACGCAGCTGCGCCCGCAAACGTGCAAGAAGCTCGGCAATCCGAAACGGTTTGGCCACATAATCATTCGCACCGGCATCAAGACCGCGAACCACATCGGCTTCCTCGTCCGAACCTGTCAGAATGAGAATCGGCATTCTCGCTCCACCACGACGCAGATCAGCGCAGAAATCACGCCCATCTCCATCCGGCAGAGTCACGTCCAGAATAACAGCATCAAACCGGGCATCCGGCTGCTCGAGTGCCGCGGAAGCCGCCGCCACCGACCCAACCAGAACAGGATGGAACTCACCATCCACCTGCAGCTGCTCAACCAGCATCTGCCCGAGCGTCTGGTCATCATCGACGATCAAAACCGGTCTGCTGCCTGTCATATCCACCTCAATCAGAACTTGGGCTCCGCCACATAGAAAGCAGGAACCAACTATAGTGGCCACACAGACACCGGAGTAACCGGCACACCGATCCTGTCCACCATAAACTTTTCCATGATACGTTCACACGAAGCCATGCACCAGATGCATCAGCAGGTACACGGCCTCCTATTTTCACCAGAGAAAGCCCGTCAGACACACATGATACACGCGATCCTCGAGCCGCAAACCTGCTCAACCGCGCTACTGCATTGCGCTGATCAGACCTTTCCGGCCGTGATCGGCATGGCGGGCATTGTCGGTCACAAACAGGAAGGAGATCACGGAACCCCATCAGGCCTGCTTCCTCTCAGAAGGGTTCTATGGCGCGCAGACCGCGTTCTCCGGCCCGCAACCAGGCTTTTGGCGGAACCGATTGCCCCGAATGACGGATGGTGCGACGACCCGTCGAACAGCGCTTATAACACGCAGGTCCACCTGCCTTTCCCGGCCCGACACGAGGTTCTCTGGAGAGATGATCACATTTACGATATAATTGTTGTTCTGGGCCACAATGATGATCCGATCATCAATGGTCGCGGATCAGCTATATTCATGCATCTTCAGTCACCCACGGGAAAACCGACGGAAGGGTGCATCGCATTGACCGAAACAGACCTCAGAAAAGTGCTCTCCATGGGAGTGAGCACCATTCAGGTCCCTACTCCCAACTGAATCAGCAACATCAGACAGATGCCTGATACTCACCCGGGGGCATCATGACGATCAGAAGAGTTCCCGGCAGAGGGTTCGTCACAACAGGATCTTCTGCCGAACAGACCTGAATGCTAATCCCTGGCCGGATCATGAGAAACACCAGCATATCCTGCCCGGGCAACAACAGACGATTCTGGTTTTCAGATGTGACCTCGAGCTTTGAGAAGCGCCAGCCCTGCAGATGCAGGGTTTCGAGCAATGTATAGTTCCAAGCTGGCTGCCCCAGAACCTTGCCCCGCGCTTCCCTGCTGAGCCCATGATACAGATCCAGACGGGCAATGCCGGGAGAAACCTGATACGTTCGGGCGCGACCGAAATGCGGCGCGAGATGTGCGCAGACCATCCCGTTGTAAATTGCGTCCGGCGTAACAGCGAGCAGATAATCTGCTGGCATTTCCTCCAGACTTTCCTTCCCAGCCTCTGAAAGAACTTCTGCACACAGAACTGGGACACCTTTTTTCCTGACATGAGCCAATCGCGACTCCGAGGTGTCCACAACGATGACGGGCGTTCCCACCTCCTGAACCACCAACGCCAGATCTGCCGACCACGTATTCGCACCAACAATCCCCAGCGCTGGAACATCGGAAAGGGTCAGGCCCAGACGTCGAGCCAGAGGTCTCAGGGAAAAGCCATGCAACAGCATGGTTGAAGCAATCACCGCGAAGACGGCTGGCATGACAAGATCTGCGCCTTCAACCCCATTTTCCGACATGCGTATCCCAGCCACACCCGCGACTGCCGCAGCCACAATGCCTCGGGGCGCAATCCATCCGACGAAAAAACGCTCTCTCCAGGACAGGGACGAGCCAATGGTCGCCAGATAAATGCTGAGAGGACGCACGATGAAAATCACCGCACATGTCAGGGAGAGAAGAGACCATGAAAGACGCCCAAGAACCTCTCTGTGCAAATCTGCCGACAGCAAAATGAAAAGCAGCGAAACAAGAAGGACAACCATACTCTCCTTGATCCGCGTCAACTCCGCGAGACCAGGAATACGCATGTTGGTCAGCGCCATCCCGAATATTGTAGCGGCCATCAGGCCCGCACCTTCCATGATGGAGGTGCCGAGAACATATACGGCAAGGACAAGGGCAAGGATTGCAGGACTCTTGAGCAGTTCCGGCATCAGGTCATGCTCGAACAGCCGCTTCACGCCCCAGGCGCATCCAATGCCAAGCACTATTGCAACAGCAGTGCTAAAAATGACCTGCGGCACAATGGTCGCATAATCAATCAAGGGATTATGCCCCGGACTGATCAGGAGCACTTCAAGAACAAGAGCCGCCAAAATCGCGCCGATCGGATCGTTGACGATCGCTTCCCACCTGAGAAATGCAGCGACTTTTGGCCTCAACTTCGTGTGCCGGAGCAACGGCAGGACCACAGTCGGTCCGGTCACCACAATAATGGCCCCAAAAAGACAGGCCGCTCCCCAGCCGATATCGCCGACATAATGAGCGGCCAGCGTTCCAAAGAGCCAACTGATCGGCAGAGCCACCAGCGTCAGCCTGATGACCCCTTCTCCAGCTTCCCGCAACTGCCTCAGATCAAGGGCAAGGCCGCCTTCAAAAACGATCAGTGCAACCGCGAGAGAAACCAGCGGGTGAAAAATAGTCCCGATCTGCTGGGAGGGGTGCAGAATCTGCAATCCGGGCCCAAGAAGAAGCCCAAGACCGAACAGCATGACAATAGCCGGAAAACGAAAACGCCAGGCCAGCCACTGCGCCAGAACGCCGCCGCCAAGAACCAGAAATACCAGCGCGAATAAAAAATTTTCTATGAGAAGATACTCCCCCGCCATCCGATCAAAAAATATACACACATATGAGACATCATATTGATTACAACAAATAAAAAATAAATTAGCAATACAACGCAAATGTGTCTGAAATAAAAATATACATATATATATTTACAATATACATTATGAATTTCATAAAATAATAGATGTAATCATTCCGAAAAAAGAATATACAGATTTTTGACACAAATTAAGGTATATAAAAACCTGCGCTTACAGACATGTAAACATTTTCGAAAATTTCAGGATATGAAACATGCCGCTACCACAGGTTACAAACACACTGCTTCGATCCGAATGGATCACAGATATATTGGGACTTCTTCTGAACGTTCTTTATTCGATAGCCATTATTCTTGCGGCCATCACAATAGCCAAGTGGCTTCAGAAACGCATCCTCCGGATTGCTGCACACCACCCGGCCCTTGATCCGACATTATTCGGTTTTCTGGGAAACCTTATAAAATATCTTATTCTCGCTTTTGCCATTATCTTCGTTCTGAACCGTTTCGGAATCCAGACCACATCACTCGTCGCCCTGATTGGTGCTGCAGGTCTCGCCATTGGTCTGGCATTGCAGGGAACACTGACCAATCTGGCGGCAGGTGTCATGCTGATCCTCTTTCGCCCGTTCCGCGTTGGCGATACGATTGACGCGGCTTCACAATCCGGAACAGTGCAGGAAATTTCCCTGTTCAGCACAGAACTGAAAACATACGACGGCATCCAGATCATTGTGCCAAACAGCAATATCTGGTCATCTGCCATAACCAACTACTCGGCCAATCCAATTCGTATGATTGATCTCACAATTTCAGTGGCATATTCCGCAGATCTAAAAAAAGCTTCTCAAATCCTGCAAGATATCGCGGACAATGAGCCGCGCGTTCTGGCCGATCCGGTCCCATTCATCAAGGTTAAAGCATTGGCTGACAGCTCGGTCGATTTCTACTTCCGCCTGTGGACTCTCTCCGCTGACTGGGGTGCCGTTCAATGCGATGTCAGAGAACGCGTCAAACTGGCTTTTGATGATGCCGGAATTGATATACCGTTCCCAACACGCTCAATAATGCTTGAACATATTTCAAACGATACCAAGGCCTGAGAATATACGTTTTCCTCTCCCTCCAGCAGCGACAGGCATGACAGGAGAGGGAAATATTGTATCGTTCCTTCCTTCAGTTACCGATCAGACAACAGTTCGAAAACGGAGATATATGATGAGTATCATTGATGTCGTCGCAATTCTGTCCATCAAACCCGGATATGAATCCGAAGTTGCACAGGCCATGAAAGCCTGCGTTGCCCCAACTCTCAGCGAACCTGGCAATCTGGCTTACACACCATTCAAGGATCTCGACACAGCCGGGAAATTCATGTTCATCGAGCGCTGGGAAAGCCGGGAAGCCCTTGCCGCGCACATGGAAACACCACATTTCAAGAAAATGGCCGCAGCATTGGAAAATATGCTCGCAGCACCTTTGCAGGTGCATATTCTGACGCCACTCTAAAGTATAGATTCTCACGGCTTTACTGCGGTGCCATATTTATAGCGCACCGCAAATCACAGAAAGTTTTTTCATCGAGCGCCCTGAATACAAACATTCAAATCATCTATCAGAAAGCTCCCTGATTTTTCTCGAAATTTCTTCCACAGAAAGATCATATGAAATAGTCAGAATGTCGTGCTCCTCCTCTGTCGGAGGTTCAAACGTCGCAATCTGACTTTCCAGAAGATTTTCTTTCATAAAATGTCCGGATCTGCTTCTCAGCCTTTCCCTCAAAACAGCAACAGGCACATCAGGAAAGACAAACAGAAGCGGCACATGGGATGATCTCAGAATATCCCTATAACTGCGCTTCAATGCAGAACAGGACAGAATACCCCCCTGCCCCGCCTGATTTCTCAACCAGTCACGACACTGTTCCAGCCACGGCAGGCGATCTTTATCTGTCAGGGGAAGACCGGAACGCATTTTTTCAATGTTGCTCTCAGGATGCAGATCATCACCCTCCTGAAAAGGAAGGTGGAGCCGCGCCCCAAGCTCGCGCCCAAGCGTGGTCTTGCCGGAACCAGCCACCCCCATGACAACAATACAGGGAAGGCGTTTCATCGTCGGAGCAGAAATCTCTTACGACTTCGTCAGTCGGATCACACCATCACGTCCTGCAATGATTGCTTCATCAGCGCGATTGATGAAAAGACCGCTATCAACAACGCCAGTGATCAGCTTCAGACGCTCTTCCAGCGCTGCCGGATCCGTCATGACACCGAATGAACAGTCAAGCGTCAGATTCCCGCCGTCTGTGACAAACAGCTTGCCATCCCGTCCATGACGCGGTTCAACCCGTGCGCCCATCTCTCCCAGACGATGCGCTGTACTTTCCCAGCCGAATGGAACAACCTCAATCGGCAAAAGCACGTGCTCACCCAGATGATCAACAATTTTGCGGTCATCCGCCACGACAACCATACGGCGGGAAGATGCCGCAACAATTTTCTCGCGCAGCAATGCTCCACCAAGCCCTTTAATAAGGTTCAGCGTGCCACGCTCAACCTCATCAGCGCCATCCACTGTCAAATCAATAACAGGATGCGTCTGGAAACTGACGAGCGAAATCCCCAGCGATAATGCCTGCGCCTCTGTTGCCTTGGACGTCGGAATGCCGACAATCTGAAGACCGTCTCTGACGCGCTGACCAAGTTCTTCCACGAACAGGGCCGCCGTGCTGCCCGTCCCGAGGCCAACAACCATTCCATCTTCAATCAGATCAGCCGCCGCCACAGCCGACTGTCGTTTCAGTTCGTGAACCAGATCAGCGTCACTCATCACTCAACTCCCGCAGCGGCACGATCCGCCAGAAAAGATATACACCCGTCCGACACGATCCGGCTGGCTGGTTCATGTGGATCTCCGGCGCGAACCCGCGCCAGGACGTCTTTCTTCGATGCCCCGACAACCAGGAACCAGATCTCCCGACTGCATGCAATCGCCGGATAGGTCAGTGTCAGACGTGTATGCGGCGCATCGTCCGGCACGCAAGATGCCACCCACCGTTGTGTTTCCTCAAGAACCGGCTGACGTGGAAACAGGGACGCCGTGTGCCCGTTTTCACCCAGGCCCAGCAGAACAACATCAAACAACGGCTTGTCGACCATCAGAGTTGGCTGAGCATAAAAATCCTCCAGTTCCCGTTCATAAATCCGGGCGGCTTCATCCGCATCGCCACTGTCTGGCATCGGATGCCAGTTTTGCGCAGGCAGCGGGACATGAGCCAGAAGACTCTCTTCAATCATCCGCCGATTGCTATCGGCATGTTCCCTCGGAACAAAACGATCATCGCCCAGAAAGAAATGCGTCCGCTCCCATGGAAAACGTGCTGCATATTCGGGTTGTGCCATCAGGGTATAAAGCAGTTTTGGCGTCGATCCCCCAGAAAGAGCCACGACAAAACGGCTTTCTGCTTTCAAGGCGCGCTGCATGAGCCGATCGGCAACTTCCTGAGCCAGCGTCCGCCCATCAGGGAAAACCTCCTGCTCCGCTGTCATCACATCATGCCCGCCCATCGTTCTCTCCCAGAATGTAGCGCTCGATTGCCCGCGCAAAGCCTTCATCATCGCAATCTGTCGTCACGAAAGTTGCACGCGCCTTCACTTCATCTGATGCCTGCCCCATTGCAATGGACAGACCAGACTCACAAAACATGGAAACATCGTTGAACTGATCACCCAATGTCGCAATCGACTGTGCCGGAATGCCCAATATCTGTTCCATAGCCCGGACAACACCGCCCTTGTTTGCATCGCGGTGTGTAATATCGAGATAATAAGGCTGCGACAAAGAAACGGATGCAGATGCACCATAAAGCGTCTGCATCTCGTTTTCCGCATGCAGCATACGTTCCCGATCATCACTGACGCCGACAATCTTCACGATATTTCCACGGATCGTCCCGATCTCTTCCGGAACGCTTGGCTTCATTCCAACAACGGAGGACTCATGCATGACATGCGGGCCGTCACGGTCAGAGACGAACCAGTCCTGCCCCTGAAAAATCCATATGGAAACATTATGTCTCAGAAGAACATTCAAAATGCCTTCAACCAGACTCTCTTCAATCGGCAGGGTCCGCACAACTGAAAAATCCGGACGAACAATCAGTCCGCCATTGAAACCCGCGAAAGGATCGGAAATCCCCAAGGGCTGCAACAGCATTTTCAAACCCTCCGGCGGACGGCTGGACGTCAGTGTGAAATGAATACCTCTTTCATGTAACTTCTGAACAGCCTTGATGGCACGCCCGGTCAGAACCTTGTCATGTGTCAGAAGCGTTCCATCCACATCACTCAGAACCAGACGTATGCCATCGTGCCCGGACATTACCGTCGTGTTCCTGCGACACGTGGCAGGATAAAGCTTTCAACGGCTTCGGCCCATCCATCTGAATCCATGGATGCAGATGTGAAATGCGCATGGGATGCAACTTCTCCCGTCGCATTTCCCATGGCGACCGCCAATCCCGCCACGTCGAACATGGGCACGTCATTATCCATGTCACCAATACAGGCGACAGAAGAAATCGGAACATTCATAAGACGTGCAATCTCAAGAACGGCCTGTCCCTTGTTCGCATCCTTGTGCGTAATATCCAGAAACCATGGAGCCGAACGCGTGACGCTGGCTTCCGTGACAAGCATGGAACCTATTTCCACTTCCATCCTCGCAAGGAGAGAATAATTACTGCCTGATCCGGTAATTTTCATAATAGGTGTCGATGGAAGCGCATCTGGTCGAATAACTTCAGGAGCAATACCCGTCATCTTCTGTTCAAGCGGAACGTAAGCCGATCCAGCATTATGGACGAACCAGCGTTTCTCACTGAAAAACCACTGGTCAACATCATGCACGCTGAACATGTCGTAAACTGCCTGCACAACCGCCGGAGATAACGAATGTGAAAGAACAACCCCGCTATCCCGCCCCACAATCACGGCGCCATTCATCGCCGCATAAGGCAAACCAACTCCGGTCAGCGCCACATAACGCTGCATGGCCTGAAAAGGACGACTACTGACCAGACACACCGGAACATTTGCCTGCTCCAGCGCCTTCAGTGCCTTCAACGTGGAAGGTGCGACATCTCCATCAGAGCGCAGAAATGTCCTGTCCATGTCGGACACAACCAGCCTGATCTCCGACGAGGGAGAACGTAGAGAACCTCTTCGAGCTTCTTCATCAACCTTCATCCCTCATCTCCTGCCCTATGAAAAATCAGTTCTTCGTTTCGACGTGTCCGCCAAAACCAAAACGCATCGCGGAAAGCACTTTCTCCGCATAAGTATTTTCCGATCTGGACCGGAAGCGGGTGAACAGGGCTGCTGTCATCACAGGAACCGGAACGGATTCTTCAATCGCGGCTTCAATCGTCCAGCGCCCTTCCCCGGAATCACTCACCTGACCGGAGAATTCTGACAGTTCCTCACTTCCCGCCATTGCCTGCGCGGTAAGATCCAGAAGCCACGACGACACCACACTGCCACGCCGCCAGACCTCGGCAATATCAGCCATATTCAACGAAAAACGCTGATCTTCAGGCAGAAGCGGAGAATCCTTGCGCTTCATGACGTCAAAACCTTCTGCGAAGGCCTGCATCATGCCGTATTCAATGCCGTTATGAACCATTTTTACAAAATGGCCTGAACCAGCCGGACCACAATGCAGATAACCCTGCTCGGCACGGGGATCGAGATCTTCCCGATCACGTCCCGGCGTTAGCGGAATATCCCCTTTGCCCGGCGCAAGTGCCGACAAAATCGGATCAATATGGTCAGCAGCATCCTTTGTGCCGCCATACATCATGCAATATCCGCGATCGAGACCCCAGACACCGCCAGAAGTGCCGACATCCATGTAATGAATGCCTTTGTCGGCCAACTGCGCCGCGCGACGGAGATCATCCTTGTAATAGGTGTTGCCACCATCAATCAGAATATCATCCGGACCAAGAAGCCCGGCAAACGCCTGCACCGCTTCTTCCGTCACATCACCGGCAGGAAGCATCAACCAGACGATCTTACGTCCACCCTCCAGTCTGGCCACCATATCGGCATAATCACGAGCCTGAACAGCGTTGCCGCTTTCGACTCTGCTGACCGTTTTTTCCGTTACTTCAGACGAGCGATCATAAACCACAACATCATGACCATGCCGTGTCAGACGGACGGCAATATTGCCACCCATCCGTCCCAGACCGACAATTCCGATACGCATGATCGTTCCCTCTCTTACAACGCTGCCCTGATGGCATCAGCCAGAACTTTCAGTCCGGCTTTCAGATCGCCACTGATGTGAACACGCAGAACCCTGCGTCCACGTTCGCCAAGAACCTGAAGATCCCCAGCCGCCTGCGCTGCCTTCACGACACCAAAGCTATATTTCTCACCCGGAACCGGAAGATCATGTGCGTCATCCGCCGTAATCTGAATGAACACACCGCTATCAGGTCCACCTTTATAAGCCTGCCCGGTCGAATGCTGGAAACGTGGCCCGAACTGAGCCGCCGTCGCCACTTTCAGCGCATCACGCAAATGAAGACGTGTGTGCTGGATCCATTCCAGAGAGGCATGGTCCCTTTCCAGATAAGCCAGAAGCGCAACATAATCGCCCGGCTGCACACGCGACAGATGCGCCTTCAGAACTGCAACAGCGTCACTTCCCTTCACAGCGTCCGCATTTGCCGCATCAGCGTAAAAGCCAAGAACCCCGTCCTGGACAAAAGGTGTTTCTGTCGGGAATTGCCCCGTCTGGACCCAAACTCCGACAAGACGCTTCGTTTCGATCTTGCTGGCCTCAACATCCGGCTGATCGAAAGGATTCACGTCCAGCAATGCGCCCGCAACCGCCGTCGCCATTTCCCAACGGAAAAACTCCTGCGCAATCTGACGCGGTTCATGCAGATTGATCGTGACAACAGGCTGCCCTGCTTCGATCAATGTCCGCACAGCCTCATCCTGCTCATGCACATGAGCACTGGCCAGACGGAAATAGACAAACAGACGATCATCCCCGTAATACCCGGGGCCGGCCAACGTTTCACCTTCAAATGGGAGCAGGCCCTTGCCCTGCTTTCCAGTTGATTCCGCCAGAAGCTGCTCAGCCCATGCCCCGAAATCAGCCACGCGCGGAGAAGCAATGATCGTGACCTTGTCCCGACCCTGTTCCCGCGCGGCCACGCCAAAAACCGTTCCCAGCAGCACACCCGGATTTTCCGTGGGAGGCGCGCTGGCATCGCAGGCTTTCACGCCACGCAAGGCATCTTCAAGAAACAGACGGAGCGGAACCCCGGCAGCCGCAGCAGGAACCAGACCAAAGTTGGACAAAACGGAAAAACGACCACCAATCTCGGGCTTCCCAGAAAAAACCTTCCAGAAGCCTTCCGCCGAAGCCCGCTCCTGCAACTTCGATCCCGGGTCCGTCACTGCAACAAAATGCGTACCGGATTTCTCCCCCAATGATTTTTTAGCCAGATCAAGGAAATAGGAGAGCAGAATATCCGGCTCCAGCGTGTTCCCGGATTTGGATGCAACAATAAACAATGTCTCGGAAGGGTCGATCTTGCCCGCGAACGTTGCGACCTGCTGAGGATCAGTGCTGTCGAGAATATAGAGATGCGGGAAATCAGCATGCTTGCCAAAAGTCTCGGCCAGAACTTCTGGGCCAAGGCTGGAACCACCCATCCCCAACAGGAGAACAGACCGGAAGCCGCGTGCCTTTACCTCTTCCTGGAAGCTTTCCAGTTCAGCAAGACAGGCAATCCCATCTTCTGCGGCATCCAGCCATTTCAACCAGTTTTCTTCACCTCTTCCGGTCCAGACCGAAGAGTCACGACCCCAAAGACGACGGATCGTGCCATCCTTGCGCCACTTCTCAAGCTCTGCCTTGACCGAGGCATCCAGTTCCGCAGACAGGGAAACTTTCATTTCCGTCAGCTTTGTTCCCAGAACAGCCGTCTGCTTGGCAGCCACTGAACTGAGAAGCGCGTCAAAAGCATCCTCGAACGAGGAAACACCCTCATCCACCAGCACCGACGTCACACCATCAAGATCCAGCTTCAGACGCTCAGCCTCTGCCATCACATGACGGGCACCGGCCACATCTTCCGTCAGAGAATTCCGCAAGCGACCATGATCCGCAAACGCACTCAACGTCGCCGGAGGGATCGTATTGACGGTCTCAGGTCCGATCAGCTCCTCAACATAAAGAACGTCGCTGTAAGCCTTGTCCTTCGTCCCCGTTGAAGCCCACAGCAGACGCTGAGTCTGCGCACCAGCGGCTTTCAACTTCGCCCAGCGCTCTCCCTGCATGACTTCCAGCCAATACTGGTAAGCCATCTTTGCGTTGGCAATCGCGACCTTGCCGCGAACGGCTTTCAGGGCATCTGCTTCCGGATCACCTGCGTTCACACGCTGGTCAATGGCCGCGTCAATCTTGCCGTCAATGCGGCTGACAAAAAAGGAAGCAACAGAAGCGATGGAGGAAATTTCTTTTCCTTCCGCCAGACGGTCTTCCAGACCGGACAGCCACGCTTCCACAACTTTTTTATAGGCATCAAGCGAGAACAGCAGCGTGACATTGATATTCACACCATCCGCGATCTTGCGGCGGATCGCCGGGCAGCCCTCGTCAGTGCCCGGGATCTTGATCATCAGGTTGGGCTCAGCGACCTCATCCCAAAGGCGGCCTGCCTCGGCAATCGTGCCACGTGTATCGCGCGCAAGATAGGGCGAGACTTCCAGACTGACATAACCATCCAGCCCTTTTGTCTCATCAAAAACAGGACGCAGCAGTTTCGCGACCGCACGGATATCCGTGATCGCAAGCTTTTCATAAAGCCGTCCCGGAGCAATGATTTCGTGCGCCAGAATATCCCGGATCTGAGGGTCATATTCCGTGCCTTCACCCATCGCTTTCTGGAAGATAGCCGGGTTCGAAGTCACGCCTTTCACACCATCCTCAGTGATCAGACGCGCCAGTTCCCCGCCTTCCGTATAGGATCTGCGCACAAAATCGAACCACGGCGACTGACCGTAATCGGCAAGCTGCGCGAGAGGACTGATGCCAGAGCTGTTCTTGTTATTCATTTACGCTCTCCATATTTCGCGACAGCCTGCCGCGCAGGGTTTCAGATTGGCCCCATCTTCACCAAATAGGTCATTGTAACAGGCATGATCTGGGCAGATCACCCCATCCGCAATGACCATCCATGCCCCGGCACATGCGGGGCATGGTCGCCAGACATCAGAGAGCCAACTGACGCTTCGCCGCTGCGATCACAGACGGAACCGTAAAGCCAAATTTCTTCATCAGTTCATCCGCAGGCGCAGAAGCACCAAAACCATTCATCCCGATAACTTCACCCCGAATACCGGCATATTTATGCCAGCCAACCGGCGATGCTGCCTCAATCACAACACGCGCGGTCACATCCGGCGGCAGAACTTCATTGCGATAGCTTTCTGACTGCTGCTCAAAAAGCTCCCACGACGGCATAGAAACCACGCGCGCAGCAATACCTTCTGCTGAGAGAGCCTCAAAGCTCTCCACTGCAAGAGACAATTCACTGCCCGTCGCGATCAGAATCACATCCGGCTTCGTCTCGCCCCCGGCGAGGACATAAGCGCCTTTTGCAACGCCACTTGCCGGCGCATATTTCGTGCGATCCAGCGTCGGAAGATTCTGACGGCTGAGGGCCAGAACGACAGGACGATCCTTGAGAGGGATCAGGACTTTCCAGGCTTCCGCAACCTCATTTGCATCACCCGGACGGATGGTGATGACACCCGGTGTCGCACGCAGCTGAACCAGTTGCTCAATCGGCTGATGCGTCGGACCGTCTTCACCCACGCCAATGGAATCATGCGTGAAGATAAAGACTGACGGCAGATTCATCAGGGAAGCCAGACGGATCGGCGGCTTCATGTAGTCCGAGAAAATCAGGAATCCCGAGCAATAAGGACGGATACCAGCAAGAGCCATACCGTTTACGATGGCGCCCATCGCATGTTCTCGCACACCAAAATGGAAATTACGCCCTGCGTAACTTCCACCCCATTCAGCAGGCTGGAAAGCGCCCCCGTCCTTGATCACCGTTTTGGTAGACGGAGCAAGGTCTGCGGAACCACCGATCAGCCACGGCAGATGCTTCGCGACAGCATTCAGCACGTCACCCGAACTCTGGCGTGATGCAACCCCTTTGGAATCTGCGGGCCAGACAGGAATATCGGCATCCCAGCCTTCAGGCAGTTCACGGCTGAAGATCATTCCAAGCTCACGTGCCTGCTCAGGCCATTCAGCCTGATAAGCCGTGAACAATTTCTGCCAAGCCGCGCTTTTCGCCGCACCACGAGCGCCAAGACCAGACTGGAAGTGCTCCATGACACCATCAGGCACAAGGAACTGAGCATCTTCCGGCCAGCCATAAGCCTTCTTGGCTCCGCGGATTTCGTCCACACCCAGAGGCTCACCATGGGCCGAAGCCTTGCCCGCCTTATGCGGAGCGCCATAGCCGATCACGGAATGAACAATGATAAGCGTCGGACGCGTCGTTTCCGCCTTTGCCTCAGCCAGCAGCTTGGCAAGCGTCGCTGTATCGTTGGCATCCTTCAGTGTCAGAACCTGCCAGCCATAAGCCTCGAAACGCAGTCCAACATTTTCGGTGAAAGCGATATCCGTCGAACCTTCGATCGATATCTGGTTGCTGTCATAAATCCAGGTCAGATTGCCCAGCTTCAGATGACCCGCCGTCGATGCGGCTTCACTGGCCACACCTTCCATCATGTCGCCATCACCACAAAGGGCATAGACATGATAATCAAAAAGGTCATAGCCGGGCCGGTTATAGGTCGCCGCCAGCCATTTCTGGGCGATCGCCATACCAACCGCATTGGCGCAACCCTGCCCCAGAGGACCGGTCGTCGTCTCGATCCCTGCCGTGTGCCCAAATTCCGGATGTCCCGGCGTTTTCGAACCGATCTGACGGAACTGCCGAATATCTTCAAGCGTGAGTGCTGGAGCGGACAGCACCTCCTCCCCCTGAACATCACGCACACCGGCAAGATAGATCAGCGAATAGAGCAGCATCGACACATGGCCGACCGACAGCACAAAGCGGTCACGCCCAGGCCAGAGCGGATTGGCGGGGTCATAGGCCAGCGTATTCTGCCAGAGTTCATAAGCCACCGGAGCAAGCGCCATGGCAGTACCCGGATGCCCCGAATTCGCTTTCTGAACGGCATCCATGGACAATGTCCGGATCGTATTGATCGCAAGACGGTCCATATCCGCCTGACTGGACACTCCACCCACTTCTGGAGCGTGACATTTGGAAGAAAGCCAGGGGAACATCACGGGAAAACCTCCGGAACTGCTTCATATCAACCCCGGGAAATGACCAAAAATCAGTCCCGGATCAGAACATGGCTTTAGATTACGCTGCCTCGGCAAACAACCGAAAGAAGCGGGATCAGACGCATGATCGTCATTTTCATTCATCCCCACCCCATGCAGATGACGCGGAACCACTCAGATGATAGACTGTGACAAACCATACGAACCAATATTTTCCTGTTATCATATCTCAAAGGTTTTCGCTCAGGCAGGGCATCTCTTGCGCAGGAGACGGAACCGGCCCACATCCGCCCGCGGGCACTTGAAACGACATGCAGAAAACAGAACTTGAGCAAAGGACATAGCGACACATGACTGAAACCGGCCAAACGTCAGAAACTCCGACCAACGGACAGACGTCGGCTTTCAGCCCGGAACAGATCCGCGATCTTTTTCTTAACGCAGCACGCGATGGGCAAACCGACCTGATCGAAAACTTCATCGCTGCAGGCATGAGCCCGGACATAGTCGGTGAAAAAGGCCGGACAGCCCTGATTCTCGCAACCTATAATGGGCACACCGATACTGCCCTCGCCCTTCTGCAAGCCGGCGCCACACCTGACCAGCGTGATGAACGCGGGGCAACCGCCCTTGCTGGCGTGGCTTTCAAAGGAGACACGCGAACCGCAAGCCTTCTGCTGGAACATGGCGCGGATATCAATGCACCAGACATGCTTTCCCGCACTCCCCTGATGTTCGCAGCGATGTTCAATCGCACGGAGATGGTGCGTCTTCTGCTTGAGGCCGGCGCGAAGACCGACCTTCAGGATGGCGAGGGTTTCACCGCCTCCGCGCTGGCCCATCGACAGGGATGCAACACGATCGCCGCGCTGCTTGAGGAAGAGCGGACGAAAACGTCCTGAATTCGTTCAATTTCCTTATCCCCTGCCCTTTTCACCCTGCTGTTTCGACGGAACACCCATGAATCCTCTCTGGAGCCCTTTGGTCGGCCGCCTCACCCCTTATGTTCCGGGCGAACAGCCCAAGATTCAAAACCTGATCAAACTCAACACGAATGAACTGCCCCATCCGCCGTCTCCACGCGTGATCGCAGCCATTCAGGAAGCGGCCGCCTCGCTGCAACTCTATCCAGACCCCGAATCGACTGCTCTGCGCTCTGCGATTGCCCGGCGTTTCGATCTTGAAGCGTCACAGGTGTTTGTCGGGAACGGATCAGATGAAGTGCTGGCTCATGCCTTCCAGGCCTTTTTCAATCATGGAGATCCGGTCCTATTTCCGGATGTGACCTACAGCTTCTATCCTGTCTATTGCGAGCTTTACGGTCTGACTTTCCGGAAAATTCCCGTCAATGATGACCTCCAGATACAGGCCGAGGATTATGCAGGGCCATGCAGCGGTGTGGTCATTCCCAATCCAAACGCACCAACAGGGCAGATTCTGACGCCGGAAGATATCCGCACGATCCTTAAGGCTGTGCCAGATCGTGTGGTCCTGATCGATGAAGCCTATGTTGATTTTGGCGCGACATCATCATCTGCGCTGATAAATGAATTCCCCAATCTGCTTGTCGTGCAGACTCTTTCAAAATCACGCGGCCTTGCCGGGCTGCGTGTTGGTTTTGCTCTGGGTCACCCAAGCCTGATCGAGGCGCTGACACGGGTCAAGGATAGTTTCAATTCATATCCTCTGGATCGTCTGGCTCAGGCTGGTGCGCAGGCCGCCATTGAAGACGAGGCATGGCTACAGGAAACAACAGCCAAAATCATTGCCACCCGGACCGTCCTGACCAGTGAACTTTCAAAGCTTGGCCTCCGGGTATTGCCCTCCGGTGCAAATTTTGTTTACGCTTCACACACTGATCGAGATGCCGCCACTCTGGCGGCGCGGCTTAGGGAAAGGGGAATTATCGTGCGCCATCTCAAAGGCCCGCGAACCTCAGACTGGCTCAGAATCACGATCGGGACCGACGATCAGTGTGCGAAACTGATCGAGGAATTGCGGGATATTCTTCTCTGCAACGACTGACAGAATCGACTGCGCAAGCTGCTGAAACGATAGAATGCAGCAGCTCCCTGCGTCATAATTCTGGCCAAATGTGTCGAGACAGTTAACAGAATACCTAATCGCTTCATATATTTACGAGCGATTCACTTTTTCGCTTCATCCAGAGAACCGTATCAACCGGTCCCTCACCCCTGAACAGGTGTGTCATATTATGCGTGCTATTCATGGTCAGCTTTCAGATAACCAGCCTATCCGCCGTTCCCTTGAGGAAAAGCAGAAACAGCTTCGTGACCTGAAAGAGACCCTCGCTTCCATGAAGTCTCACACATCGCCAGCACTGAAAGAAAGCATCCGCAAGCGTGTTGCTCAACTGGAAGCCGAAGTCCGGGCGGCTCCGGCGCTCAAGACATCATCACGCGAACAGGCTGCAACGGCACGTCCGGCAACAACACGCGGGGCAGACAATAATCGCCCGCAACGTCGTGGCAATCGCATCCGCGCACTCACATCATTCTGAAGATCGTCCGATCATCTTTTTCTCTTCGATCCGACATCAAGGAGTCCCTCCAGCAGAAGAGTGTGTATAATCAGACAAATGCGCTTTGGCTGGGGAAACCGGCCAAAGCGAACCCGCATCTCGGGAGTGAACCATGAGCCTGCCAGCAGATCATGACCACGAGTCGTCTGAACACTCCTCCCCGCCGCAACCGGACTGTTTCTCCGTTGCCACAACATCCCTGCTTTCGGGCCGTCGGCTCCTCACATTAAAGCAGGGAGATCTGTTCGGCGTTTTCGACCAGACTGGCGATATATTATGCGGGAAACATATTGCTGACGGGCTGTATTATAAAGACACCCGCTATCTGTCTGGACTGACATTTTCCCTGAACAATCATCGCCCTGTTCTGCTGTCATCCGGGGTCAGAGAGAACAACATTATCCTCTCGGTCAACATGACCAACGAGGATACGCTTCTGGCCGATGGCACAACCCTTGGGAACAATCTGCTACATGTCCTTCGCTCCCGTTTTCTCTGGCACGGGGCGTGCTTCGAACGAATCGCCATTCAGAATTTCGACATAGGAGCCATAGATATTTCTTGCGAGATTCGTTTTTTCGCTGATTTTGCAGATCTTTTTGAGGCCCGAGGAGCAACGCGGGCACAGCGCGGCACCACGCTAGAGCCGGAAATCGGAACAGATTATGTCAAGCTCTCCTATGAAGGGCTTGATGAGAAAATACGCACAACACGTCTGAGTTTTTGTCCGCGACCAGATGAAATTCTTACAGACCGTGCGCGTTTCCGCTTTACCGTTGCTCCCGGTGAACATGTCCTGATACATGCCCAGGCCCAATGCGATCCCTTGACTGAGGTCCCATCCATCTCGGCTGGCCGAGCCTTCCTCCGCGGCGCCGTCGCAGCGCGTCGCGAAATGCGGCTTCTGTCTTCACGCGCTACGGCGATTGCTTCTTCAAACGATATTTTCAACGAAGCTATCCGACGCAGCATCTGCGACATCTATATGCTGGTTACGGAGAAAAAAACCGGCCTTTATCCGGCAGCAGGTATCCCATGGTACAGCACGGTATTCGGTCGGGATGCCCTGATTACAGGCCTTCAGACATTATGGATGGACCCTTTCATCGCAAAGGGCGTTCTGTTTTATCTCGCGCTCCATCAAGCAGACCATATCGACGAAGCAGCCGATGCCGAACCGGGGAAAATTCTCCATGAAGTCCGGCAGGGAGAGATGGCGGAACTCGGCGAAGTGCCTTTCCGACGCTATTACGGTTCCGTCGACTCAACACCACTCTTTGTCATGCTGGCCGGTGAATATTATGACAGAACAGGCGATATCAACGCTCTGAAGCAGCTATGGCCACACATCAAACGTGCCATAGACTGGATGGACAATTATGGAGACCGTGATGGCGACGGCTTCATCGAATATGGACGTCGCAATCAGGAAGGTCTCGCCAATCAGGGTTGGAAAGACAGCTACGACAGCATTTTCCATGCCGATGGAACCCTCGCGACAGGCCCGATCGCTCTGTGTGAGGTGCAGGCATACGCCTATGCCGCTCGTCAGGCAGCCACAAAAATCGGATATCTTCTCGGGGAAGCCGATTATGCTGCGCAGCAGGAAAAACATGCCCAGGCTCTTCGCTCTGCTTTCAATACGCACTTCTGGAATGAGGAACTTGGCACTTACGTTCTGGCCCTTGATGGAAAAAAGCAGGCCTGCAACGTCAGATCTTCCAATGCAGGGCATGTTCTCCTCACGGATATTGCTCCTCCCCAACGGGTTGCCCGGGTTGTCGCAACCCTGATGGACAGAAAATCCTTTTCCGGCTGGGGGATAAGAACCATTCCTCAAGGGGAAGCCCGCTTTAACCCGATGGCTTATCATAACGGTTCGGTCTGGCCGCATGATAATGCCCTGATCGCCATGGGCTTTGCCAAACATGGCTATCACGATGAAGCCCGCAAGATATTCACGGTCATGTTCGATGCGGCGTTCTATTCCGAACTGCGCAGACTTCCCGAGCTTTTCTGTGGATTTTCAAGAAATCCGGATGAAGCCCCGGTACGCTATCCAGTTGCCTGCTCGCCTCAGGCATGGGCTGCAGCAACATTACCCGCATTGGTTCAGGCAATCCTGGGACTGAGTTACAATCCGCGAACGAAAACCGTCCTGTTCACTCATCCCACCTTGCCGGATTCAATCTCTTCCCTGACGCTCTATAATCTGAATGTCAGCGCGGAAAACATGACGGTTCAGATTCACCGCGTAAATCATGAAGTCGCCATTCATGTCATTGAACGCTCCGAGAACATCATGATGCAGATCAGGATATGATCTGCATCACAGAACAAATTTCAGCATCATTCGAGAACATCATCCGCAACTTCTTCCGAAACATCCAGACTCCGCAAATGACGTGACATGACCCGCGTCCGTCGTCGGGCTTGTTCAATGGAGCCCGACATCGCCTGAGCATTCCGACCCATTTTTTCGAGAACCGTGTCCATCTTGACCAACTCCTGACGTGTCAGGCCCAAAAGCCGCGCAATGGCATCCGTCCGCTCTTCCAGAGACAAGGTTACATATCCAAGATGTATCGTTCTCAGGAGAGCCGGAAGAAGGCCCGGGCTCATGATGATGACACGCGACGTTCGACCAATTTCATCGATCAGTCCGGGTATTCGGGCAACTTCAGCGTAAAGACCATCCGTAGGCAGATACAGGACAGCAAATTCCACCGTTTCAGGAGGCACAATATATTTGGAGGAAATCTTTTTTGCTTCCAGCTTTATCGCCGTCTCCAAAGCCTTTCTTGCTGAACGTTCAGCTTCCCGATCATCCGCCTCCTGTGCCGCAAGAAGCCGTTCATAAGCTTCCACCGGGAATTTCGCATCAATCGCAAGAACGGGCGAAGCCCCTTTCACGGGCATTTTCACCGCGAATTCGACAGTCTCCCGTCCCTCTCCCAAACGTCGATTTGCTTCATAGGTCCCAGGCGGCAGAATATCATCAAGGATCATGCGCAATTGCGCTTCACCCCACCCTCCTCGGGTTTTGACGTTGGAGAACAACCGCTTCAGGTCGCCTATCTGCGCAGTCATGGCAGAAACTTCACCCATCGCTTTCTGCATGATCGAAAACTGTTCAAGAACGCGCTGGAAAGAGGTCTGCATCTGCTTGCCTACAGCCTCATGCAACTGTTCCGTCACGGCGGAACGGATCGCCGCGATCTGCCTCGCACTGGTCTCGGCTATCTCCCGCAAGGCTTCGGCCTGAACAGTACGTGCCTCCGCCTGCTCTTTCCCCAGCCCTCCGGCAAGTTCTCCCAACTGCTGCGCTGTTTCGATACGCAACTGACTGATCTGTGCGCCAAGATTTTCAGATACGCTGCCCAGAATCCCGCTAATGCGGCTGACTTCAGCCTGACGTGCACCAGCCTCTCTCTCCGTCAGAATATAAAGCCGGGCCAGAAGATCCTGATCTCCTTTCTTCGACCGCCCGAAGAGCAGCACAAAAGCCAGACCTGCGGCGGCGACAAGGAACAATAGCCAGGGAAGAAGCGTTGTGACCGTACTATCCACGCCAGAATTTTCCTCAAATAAAGAAACATAACCGGAACAGGGGGGCGCAGACCAGACCTGGCTTTCCCGAAGTGATCCATAGAAAGACCCGGTCAGACCTTCCTTCCGTCTGCGACTATGGCAAATCGGCAACGATCACGGAAATGTATGCTCTGTTCACGGATATTCGACATGCAAACCAAGCACAGTCATGCAACAAAGTATCTCCTGATATGTTAATTGAGCACAAAGCCAAGTCATGTCAGCAAAAACAATAAAAAAAAAGATATATGCCATGATGTTAGCATCTTCCGAAGTCAGGTTTTCACCTCCCAATAAAACCTTTCCACCGATTCTTCTGGCTTCAACTATCCTGTCCGCCATACTGCTCACGCCTCCGGACGCCATTGCCGAGACAAGTCCAAACAGTCAGATCAGACAACACAGCGTAGTCTCGGATACACAACAGGCGGACGTCATGTCCCGCGTGGAAAAAACCCAGGCCAAAACGCTCAAAAGCAACGACATCAGACTTTTGCCTCCTCTGGGAAGCCGTCCGGAACTTTATGCCCAGCCCCAGAATCTTGAACTGAAACCAGCATCTTCGGCCCTGTTGCATCAGGGGCCCTGGGGGGTCTTTAACGCGAACACGGGCGCTGCCTCCGGTTTTGGAACGGTGGGTTATTATGCCGTGAATCGTTGGGCGGAAGACTGGTCCAACCTGGCTGATCCCAAAAACCGCATCGATGTAATGGATCCGTTGAAATATATCCCATTCAACGATAGCGGCTCCATTTATCTGTCACTCAGCGGAAATTTCCGAAATCACATGTTCTACGACCAGTTTGCCGGTTTTGGGACACTTCGGAAAAGCCCTGCCCTCCGGGCAACCTATCGCTGGACCGGTGGTGCGGATCTCCATCTGGGCAAACATGTCCGACTTTACGGCGAATTGCTGAGTGCACAGGCGGGAGGTTCAAACTATTTCGGTTACGCTGGCGGCAGATGGCGCAGCAAACTTGATGCTCAACAGGCCTTTATCGAAATCAAGGGAGATGTCCTCGGCGCAAAAACTGGAATCATGGTCGGTCGCATGGCTTTCCTTGATGCTCCGCCTTATTTCACAGCAGGTTCGGTTTATCCCACCGTGCCTTATTCATGGAACGGCGTGCGTGGCTATGCATTCTGGAAAAATTTTCGCGTCGACCTTTTCGATCTGACCTTGACGAACTGGTCGAGCAGAAACATCCCCTTCCACGATCAGGTGGGATATAAAACACGCCTCTTCGGTGCCTACACTTCCTATGCCGTTCCCTCGTTCAAATTCATGAACATCAAAAGCCAGATCTTCGTCGATACATTCTATTTCGGCTATATTCTGTCGAACAGTTTTGTCGCACGCCCAACAGGCAGCATGGCAGGCTCCACACACCGCGACACACCCGGCGTCCGCGTCTGGGGTAATGCTGGTCCCATCGAATTCTCACTCGGCGGCATGTGGCAGGGAGGGGAATTCAATGCCGCTAAGAATGGCCCTACACGTTCGGTTTCAGCCTATTCCTTCAATGCACAGATTGCATGGCGTTTCCGGAATCTGATCGGACATCCGACACTGGGCATACAGGCTGATGATATTTCCGGTGGAGACACCAGAAAAAGCACAACGAGCTCATGGGGAAACTTCCTCTCTCCTTTCGTTCCATCAGCCTATGCTCTTGATCTCAGCACCTATATCGGGAACTCGAACCTGATTGATGTCGGCCCCATGATGACCATCGCGCCGACCAGCAACACCTCTCTCTTGCTGAAAGTTCCGGTTGTGTGGAGAAACAGCGTCAATGACGGCGTTTATTCGAACCCAACCGCGTTGTACTCATTCCGTCCTAGAGGGGGATATACGGCGACAATGCCACAGGCCAGTTTCACATGGCGGGCAACACGACATATTTCTCTCAGTCTGGATGGAGAATATCTCTTTGCGTCGCAATCCATGATCAACGCTGGCGCCAGATCTGGAGCTTACGTCCAAAGCAACCTCGAACTGACATTCTAAAAAATATCACGTCGAATTCGGTCGATTTTTCAATCGACCGAATTTTCGTACGGAAACGACATGATGGTGCCAGCCTGACTGCCGCAGAAAGACACTGAAAACTTGCCGCGGAATAACGCGCAATCACTCAATCATTATCAAATGCGCACCGAGAAAAACGCAGCGCCTTTAAGATGACCCGGCTCGATCCGCAAATAAAGTGAATAAATCTATCGCGGAATTCAACTCTTGCAGCGATTCATCTCGTCTGAATATCCAGGAACTTCTCTGGACCTCAAACAGGCGGATCTATAAACTACTTTATAATATATTTCTGAAAGTAATGAAAAACAACATATGCGTCGGGTGACAGCCTTACGTCACCAACGCATACTCATCCGGGAAACATGCAGCGGAAGGGAACAGAGGATGCAGGAAAGCGAAGGCACCTCCTCAAGGCCAACCGAGCACCCGGCCAAGCTGACTCAGTTCAGCATACTCGAATTGCGCGACCGGCCTCTGAGTGGGAAACCGCATGAAGCGGTTCCCTGGCACTGGAAACTTTATGGGTGTGAACTGATCGCGACCGCCGTGCTCATGATCGTCGGCATCCTCACCAACACACTCATCCTCGCACCAGCTTCTCCTCTGTCCGATGTCTTAAAACAGCATCCGGGCTTACAAACCGCGCTTTGCGGCCTGTTCTTCGGGCTGGGCGCGACCTGTGCCGCCATGACGCCCTTCGGCAAGACGAGTGGCGCGCATCTCAGCCCTTCAGTCTCACTGGCCTTCGCCTTAGGCGGGCGCCTCGCACCGCGCGACATGTTTGGTTATTTTGTCGCACAAATCACAGGGGCCTGCATCGGGACCTTGGCGATTTACAGCACCGGACTTCTTACACCGGGCTGGGGCGGCTGGATGAGCAGCATCCATTACGCTGCCACCCTCCCAGCACCGCAACTCAGCCCCATTCCCGTCATCGGTGCCGAATTATGCGCGACGGCAGGACTGATCTTCATGCTGCTCTTTCTCGCGGCGCATTCCGAGTTCAACAGATTCGCAATCTGGATGCCGGGCCTCTATTATTTCTGTGCCAATCCTCTGATCGCCTGGATTTCCGGCGATAGCACGAATTTCGCACGCTCCCTTGGCCCAGCGCTTATGGCTGGCAATTTCCGAGGCTTGTGGATCTATGCGGTAAGCCCGGTCATGGGAGCCGCATTGGCGATTCTGCTGCTCCGTTCGGGTCTGTTCGGCAAAATCAGGCTGATTGAGGCGCGGCTTGTGAATTTCGGCCATCATGGACGTGTGCCACGCTTCAGCGCGCCAACAATGACAGGACCGCATCCGAAAGACGTCGAAGGATCAAAGAGCCATTAATTCATAGACTTCATAGTCTGTTTCTGACTTCACAGAACGAACCCTCCACAGGAATGCATAAGCCGGATTGCTTGAAACCATGAACCTTCAGAAAATGAAGGATGTGAAGCCGTCGATCCGTGATAGCAAAACGCATGAGAGCAAGGCTACGAGGTATCGGGAATGGTCAGGAATTCTGATCATCAGCTTCAGGAAATTCACGCCCGTATCACCAGACTCACTCATTTCACAACACGCGCAATCTGTCTCATGCCGATGCGTCAGATAAACATAAGCGTTGCAAAAGCCGTCATCGCTTCCCGCACAGGAATCCTACAACAGAGCCTTGCCCCATCAGAGCCAAATCATGAAAACGGCTCCCATGATTTTTTTGCGATATGGGAGTTGCCAGAGGCAAAAACATCAGTATAAGGGCCCTCACGACGACGCCAAACGGCTCTAGTCGTAAGCGGGTGTAGCTCAGTTGGTTAGAGCGCCGGCCTGTCACGCCGGAGGTCGCGGGTTCGAGCCCCGTCACTCGCGCCATTCCCAAAATCCTGATAAATTTTCAGATCAACGCTATTGCGCGTCCATCTGGTGTTTCAGAACCCACGCGGGTCCAATTTCCGCCAGAAGCCATTTCATATATTCCACCATAAGCAGCTTCATCGTGAACCGTGTGAAACGATGCTTCAAAAGTGGTGGCTGCACAGAATATGGATAAAGGCGAACGCCCGGCGAAGAGCGACTGATTTCATGCATCGCCCTGCGCATATGATAGCCAGCCGTGACAATCACCAGATCATGAATGTCATTCTCGGCAACCCATGCTGCCGTTTCTGCTCCATTTCCTGCTGTCGATGTGGCGCGACGCCCCAGAAAAATCTTGCCTGCAAGATCCGGCTCAATTCCGGGCAGTAAATCTTCCAGCCGCACTCCGGAATTCACGCCTGAAATCAGAAGAATTTTGCCTTTTCCCTGCCGTAGCAACTTAAGGGAAGCCTGTATGCGCCCCTGCCCGCCCGTCAGCGCGACAATCCCCTGACATACGGGCGGCATGACTGCCGGCTTCAAGGCGTCAGAGACGAACCAGACGAAACCAGAGATCCAAAGCACACAACAAAAAAGAAGGATCGAGAAAACATAGCCTTTTCGGAAGCGCCGTTTTTTCTCCGATCGTATGCCTGGATCCGTCATCACGGCAGACGGCGCAGCCATATGCGCACGGACAGCTGTGCCGTCATCCAGCCGATCAGCATGACCATGATCGGAATGATCAAAAGACCACAAGCGATAGAAGGCACCAAACCTGCGGCTTCAATGCCATGAAGAACAACTGGTGGAAGATGCGTGAAAACAGCTGGCGGCTCACTTGTTCCGGAAGCTGAAAATGAACTGGACACCCGTCCCAGAAGACTCAGAACAGGAATGGCCATAAGCGTGCCAATACATCCTCCAGCCACGCTCAGTTTCGCCATATAGCGCCCAAAGCGGGAGGCGATATAGCCATCCTCCACACCCATACCATGCAGGATCAGAACCGTTTCACGTCGCGCCCCAAGCCCCAATCGGGTCACCATGGACACGACCATGACAAGAACAAGACAGACGGCTCCCATGGAGAGTTCGGCGACCCATGTCAGACTCATCGCAAGATGCGCCAGAATCTGACGCCATTTATCATTCCCTTCGATCATCGTGCCGGGGGCGATCCTGTCCAATATGGCAGGCACCTCCTGCGCCATGTCGCTTCCCGGCTTCATGTGAACCTCGATGACTGCAGGGAGCGGAAGAGCCGCCATACCGGACACGCCCAGCCATGGCTCCAGCAGATGTTCCAACTCTGAGGAACTGAGAAGGCGCACGGATGCAACGTTCCCAATCTTCTGCAAAAGCTGCATCACAGCATCAATGCGCGACAAAGCCACATCATCCTGCTGTTTTTCCGCCTGACTTGAGGGAGAAGGCACCTGAACCGTCACAATTCCCTGTGTCCCGGAGGACCAGCGGTCCGATAACACACAAGCCCCGAAAAAACCGGCCATGGCCAACGAAGCCAGAAATGCCATTGCCGCCATGATGGACACAAGCGCGCTTCCCGGCAGCAACCATCCGGATGACAATCCATCGCGTGTGCGACGCCCTCCAGAAAACATCACGCCCTGCCTCCAGCAGATTCCTCGGAACCCAGTCTGAGTGCCGATGCTGGAAACTGCTCTACCAATGCCGCATTATGCGTTGCCACAATCACACTGGTTCCCATGGCAGCCAATTCCTGCATCATACGCACCAGCTTTTCGGCCTGAGGTTTCTCCTGCGCGTTGAATGGCTCGTCTGCCAGCAGAATATCAGGCCGCGTGATTACGGCACGAGCAATCGCAACTCTCTGCTGTTCTCCACCGGAAAGCTCGGATGGGAAGTAGCCAGATTGCGCACTGAGCCCCAGCCATTCCATCAGCGCCATCGCCTCTCTGCTGATCTCGGGTTCAGTTTTCCGCTGAAAACGCAAAGGCAGGGAGATATTTTCCAGCACCGTCAGATCACGGATCAGTCGAAAATCCTGATGCACAATACCGATCCGTTGCCGTAAGGCAGCGAGAACACGACGGGAAGTTTTATGTGATATCTGGGTTCCCAGAATGTCCAATTGCCCGGATGTCGCCATGGTCTCAACACCCAGAAGACGGAGAAGACTTGTTTTCCCGGCTCCGGAATTTCCCAAAAGCCAGAGAAATTCACCTGACTTCACCGACAGATTCAATCCGGCAATTCCGGAGATTTGTCTTCCTCGAAAGTCTCCCACCGTCCGGTCGCTATCATTCTCATGTCGCCACGCAAGATCACGGGCAATAATCAATCCCTGTCTCCATTCACTGTTCCAACGACCTGCAACCGGACGTTTCACCCCAAGCTCTTCATCTCAAAAGCTCACAGATATTTTCTATCATGAGTTCATGACATTCTCTCCGGATTTTCTCACGAGAAACGATGCCAGATGATCGTTCTATCGCCCGTCTCTGGCTTCCAGACGAATTTCGTGGCAGTTTCCTGCTCAAGCAGAGATCCATTTCCCTTAAAAGTGAAACATGCCCATGCCCTACGGCACATCAGCCAGCCTTTCTTCCGTTCCAGCATCCGTGGCCAACGCCGTCACGCCTCGTCATAACTGGACCCGAGAAGAGGTGAGTGCTCTGCTTGAGCTACCTTTTCCGGAACTGATGTTTCAGGCTCAGAGCATCCACCGTCAGCGCTTCGACCCATCAGAGGTCCAGATCTCGACACTCCTTTCGATCAAGACCGGTGGCTGTCCGGAGGATTGCTCCTATTGCCCCCAGAGTGCCCGACATGAAGATGGCGTCAAAGCTGAACGGTTGATGGCAGTCGAAAATGTCCTGAAAGAAGCCCGCCGCGCACGTGATGCCGGTGCGGCGCGTTTCTGCATGGGTGCGGCTTGGCGCTCCCCCAAGGATCACGATCTGGAAACCGTCTGCAAGATGGTCGAAGGCGTCAAAGCCATGGGATTGGAAACCTGCGTCACCCTGGGCATGCTGAATGGCCAGCAATCCCGCCGCCTGCGCGATGCCGGTCTTGATTACTACAATCATAACCTCGACACTTCGCCTGAATATTACGGTGAAATCATTTCCACACGGACCTATCAGGACCGTCTGGACACTCTTGCCAATGTCCGTGACGCGGGAATCAACGTCTGCTGCGGTGGAATCATTGGCATGGGAGAAGATGAGTCTGACCGTGCTGGCCTGATCATGGCGCTGGCCAATCTGCCGAAGCATCCGGAAAGCGTCCCGATCAACCTTCTGGTCCGCGTTGCCGGAACACCTCTGGCTGAAGCAGAAGCCGTTGATCCCATTGATTTTGTCCGCATCATCGCAGCCGCACGCATTACTATGCCTGAATCGCGCGTAAGACTTGCCGCCGGTCGTGAAAACATGACCGACGAAGCCCAGACATTGTGCTTCCTGGCTGGTGCGAACTCGATTTTTTACGGCGAGCGCCTGCTCACAACGCCAAATCCCGCTGCCACCCGGGACAGACAGTTACTTGACCGTCTGGGCATGCATACATCCATCGTTCAGCATTCAGAGGAAAAGCAGGAAGCTGAAGCTTGCTGCTGATCCTTCACGTCTCCTCCCCGGTTTGCGGGGAGGAGACCCGTTTTCCATATGATGTTTCATCCAGATTGCGCCACACGCCCTGGAGCAGGATTTCTACTGGCTGGAAACGCGTCTTGTAAGCCATCTTTCGGCTCTCTGCGATCCAGTACCCCAAATAGACATATGACAGGCTCATTGATGCTGCACATGATGCAAGGCACAGCACTGCATAAGTCCCAAGGGATCGACGCTCCTCTGACGGCTGGAAAAAAGTGTAAACCGCCGACAGACCGTCTCCCAGTCTATCTATCAGGCTGACGACAAGAAGTTCGCCATCAGCCCGCCGAAATTCGAGCATGAATGTATCAACCGGAGTTTCCTCAATCATGCTTCGATAATCAGCAAAAGTCATGGACGCCATATCACCGCCCTGATGCCGGGCTGCCTGATAATGCTGAAAGAGAACGAACTGCTCTTCCGTTGCCTGTGCCGGGACTCTGTAAATGCCGATATCGGCATTCCGGTTCATGATCTTGCGCTGCGTTCGATCAAGCTGCAATCGTGCGACTGGAAGACGAATAGGCACACAAGCATTGCAGTTCTGACAAACTGGCGCATAAGCAATGCCATGGCTCCGCCGGAATCCGGCATGCGACAGACGGTCATGCAGCTTATCAGCTTCTGGCCCGCTCAGGTCTGTGACAACCTTCCTCTCCATCCGTCCCTCAATATAAGGGCACGGCAATGGTGAGGTCGTGTAGAAAAATTTCGGCTTATGCGCAGACCAGTTCATTGGTCTTCACCTTCTCCTCGACAGAAACGCTTTCCTGAAAAGAAGACTACTTATTTTATCGACAGCGCCCAATCATATATTTGCCGCAGTGCGTCACAGCGTCTCGCATATGAAAGCACCATTCTCGACGAAACAAATAACCCGGCAGCTGTACCATTCAATTTTCCAGAATCGTACAGCCAATGCCGCAGACTATGATCAGCCTTCTTTCAGATACCGTGCAGCTTCAACAGCAAAATAAGTCAAAACGCCATTCGCACCAGCACGACGGAACGCAAGCAGTGACTCCATGATCGATTTCTGTCGATCAAGCCATCCATTCTCAATGGCAGCCATCAGCATCGCATATTCACCTGATACCTGATAAGCAAATGTCGGAACAGAAAAACGCTCATGGACGCGACGAATAATGTCAAGATAGGGCATGCCCGGCTTGACCATGATCATGTCGGCCCCTTCCATCAGGTCAGCCTCAACTTCCCGCAGTGCTTCATCACTGTTGGCTGGGTCCATCTGATAGGTTTTCTTGTCCCCTTTCAGGCGGCTTCCTGATCCCAAGGCATCTCTGAACGGGCCATAGAAAGCGCTGGCATATTTCGCAGCATAGGACATGATCCGCGTGGAGGTCATGTTATTTTCATCCAGACCACGCCGGATCGACGCAATACGTCCGTCCATCATGTCAGATGGAGCAATAATATCAATTCCGGCGAAAGCCTGATTGATTGCCTGCTGGGTCAGAACAGCGACAGAGTCATCATTGACCACGTAACCATCGCGAATCAGACCATCATGTCCGTGATCCGTATAAGGATCGAGTGCGACATCACCAATCAGACCAATGTCCGGAAACTGCTTCTTCAGTTCACGAGCAGCCCGACACATCAGATTATCCGGGTTGAGTGCCTCTGTCCCGTGTTCATCACGCACCGATACCGGCGTCACAGGGAAAAGGGCAAGGGCCGGAATGCCCAGAGTTGCGGCTGGTTCAACATGCGCTGCAAGGCGATCAATCGTTACGCGTTGCACACCCGGCATGGAAGCAACATCGCTTGTAGTTGCCGTGCCTTCTGTGACAAAAATCGGCCAGATCAGATTATCAACAGATAATGTATTCTCTGCCACCAGACGACGCGTGAAATCATCGTGGCGGTTACGACGCAGGCGTGTCAAAGGGTAATGACCGACAGTCATCGGGCTTGTCCTTGTCAAAATCTTGTACGTTGGACTGCCGTATCTGGCGGATGCTCCTTTAAGGAGCAGATAAAATTCCAGATGAGGAAACAGGCTTCCCATACTGGAAATTTCAGATCTCAGGATCTGACCGCGACAAAGGCACAACAGTCGCGAACAACAGGCACGTCATCGAATGTTCCGCACGGCGGATACATGACATGCAAAAAAAATCGGGGGCAGTAAATGCCCCCGATCCTGAAGAATTACTGAACCGACGTGATCGCGTTACGGTTCTGAGCCCAAGCTTCTTCACCTGTTCCCGGATCGGTCGGGCGATCCTTACCATAGGAAATGGTGGTGATACGTGAAGACTCGGTGCCCTTGGCGACCAGGAAGTCACGTGCTGAGTTCGCACGACGCTGACCCAGGGCAAGGTTGTATTCTTCCGTGCCACGATCGTCGCAGTTGCCAGCAACCTGAACCGCAACCTGCGGATACTTGGCAAGCCATGCGGCCTGCTTCTCAAGTGTCGCCTGTGCATCGTCGCTCAGACCACTCTTGTTGAGTGCGAAGAATACGCGGTCGCCAACATTGGCAACCAGATCAGCTTCGCTGCCAGGAACCGGGCCGGTCGGCTGAACAGCCGCACCCGTACCTGTCACGTCAGCCTTGTTCTGATCATCCGCACACGCTGCCAGCATTGCCGCCAGACCGATCGCACCAATAAACTTAAGTTTCATGACTTTAAAATCCCGTGTCAGTTCCATATCGGAACAAAAGGACAATAATACGAGTCGGATCGCTCCGCCGGCCACCGGACCTTTGCGTTCCCAAACATGGAGCGTAACAGAGCGGCAGCTGGATAAGCGCTAAGCCACAGCTTTTTTCAGCGGTCAAGCGGTTCTTGTTGCCCCGTGTGTCTTCCATGAAAAATCAGCATAAAAGACACACACAAAGCGGGATGCTGGAGACTATACGTTCCGGGGTGACCACGTCGGACTGATGGCACCCGTTGGCGTATGGATCGTTCGTTCATGGAACCCCGTGATGTCGATCGTGCCGATGCTGGCTCCTGATCCACCGGGCCCGCTACGGCTGAAAGCAAGAACACGTCCATTCGGACAGAAAGTCGGACTTTCGACCGTATAGCCCTGCGTCATGATACGTTCGCCCGTGCCATCAGGATTCATCACACCAAGGAAAAAGCCACCCCCGATCCGGGTGAAGCCAAGCAGATCACCACGCGGAGACCATGTGCACTCTTCATATTTGCCATTGCCATAGGAGATCCGCTTTGCGTCTCCACCGCCGGCACCCATGATATAAATCGCTGGTGATCCTCCGCGATCAGACGTGAAGGCTATCTTGGATCCATCCGGGCTAAAGGAGGGGCTGACATTGATTGCACCACCTGAAGACGTCAGCTGCCGCACGGCTCCCGATGCCACACTGACACTGTAAATATCTGAGCCGCTGCCATGTGCCACGGGCACCAGAAGGGTGCCGCCGTCAGGAGAAAAATGCGGACCTAGCGGAATGCCTGGGAAATCGCTCAGGATCCGCTGACGACCGCTGTCCAGATCAAAAAGGAAGATCCGAGGCTTCGGACCTGAATAGGACAAAAGCGCAATCTGGTCACGCGTTGGGTTAAAGGAAGGCAGCTTGGCCTGCCCCTTGCCCAGAACACG
Organism: Acetobacter sp.; assembly: GCA_012517935.1. Lineage (GTDB taxonomy): Bacteria > Pseudomonadota > Alphaproteobacteria > Acetobacterales > Acetobacteraceae > Acetobacter. The sequence continues at coordinate 20,776 of JAAYUA010000004.1, read as the reverse complement.
ATAATTCGCGCCATCCTGATCCATGATTGCAAGACGCATATCGGGATTACGCAATGCACCTGAACGCGCGATCAAGCCGATGCGTGTATCGAAATATCCTTTTTCTCCAAGCATCCGCTCATAAATGACGTCTCCCATAATATGGGCAATCCGACGCCAGTTTGCGGATGATGCGGTATAGGCCGTTCCCTGGAGCTGCTGGCCGGTCAAAACATCCCACAAACGGAACTCAACACGAATGGTGCCACCACCCGTCACGCTTCCGGTGACGGCGGCATGTGCCCCCATTCCCTTCAGAGCAGAAAAATCCGGAGTCCCTGTCGCAGCCGAGCCGGAAATGACCTTGAAAAGACCTGTATTGTTCAGATCGTCTGTCATCACGCCGGTGATACGGCTTCCGACATCCCCGCCAAAAGAAGGAATCACAATCGGAATTGGCGCTGTTCTGGCCTGATCAACCGTGATTTCAGCTTCCGGGGCATCTGCTGCCATGCCGTCCAGCGGCATCGCTGCCACAGCAAGCCCAGCGACACCACTTCCCATCAGCGCACGACGCCCAAACGTCGCCGCGAGGGCTTCGGCTGTCCGGTCACTGATAAAATCGGCGCTCGTTAAACGTGACATGAGAAAATTCTCCTCGAATTCCGACATCACGGCCGGAAGACAAATTTGAGCTGCCGGGTCTGGCCCAACAGGTTTTTTGGAATTGGCAGTTGTGAGCAGGTAGGACTTAGAACAGCAGCGCGCGCTCTTTCCGCCAGAGCGCGATAGGATGAATCGCTATTCATCTTCTGACTCGTTTCAGGCGCAAATGTGACGATACGCGCAACGCCTGTCGCATCAACCGTCACAATCAGGTGCGCCGAGAAAGAAGCATAGTCTTTTGCAGCCGTATCTTCAGTGTAGCAGCGACGAACAGAAGCACCGATGGCTTTCTGATCGCCACCACTCATGCTTTGCGTAATATCACCATCCGGCGTTCCACCCCCATTAGGTGAACCACCCTGTTTGGGATTGGCTTTAGCCTTTGGCGGATGCGTCTGCTTCGTGTCAGCACGCAGGCTGTCCAGAGTTTCCAGCAGCGAATGCGTATCCGGCTCAGTCTTCTTCGCGTCATGAGGCTGCGTAATATGCGATGGAATCGCTATTTTCGGCAGATTATCCGTTGGCGAAGTCACAGGAGATGGCGGAGCAACAGCCGCCGACGGATGAGGCGGCGCTGGAGTGGGTGGCAGCTGCTTCACAACCTCAGGCGTCGGAGCCTCTTCCTTGGGCGGCACAGGCAGGTCCGGCAGAGGCTCTGCTTCCTGCTGTGGTGCTGGAGGAACAGGTGGTGGTGGAGGCGGAGGTGGAGCCGCCTCTTCTTCCGGAACTGGCTTGGGGGGCTCTTTTGCCGGAGGCGCATCCTCCGGCACAGGCGCTGGAGCCGGAGCAGGCTCTGGCGTTGGTTTCTCCCCTTTCGCCGGAGCACCATCATTATTGGCGCCCTCGAACTGCACTTCGATCGGTGGAGGCTCTTCCGGCTCGGGTGTGTCTGGCGCAGAAAGCGTCAGCAAGGCAGCCCCAACGACCAGCGCATGCAGCGACACAGACAGAGCAAGAGAGCGCTGCATCCTTACCGTTTCAGAACGGCGTGGACGGACCATAATAATATTCTTCCTTCAGATCAGAAGGAGACCTGCTGCTCAGGGCAGCAGGAGAAGGTGGAAGCGCGCATCACACATCCGATCAGTTGCCGCCAGATGGCGGCTGCTGGGCCAACAGGGCAACATGAGTAAAACCACCAGAGGTAATCTGCCCCATAACCTTCATCACCTGACCATAATCAATATGAGCATCGCCACGTACAAAAATACGATGGGTCGGATCGTTCGCTGATGCCGCCTTCAACTGGTCGATAAGCTGCTCTGGCGAGACTTCATTATCCCCGAGATAGAGCGAGCCATCAGCTTTGATGGAGACCGTGATGGGTTTTGTATCCGAGTTGACAGGCTTCGCATCTGATTTGGGAAGATCAACGTTCACACCGCTGGTCATCATTGGTGATGTCACCATGAAAATGATCAGCAGCACGAGCATGACGTCAACCAATGGCGTTACATTGATCTCCGACTGAGGTCGGGCACGGCGACGAGGACCTTTGCCTCGCCCCCCACCTCCAGCAGACATGCCCATGGTTTTCAGCCCTTCTGTTCAGACTGACGGGAAAGGATCGCGGCAAACTCGGTCCCGAAACCTTCCAGACGATCCTGAAATTTCGAAAGGCTGTTTCCGATCACGTTGTAAGCGGCATAAGCCGGAATCGCCGTGACCAGACCAATGGCCGTCGCAAACAAAGCTTCCGAAATACCCGGAGCAACGACGCTGAGATTGGTATTGTGCATCGCCGCAATCGAGCTGAAGGAATGCATGATACCCCAGACCGTTCCGAACAGACCCACGAACGGCGCAACAGGACCGATCGTCGCCAGAAAGACCATGCGTCGCTCAAGACGTTCCATCTCACGGGTGATGGTGATCGACATGGCACGATCAACGCGCTCCTGCACACCACCATGCAGCAGATCAACGCCGGGGATCCGGGATGAACGGCGCCATTCGCCCATGGCTGCCCCGAAAACTGCCGCCATCGGATGAGTCGGACGTGCCCCTTCCGCCTCATACAAATCGTCCAAACTGCCACCGGACCAGAATTTGTCCTCAAAAGCGGAGGCTTCACGATTAACCCGGCGCAGTGTCATGAACTTGTCGAAAATCGTCGCCCAGACAAAGACACTACAGAAGAGGAGACCTATCATCACCATCTTCACAACAAGCGAGGCTTGAACAAAAAGCCCCCACAGCGACATATTCCCAGCTGCCGCGCCGAGATCGGTCGCGCTTACTGCCTGATCCAAAAACGCCTCCTGCCCTGATGGGCGAATTCCGCGCACACCTGAACCGGTCTTATCCAGAAGACCGCGATTCGGCAGCACACAAGATTGTCCTCTTAATCCTTAATCTCATCAGGGTAAAAGCAGAAGAGACAGCTCTCACATCTCATGACAGTCTGGAGAGAAGATCACGCCATAGTGGCGGAAATGGGGCAGCCCTGTGATCATGAAGACGAACACAGGCCAGCCGCACATCAATCGTCGCGCAGCGCTCTCCTTCATGTTCAAAAATCTGCATGAGACGGCAGCTTGCCGGACGTAATTCCTTCATGGTCGTCGTCACCGAAACCAGCTCATCCAGGTGAAGCGGCCGCAAATATTCGACCTGCGCTGAACGAACGACAAAGATGCAACCGAATTCAGAAGCCATCCCTGCCGCAGTCATCCCAAGACTTCGAATCGCTTCCGTGCGCGCCCGCTCGGCAAAAGCGAAATAGCGGGCGTGATAAACAACACCACCCGCATCCGTATCTTCGTAATAAATTCTGAAACTGGATGTATGTGACGTCATTCTTCCTCCTCCATACTGAAGAGTTCAGATTGTCCGACCGACGATGGCGGGGGCGTCAGCCCCAGATGACGCCAGCCTCGTTCCCCCAGAACACGCCCCCGGCTGGTCCGGAGCACAAGTCCTTCCTGAATCAGATAGGGCTCCACAACATCTTCCAGCGTATCGCGAGCCTCCGCCAGTGCCGCAGCCAGAGTTTCGACCCCCACCGGTCCGCCATGATGAAATTCGGCAATGCGGGAGAGATATCGACGGTCCATGCCATCCAGCCCAAGGCCATCGACCTCCAGCCGGGCCAGCGCTTCATCCGCGATGATCCGGTCTGCCCGGCCATTCCCGCGAACCGAAGCAAAATCACGCACGCGCCGTAACAGACGCCCCGCAATTCGTGGCGTTCCGCGCGAACGCAGCGCGATCTCCGCCGCACCATCATCCGACAGATCAAAACCCAGCTTCCGTGCACCACGCGTTACGATATGTTGCAATTCTTCCGGTGTATAAAAGATGAGACGCAACGGAATTCCGAAACGGTCGCGCAGAGGCGTCGCCAGCAATCCGGCACGGGTCGTCGCCGCAACAAGCGTAAACGGCGCCAGATCGATCCGCACAGACCGTGCGGCAGGACCTTCACCGATAATCAGATCAAGCTGGAAATCTTCCATCGCCGGATAAAGAATTTCCTCAATCGCCGGTTGCAGTCTGTGTATTTCATCAATGAACAACACATCACGCGGCTGGAGATTGGTCAGGATTGCAGCCAGATCTCCCGCACGCTGGATCACCGGCCCCGATGTTGCACGAAACCCGACACCCAGTTCCTGCGAAACGATCTGCGCCAAAGTGGTTTTGCCCAGGCCCGGAGGACCATGAAGGAGCACATGATCCAGTGCCTCCCCCCGCCCTCTGGCCGCCTCAATGAAAATCGAAAGATTCTCGCAGCTCGCTCTCTGCCCGGTAAAATCAGCAAGAGTTCTCGGTCTTAGAGCCGCATCTCCCGTATCCTCTTCGTGACGTTCAGGATCAAGAACGCTCATTTTGCCAACTCCCGCAGAGCATCACGCAGAAGATCATCAAGGGAGATTTCTCCGCCGCTTTCTGCAATCAGGCGTGACACAATCGGCCATGCTTCAACACGACGAAACCCAAGACCCGCCAGCGCCAGAAGTGCATCGGCTTCAGGCCCCTGCGTCTCCACAGCCTTCGCCGCGCTGACCATTGCAACAGACCCGCCGGAAGGCATCCGACCCACTTTATCCTTCAGCTCCGTCAGCAGACGCTCCGCCAGCTTGCCGCCCACTCCCGGCGCACGGGTAAGGCTCGCCTTGTCAGCGGCAGAAATCACAGCAATCAGTTCCGACGGAGAAAAAGTCGACAGAAGCCCCAGCCCGACTTTCGCACCCACTCCCTGAACGGCCGTCAGAAGGCGAAACCAGTCGCGCTCGGCCGTGCTCATGAAACCGTAGAGCAGAATCGCATCTTCACGGACCACTGTCTCGATCAATAACCGCGACAGTTCCGGGGGCGCAGGCAAGGCGGACAATGTGCGTGTGGACGCAAAGACAAGGTAACCAACGCCACCGACATCAATGACGCACCTGTCTGCCTCGATAAATCCTGCCAGACCGGCAAGAGACGCAATCACGCTGAACGACGCCCGGTTGCGACACGCTGCTGACTGGCCCGATGATGTGCATGACAGATTGCCACAGCCAGAGCATCCGATGCATCCGCCCGCTTCACCACAGCTCCAGGGAGAATACGACGCACCATCATTTCAACCTGCTCCTTCGTTGCTGCGCCCGTTCCTGCCACAGCGCGCTTCACTGACATAGCACCGTATTCAGCAACATTCAGCCCGGCCAAAGCCGGAGCCAGAAGCGCAATTCCACGCGCATAACCCAGCTTCAGTGTTGAGGAGCCATTTCTGTTGACATATGTCTCCTCAACAGCGGCCTCAGCTGGCTGATATTCCTCTATCAAGGCTGTCAGGGATTCATGAAGACAACGCAGACGTTCAGGCACAGACTGCGTGGCATCGGTTGCGATCACACCATCGGCAACGTGCTTGAGATGATTCCCGGAAACATCCAGAACACCCCATCCTGTAAATCTTAAACCGGGATCAATGCCCAAAAGGCGCGTCGTGTGTATCATGACCACACAACTAGAACATTCCAAGAACCTATGGAACCACCACGCCCTATTTTCAGCTCATGGGACAGAATGAAGCTCAGGCAGCTTCACGCACGATCTTTCGGGTTGAACGCGCGGTCGGAACGATCATCCGGCACGCTCCGGCAGTCGCGAACAAAGCCCTGAGCACCTGATTATTCAGTGCGTGACCACATTTATATCCGGAAAAACGTCCACGCAGAGGTGAACCCGCCAGCGACAGATCACCAATTGCATCCATCATCTTGTGACGAACGAATTCGTCAGCCTGCCGCAAACCTTCCGGGTTCAGAACTTCTGCACCGTCAACGACGATGGCATTCTGAAGAGAGCCACCGCGCGCCAACCCTGCGGCGCGCAACATCTCGATCTCTTCCCGGAATGTAAAAGTTCTCGCAGCAGCTACTTCATGACGAAAAGCCTCTTCCCCGGCCACAAGCCGGATGTGCTGACGACCCACAGCCTCTGCCGGGAAATCAATCGTAACATCCAGATCGAAACCCTCCAGATCGCCCGGAGACAATTCAACCCATGCATCACCATGCTCGACCCGAACATTACGACATATCTCAACCATAGGTTGCCAGGCATCCAGAACGTCCACACCTGCGCAGTCGATCAGGAACAAGAATTCACGGGCTGAACCGTCCAGAACCGGAATCTCTGGACCGTCAACGAAAATACGCACATTCCCAATACCGCAGCCGGCAAGAGACGCCATGAGATGTTCAATGGTTGCGATGGAATTGCGCGGGTTCCCCGACTCTCCGATCACAGTGCTCAGACGGGTCTCAATCACCTGATCATAACGGGCGACCAACGGTGCTGCACCGACAAGATCAGTGCGCTGGAAAACAATGCCGCTGTCGGCTTCGGCGGGTTCAAGACGCAGGGAAATCAACTCTCCCGTATGCAGACCTCGACCCTGACAGGAAATGGAATTTCTGATTGTTTTCTGCCGAAAGGCTTTGCCATGAAAACGCTCTACAGGAATCGGTTCAGGCACAACCTGAGAAAACATGACCGAACATTCCTTATCCACTTGGGCTGCCATTAACGGACAGAAATTCACAACGAAAAACAGATGTCTCAAAACACGCAATAATGGACTACACCCACCATCCGCAATGAACACCGCTAAATTAATTGTTTAGGAAATGTTACTGCGTATGACCAGTCAAGCTTTATTGCCGCTTATTACACTCGATTGCGTCAATTCTGCGGCTTAATGACTAATGTGATGGCAACAGGGGATGGAAATTCCTCATGCCCCGTCATTTTATACGGATTGCCATCATCGCAAAGCACTTTCTGTCCCTCAATGGACGAGATTATATCCCCGCTTCCGGTGGCGCGTCACTATTTCAGCCAGCGCATTGGCGGCTTCCCCTTCATTGCGATAATTCTCGCATCGCCTCATGTTTTTTCTTCCCGACCGCCCCCAGCAACGCACAAGTGCCGCGCCGCCGAAAAGATCCTTTTGTATGGAGAGCGTATAATATGAACTGTCTTTTTTCATACACGCATTTTCCATAAAAAGTGGAAGTTGGACGATTTCTCTATTTTTGACAGGCACAATGATTCACTTCGTGTTTTCAATTTTCATGTGGGATTTTATTAGCACAACCGCAGTATCAGTACCAGACACAAGAATGATTTTTCTTCTAAAAATAACGATAAATTTTGAAAAAATGTGACCGCAGATTCTCAGAAAATCTGCATGTACGAAACAATTCCTCATCGGGCACATTCAAGGCGACAGAAAGCTCAGGATTCCCGGAATAATCTCGACGAAAATCCTCGCCACATAGCGTTACGAAATATTCCCAAGCGTTGCGTCCATGAGAAGACTGTCGCACAACAGAGGCCACACGAAACACATATGACTCACGAAGAACCCGGAACGACAATGCCCACAGATCAGACCGCTGCAAACACTCCGATCAAAACCGACGTCGCCATCATTGGGGCTGGACCAACCGGCCTTTTTGCGGCTTTCGAGTGCAGCATGCTGCGTCTTGACTGCCTCCTGATCGACGCTTTGGGTGAAATCGGTGGGCAATGTTCCGCGCTTTATCCGGAAAAGCCGATCTATGACATCCCCTCCCACCCGGCGATCAGAGCCGCAGATCTGATCGAAAATCTTGAACGCCAGATCGCTCCATTCAACGTTCCGAGCCTCCTGAATCGTCGTGTCGAGCAACTGAACGGGCAGCGTGGCGCATTTAAACTGACAACAGACAAAGGCGATGTGATCGAAGCCGCTGCCATCATCATTGCAGCAGGCGCAGGCGCCTTTGGCCCCAATCGCCCCCCGCTGGAGCAGCTTCCGACCTATGAAGCCACGGGTGCAGTGCAATATTACGTAAGGCGGCGGAATGATTTCGCCGGGAAATCGATTGTTATCGCAGGCGGCGGAGACTCAGCTCTGGACTGGGCCCTGGAACTGCGCGGCATTGCGCGGAAAATTTTCCTTGTCCATCGGCGCGACAAGTTCCGCGCTGCTCCCGAAAGCCTGCGCCTTCTTGATGCCGCAATTGAAGCCGGTGAAATCGAGAAAGTAACGCCCTGGCAGCTTCATGCCCTTCATGGTTCAGAGGGGCATCTGTCATCCGTCGAGGTCGCCAGCCTGGATGGCGCCACCCGTCATCTGGAAGCAGATCACCTTCTTGCCTTTTTTGGACTTGCCACAGATCTCGGCCCAGTCGCCACATGGGGCATGGATACCATCCGATCCAATATTCCAGTCACACCCTCTTCATGCGAAACCACTTCACCGGGGATCTTCGCCGTCGGTGATGTCGCCACATATCCGGGAAAACTGAAGCTCATTCTTCAGGGTTTCAGCGAAGGCGCAATGGCCGCCCACGCCATCCACCCGATCATCCACCCCGACACAGCACTTCATTTTGAATATTCGACCAGCAAAGGTGTGCCCGGAGAGAAATAAAATACCGTCAAAAATCTGAAAATCATGTGCAATATGTAGAACACCCTATTATCCTCTACATATTGCATCAATCAATACATGAAATTTTTCGGATGATTGAAAAGACTTCCTGAAATTGCAGCATACAGTATCGTCTTCACATCCATGCTGTCCTGATTTCCATCCAGATTAAGCCAGTTCAATATCTCCTCCGAGCTATTGTCTTTTGTTTCGAACAGCAACCCATACATAGAAACATCATTAAACATGACTACAACTTGATGATTTCCACAATCATGTCGCTTGCATGCCATCAGAACAGTCCATGGATGCCCACCCAACGTTACCTTGACTGGTTCGGATTCCGTCGCTCCATTTAACCAGACAGGCTTTTTGACAGTCTCAAACAGAGTGTCGAACCGGACTGCCCATGAATGATTTTTCTTCCAGACGGACAATGTCTCAGGATCTGCCGCAAAAGCGGACAGCGGAATCATCACACAAGCCATGAGCAATATTCGTTTCAGTATCATTTTCAACCTTCCGAACATGATGGGAACAGCATCACATGGAATCTATCACAAATCAGATTCCGGCAGTTTGAACTGAATGGAATTATGTCTGGATTTTTCCTCAGGCAGACAATAGAACCGATATCGAAACATTTTAATCTTCATATTCTCCGAGGCGTTCATGACAGGCATCATTTCCAAAGAAGGACAGCAAGATCTCCTTGAGCGGGGCTATTCCCGACGTCAGTTCGGCAGGATCGCCTCCTTACTGGGTCTGCCCGTCGCGGCAGGCAGCTTCATTCCGGAACTGATCAGCGGGGCGCATGCAGCCACCCCCGCTACAATCCCTGAGATGAATCGACCGGATCATTCCAATATGGTCCGAATTGGAACAAATGAATGCTGGACCGGTCCATTCCCCAGCGCCACTCAGACTGGAATGCAGGCTGTAGCCCTTGGCAACCGCTATGAACCCACAAATATGCGCGCCCAACTGATTGATACAGCAGCGAAAGTTGAAGGACTTCCTTCAACCCATATTCTCCCCTGGCCGGGGTCAAGTGATCCACTGTCCCGCACGGTCGTTACTTTCTGTTCTCCAACACGGGGACTGGTCACAGCCGATCCGACATTTGAAGCTGCATGGCGCACCGGGGCATGGCTCAACACAAAAGTGACCAAGGTTCCGTTAAGCGCGAAAAACAACTATGCAACCGATGTCAAAGCCATGCTTCATGCTGATCCAAAAGCTGGCATGTATTATATCTGTTCCCCCAACAATCCCACAGGAACACTGACACCAATCGCAGATATCGCATGGCTCGTTGAAAACAAGCCGGAAGGATCTGTTGTCGTCGTTGATGAAGCCTATCTCCATTTCGCTGGCACAGAGAGCGCAGCCCGGCTCGTTGCACAGAATAAAGACGTCATTGTTCTGCGCACTTTCTCCAAACTGTTTGGAATGGCAGGACTGCGCCTTGGTTTCAGTTTTGCAAAACCGGAACTCCATGCACGCATGATGCGATATGACGGTCGCAACCAGAGCGGAACCCTCTCCATTGTTGCTCTGGCCGTTGGCACATCAAGCCTCATGCAATCAGATAATATCACAAATCGTAGAAACGAAATGATTGCCGCGCGCGACAATACTTTTAACTTTCTCGATAAACGCGGAATTTCCTACATTCCATCCAATGCCAACATGTTCATGATAGATTGGAAAAAACCAGCCGCAGATATCAAAAAGAAATATGCCGAACAGGAGATCGATATCGGACGAAGCTGGCCAATCTGGCCTTCCATGTCGCGCATTACCGTTGGATCGGCATCGGAAATGCAGAAATTCTGTGATGCTACAGATAAGGTTGTCTCCTGACCAGCACATCCTCAAGGGAACATATGATATTCGTATGTTCCCTGTTAATTACATCATATCAAACGAAAACTGCTTCTTCACATCTTCGCTCTTCTGTGAAAATCCTGAAACCGTAACCCCAACCAGTCGCACAGATTTTTCAAGGGGATACAGGCCACGCAGCAGGGCAAGACTGTTCTCACACAAATCATCAAGACTCAGAAATGGTGATGTCTGGGAACGACTGCGCGTCACCTGTTGAAAGTCTGACCATTTTACTTTCAACGTCACTGTGCGTCCATAACGACATGTTTTTTCACACCATTTCCAGACATCATCCGCCATTTCCAGTAACCCCTTCTCGATTTCAACAATATCGATCAGATCACGGGAAAATGTTGTTTCAGAACCGGAAGACTTTCTCTCCCGATTGGAAACGACCGGACGATCATCGCGGCCCCTCGCAATTTCGTAATACCACAGGCCAGAACGTCCAAAATAATCACGCAAGGTTTCCAGAGACTGAATCCGCAATTCCGCACCCGTGGTGATACCCAGCTCTTTCATGCGCCGCGCCGTAACCGGACCAACGCCATGAAATCTGGCAACCGGCAATTGCGCAACCCACGCTTCCCCCATGTCCGGCGTAACTGCGAATTGTCCATTCGGCTTGCGATGATCCGAAGCCAGTTTGGCCAGAAATTTATTATAGGAAACTCCTGCTGAAGCTGTAAGTCCCGTTTCATCCAGAATGCGCGCGCGTATCTCTTTCGCAATGGCCCAGGCTGTTTTCAATCCACTCGGGCTTGCAGTCACATCCAGATAAGCCTCATCTAGGGACAATGGCTCTATGAGCGACGTATAATCCTCAAAAATCCTGTGGATCTGTTTTGATACAGAGCGATATGCCTCAAATCGCGGAGGCACAAAAACCAGCTCCGGACACCGCCTGAGCGCTTCTGTTGAAGGCATGGCGGAACGAACCCCAAATTTTCGCGCTTCGTAACTCGCAGCCGCCACTACGCCACGCTTGGCCGGATGGCCAACGGCAACCGGACACCCTCTCAACTCAGGATGATCTCGCTGCTCCACAGAGGCATAGAACGCATCCATGTCTACGTGAATGATCTTTCGGACAGGCGTATCTTGCATGACAGAACCATTGTGGCACACAAGGAACATATGAGGAACACAAAATATGTGCGCCAATATTTTCCGCCCCGCCATTGCAGCCGAAACCTCGTGCAGATAACGAAACACACAATATTATCTTTATTCCTGCCTCAACGCAGTATCAGCTTGCATACGGAACGCACTGGCATGTTCGACCCCACATCAGCCGCACTCCCCTTGATTCACAGACTGGACCCCGAAAAAGCGCATAATCTCGCCATAGATTCTCTGGCGATGGGCCTCTCTCTTCCCTGGAAAAGAGAAAAAGACGATCCAGCTCTGGCCACGCGCGCGCTTGGAATGCGCTTTCCCAACCCTGTCGGCATCGCAGCCGGATTTGACAAGAATGCCCGCGTCATCCGCCCCTTGGCACGCCTTGGCTTTGGTTTTGTCGAAGCCGGAACGGTCACGCCCCGCCCCCAAAGCGGCAATCCGAAGCCCCGCCTGTTCCGTCTCGATGAAGATCGGGCAATCATCAACAGAATGGGCTTCAATAATGACGGGATCGATCGCTTCAGCCAGCGCCTCGCACGGCTTCATCGTGGCCTGAAATCAGGACGGGAAGCTGGCGCTGGTGTGCCGATCGGGGCGAATATCGGCATCAATAAAACCGGAGCAGACCCCGAGAAGGATTATCCTGAACTTGTGGCGCGCGTGAAACCCTATGTGGATTATATTGTTCTCAACCTGTCCTCTCCCAACACCCCAGGATTGCGCCAGCTTCAGAGTGCTGAAAAATTACGCGGCCTTCTTGATGCCATCAGCGCCCGACATGCCAGCGCTCCTCCCCTTCTGATCAAACTCGCTCCGGATCTGGCTGATGCCGATATCCCCGCCATCGTCCGCGCTTCCATCGAAGGGGGCGCTTCAGGTCTGATCATTTCAAACACCACGATCTCCCGCCCCGATGATCTGCGCAGCCCGTTTGCACATGAAAGTGGCGGGCTTTCCGGACGTCCCCTGAAAACACGGGCGACCGAAATGCTTCGCAATGTCTCATCAGAAGCCGGAGGAAAGCTGACGCTTATCGGTTGCGGCGGTATTGAAAGCGGCGCAGATATCGTCGAACGGCTCCGCGCGGGTGCTGATCTGGTGCAGGTCTACAGTTCCTTCGTTTTCGATGGCCCGGCACTTATCCCACGTCTGAAAAAGGAACTGCTCGATATTCTTCGGCGGGAAAATATGGACAGCATCGCGGATCTGAAAGTTTCATCCAGATGAACCGAATGATGCAGACATTTTCTGGAATCACCCCTCTGATCGACCAGTATGATGGCTGGATCATCGATCTGTGGGGCACAATGCACGACGGCATTGCTCTCTTCCCCGGCTCAGTCGACGCATTGCGATCCCTGCGCGCAGCCGGGAAACGTGTGGTTTTTCTTTCCAACGCACCCCGCCCTGCCGATATTGTTCATGAACAGCTGCGCAATATGGGCATCACTGACGATCTTCATGATGGTGTCATGACCAGCGGAGAAGTCACCCGGCGTCTTCTTCTCGACCGCGATAAAATTGAACTCCACGAGCAACACCCGTGGCTTTCGACACTCGGCGATCAGGTTCTGCATATTGGCGGCAATCATGATCTGGCCTTGTTTGAAGAGCTCGGACTGACGCTGACCAACGATCCCGCGCAAGCTTCGTTTCTGATGAACACTGGCCCGGATGAACGTCGCGGCAAAAGCGATCCTGCTGGCTATAACGATATTCTGGATGCGGCCTGCGCTCATGGCCTGCCGATGATCTGTCCCAACCCGGACATGGAAGTCATCCGCGGCGGCGTCCGACTGATCTGCGCCGGTCTTCTCGCCCGTATCTACGAGCAGAAAGGAGGAACCGCCCACTGGATCGGAAAACCCTTTGCTGGCGTATATACATCCGTATTGGAACTGATCGGCCTTCCCGCGGAGAAATGCATCGCTGTTGGTGATGCCTTGGCGACCGATATTCTTGGCGCACAAAACGCAGGCATCAGCAGTCTCTGGGTTCTCGGGGGGATTCACGGAGAAAAGCTGGGAGACGATCCTGAACTTGCCAATGCCGAAGCCAAAGCTGCCGGATTGAGTCCGGTTGCGACCATTCCCATGTTCCGTCCCTGAAAACAGGCATCTGAAGGAGAAACTGATAATATGTCGTCACAACTCAATATTTCACGACACGTATTCCGGTCAGTTTCTTCGCGTTTTCTTCTTTCCACCACTTTCCTGATTGGCCTGCTTTCGACTGTCCCCGCTCTGGCACAGACAGACAGGCAAAACATTTTCGATGAAACGAAGAAAGGAGGAACCCTGCGTCTGGTCGCCTCCTCTTCCGGCGGAACGCTTGATCCACAGATCAACTATGCTGCAAAATATATCGATCTTTTTGCAAATATCTATGATGGCCTTGTCGGTTTCAGGAAAGAGCGTGGCTCTGCCGGAAATGAACTTGTTGCCGATCTGGCGGAATCCCTGCCAGAACCGGAAGATAATGGAAGAACCTGGACCTTCAAACTGCGACCAGACATTAAATTTTCCGATGGCCGTCCAGTAACAGTTGAAGATGTTGCCGCATCAATACGTCGGATTTTCATTATTGGCTCTCCAACTTCCGGCGCATTCTACTCCGCAATTCTTGGCGCCGATCTTTGTCAGCATGATCCATCACAGTGCACACTTTCCGAAGGTGTCGTCACCGATCCGCAAAAACACACAATCACTTTCCATCTAAACAAACCTGACGCTGAATTCCTGCAAAAACTGGCATTCACGCATGCAAGCATCCTGCCAGCCGACACGCCTTTGCATGATCTGGGCAATACGCCCGCCATTGGCACGGGCCCTTACAAGATTGTCAGCTATAATCCCGACAGCGGCATGCGCATGGAACGTAATCCCTACTTCCATGTGTGGGATCAGTCTGCCCAGCCAGACGGATATCCCGATGTTATTGAATATACTTTTGGAATAGAGAATGAATCAGCCGTCACTGCCGTTGAAAATGGGCAATATGACCTGATTGCAGATCCCATTCCGCTCGATCGCCTGGGGGAACTGGGATCCCGCTTCCCCGGGCAGACGCACATCGAACCGCATCCCCAAGCTTACTATGCGTTCCTGAACACGAATATTCCGCCCTTTAACAATCAGCTTGCACGTCAGGCAGTTAACTACGCCATGGATCGTCGGGCGATTGCCATTTTCTATGGCGGTCGTGCTCTGGCCACGCCACTTTGCAGCATGATTCCATCCTCCGTCCCCGGCGCAGACCCTTCATGTCCATGGAGCAAGGGAGCATCACCCGAACAGCCCGCTGAAAAATGGCTTGCACCCGATATGGAAAAAGCCCGGGAGCTCGTTCGCCTCAGCGGCACGGTCGGACAGAAAGTCACGGTCCTGACCTCCTCAGCCAGTATCGAAATGGCTATGGGAATGTGGCTTCAGGATGCATTGCGCCAAATGGGTTATGATGCCAGCCTGCGCACACTGAATCCCGGCGTGTTTTTTTCATACATCCAGAACTCCTCAAACCATGTCCAGATTTCAATCAAATCATGGGCGCATGATTATCCTTCACCCTCCAATTTTCTTGACAGTCTTCTCGGGTGTGAAAATTTTCATCCAGGGTCGGACAGTTCAATCAATATATCCGGCTTCTGCGACAAGGAAATTCAAAAACAAATCGATCAGGCAAAATCGGATACATCCCTGTCTTCCGAGCAAACCATCGAACTCTGGAAGAAAATCGACAAGGAATTCCAGATACTTTCGCCCGTCGTGCCCATGATCGAAATGAACAGCGTGAAACTCGTTTCACCTCATGTGAAAAACTATTTCTACACAACGCTGTATGAAGTTCTCTTCTCTCAACTACAGGTTAAATAGAGGAGTTTTCACTCCTCCATCAAAGGCACATATTCGTCTTCAATGCCTGTCTCCATGCCCATGACCTGTCCCAGACGGGTCAAACGGCGACGAACCGAGTCACTCTGAACAGCGACACAGGCAGATGTCAGACGCAGACTGATCCGCTTTCCCTTGAAAATAAGTTCAGTCCCACGCAGCAACGTCTCCGTTCCTCCGGAAAGGGAACAGGCAAGGCGCAAGGCAAGTCCCAGAATCATGGCCTTCCTGAAATCAGCTTGATTCAGGAGTTGCCTTGAAGGAGCAAGAAACGCTTCCTCCGGACCTGCTTCATAACGAACGGCCAGAACCAGAGCGAGAAAAACACGGGCGTGATGATCAAATCCACCGCCATGCACCAGAAGCACCCGAAGATAGCTCTGCCAAGCACGATATTCCGGATGATCGTGGCTTCCTGTGTCCGAAAACCAGCATGCCGCCTCTCTCAGGCGTCTTTCTCCAGCCGTTTCATCAGGAAAGAGCGAATCCGTCCAGGAGAACAGAGCACGCGGCAATTCATTGCTGCGTCCAAGACGCATACACATTTCATGCGCCCTGGCGATCACCGGGTCCTGACTCTGCAGGCTTTGCGCGACATTCAGCGCATACCAGCCTTCCCTCAAACCATCGACGCAGAACACGATGCGGTCGGGCATAACATTCCGGATCAGTCGCCGCAGAACCGTTGCTGCAAATGGCACATCATCCAGACGTTTACGTGGCGCATGAGGCAGGCGTTCCAGAGTGCGACGGGATGTCGCAATCAGCCAATCTGCCATTTCCGTCGCTTCAGCACATGAAAGCGTATAATAATGGAGGATATTCAGCGGATAGCCTGTGCGTGCGATCTGCAATCGCGCCAAGGCACGGAACGCCCCACCAACAAGATAAAGCGTTTTGCCTTTCACCTGCGACAACCACGAAACGCCCGTGATATCTTCTCCGGCAATTGAGGCAGCCTGAGCAAGCACGCCTCCAGACCGGTCCCGCAGGCGTATCACCCCCAAGGGCAGGCTGGTGCTCTCAAGCCGTTCTGTCCTTGCCAGATGAATCAGCTCAAGTGATCCCCCACCGATATCGGCAGCCAGACCATCTGCTTCCGGAATGCCGCATCTTACACCAGTTGCGGAGTGGTCTGCTTCTTCTTCGCCCGACAGGATGCGTATCGGCACATCCGGCATCCAGCGGCGTATGGAATCTATGAATTCAGCACCATTTCTGGCATCACGAACCGCAGCAGTGGCCAATATTTCAAAGGGTGAGGCCCCCATGCTGTGGGCAATAGCGTAAAAGCGGCTCAATACCTCGAACGCTCTTTCAACACCACTTTCATTCAGCCTGCCGGTCTTCGTCAGACCCTGCCCCAGCTTCAGAACCACTTTTTCATTGAAAATTGGAACAGGATTTCGGGATATACCCTCAAAAACGACCAGACGCACCGAGTTGGAACCCAGATCCACGACAGCGGACCTCAAGGGGACATCAGTCCGCATACAGCACCCACAAAACAGCCTGTCCAACCATTATGGCCTCACTCTTCGGTTACTCCGGACCCTAATACCGAAACATCTCACTGGATGCTATCTCAGGTATCGCCTTCATATTGTATACGGTGACAGAAAACATCCTGATATTTTGCCTGTCATGTCACTCAGAGGCATAATCAGGCTTTACCCTAGGAATAAGATAAATATGCCACGCTATTCTCACATTTTTTCCGGCATCACCTCATTCTGTCTGATCGCCTTGACGATGACGGCTCACGCTCAAACGATTGCCGACAACAGCAATGTAACCACATCGGAAGTCAGCGCCGCCATAAAAAACACAGCAGCAAGATTCAAATTTCCTGAAAAAACGATTTTTCGAAAAATCCGCCAAACGCATACAGAAGATGGAAATTTCGTCTGCGGTGAAATCGACGCCAGAGCCGCAGGAGGGAAAGATACCGGCTTCTCTCTCTTCGGCATTCAAGATGGACACACAACTCCATCTATCTTTGAAACAAAAGCCATCCCAAAGAAAATCAAATTCAACGACGTCAATAACTGGATCAACCGAAGCGTTGCACTCGAAGATCTTGAAGATATGGGATGCGTGCCCAGCGGCTCCTACAAGAAATACGAGAAACAGCTGAATACTGTTCTGCAGACAAGAGATTGATAATCTTGCTGTTTCATCCCCTCTGGCATCGATCACGTTACCAGAGGGACGATATTTTCTACTTCACTCGTCTTTCTCGCCATCCGTCGCAAAGGACAGATGTTCCTTGATCTCCTTGAGGCGCTCCGGCCTGAAACCTGTTGCGACCACATAAAGCTCGCTTGAGTCCTTGCGACTGGCGGGAGGTTTCGCATGACGCACGGTTGTAAAGACCCGTTTCATTGAGTCCAGCATCTGCTTCTCGCTGCCCCCCTGAAACACCTTGGCGATGAATCCTCCCCCTGGCGCCAACACTTCCAGAGCGAAATCCAGCGCACCTTCAGCCAGTCCAATGATCCTGATGTGATCCGTCGCGGAATGTCCCGTCGTATTTGGTGCCATATCCGACATCACAAGATCAGGGCGACCATCCAGCAGTTCCATCAGTCGCGCCGGCATCTCCGGATCCGTGAAATCGCCCATCAAGGCCTCACCGCCGGGCACGGGATCAATCGGCAGAAGATCAATGCCAACAACCCTGGCGGCCCCACGCTTCAAGGCAACCTGCATCCAGCCACCAGGGGCGGCACCCAAATCAAGCACCTTCTGACCCGGTCGAATCAGATTGAAGCGATCATCAAGCTCGATAAGCTTGAAAGCCGCTCTGGAACGCCATCCCTGCTGACGTGCTGCCTGCACATAGGGATCGTTCAACTGACGGGCGAGCCATTTCTGCTGAGCCGTCGTGCGACCGCGTGATGTTTTGAGACTGACGGTCTTGGCCCGAACTGTCTGCACAGCCTGAGCATCATCCGCAGAATTTCTCTGCCCCGGTGCCGCACTGCTGCTTCGCGCCTTTCCCGGGATTCTCGGCCCTCCACCCGAAGAACCTGTAGTCTTTTTCCCAGTCATACGCGTCATCTCAAAATCCTGTCTGCACCGATCAGCCGCCCCGCTGGCGGAAACCACCAGCCACTGGCCCCGATCGTGAAAAGCCGCGGATCATACGCATCAGCATCCCATCGCGCAGCCCCCTGTCTGCAACAGTGACCGGAATTTTCCAAAATCTCTGAATTGCCTCAAAAATAGCACACCCGGGCAACACATATTGCGCACGCTCTTCCCCGATGCAGGGATGGTCCAGCAATTCGTCCTGCGTCATGTTCCTGAGCAGCGTGGTCGCATGTTCAGCAGCTTCAGCAACGAGGACATAACCATCGACCTCGCTGCGGATATATCTCGGTAACGCAAGGTCGAGCGCCGCAAGCGTCGTGACTGTCCCACTAGTGCCAACCATGCACACCTGATCCGCGGCAATTTCCCGGCCGATGCAATGCACAGCCTCAAATTCCCGCAAATGCTCCATAACGTGGGACACCATAGCCTCATAGCTGCCAGGGCCATTGCCGAACATTTCAGAAAGAAGCACCACACCAACAGGCACGCTCTGATAGCCAATGAGCTGGTGTCTGCCATTTCCCCAGCCCAACCTGACCCAGGCGACTTCTGTCGATCCGCCACCGATATCAATCAGAAGCGCACGGGATTTATCGGGAAATCTCCCCAGGAAGCTGGAGCAGCTTTCAACGGCCAACTCAACCTCTTCCCGCGCGGAAATAATTTCGAAATCAAGACCCGTCTCGTCCCGAACCAGATGGAGGAAATCAAGACCGTTTGCCGCTCTGCGACATGCCTCCGTCGCAACGGCCCGCACACTGATCGGCTGCTTGCGCTCAAGACGTTCGGCGCACATGCGCAACGCCGTCAAAGCCCGGTCGATCGACACATCGCTGAGGCAACCTGTGCGATGCAACCCTTCTCCCAGCCTGACGACCCGGCTGAATGTCTCGGTCACGCGATAACCGCCAGATTGCAATACATTCGCAATCATCATCCGGCAGTTATTGGTTCCCAGATCCAGAGCAGCAAAGCATGGATAATTCCCATTCTCCGCCCTTGGCAGGAAGGACTGCCCGGCAGAAGCACCGACTATGCCCTGATCAAGAAAAGGGGGTGCCTGAAATCTCCGGTCAGACAGCCGGATGCCGATGGGTTCCATAAGCCCGGTCCTGGATAATTTCACCTTTGTTGCTTCTGATTGTGACTACACGGCACCCGAGGAGCAAGGGAAATATGCCCTTTCTCACGGCAGGAAGAAAAATATTTCAAGATAAAGGGGTTGTCAGCCTCCGTTCCTAGTGATACCTAGCCGCTCACACCGACTGCTGAGCTTTCTCAACATCGACTACAGAGAAAGCAGGCATCCCGCTTGGGGGATAGTTTAGCGGTAGAACTACCGGCTCTGACCCGGTCAGCCCTGGTTCGAATCCAGGTCCCCCAGCCATATCAGCGATAAATAACTAAAATTTTTGCCTAATACGCGACTCACCAAGTCGTCATGTTGGTATGTAACCCCTCTGCTGGACAGCAGATGCGGTTTACTGGCGACGAAAACGGCCTCCCGATGAAAAACCGCGAGCGCCGTATATACGCGTATGCAACACCCTCAGAACAATCGCATTATGTTCGACTGTTTGGAGGGCGCGAAGAGCCATAAGCTGAAATTCTTGATTGCCACTTCCCGTTCTACGTGAAGAATTTCACTCTTTGCGGAAAAAGAAGCAGACCGTTCCGCTCTCTGGATTGCTATACAGCAGCGTCAAACCGCTTCATTACAGAGACATATATTATAGACAGCGACGAGCAGTCCCATTTGCGATTTCTAACCTGCCCTCATCGGAACGTTGGATATGACAGGGCGTGGGTTGGCGATGGACCTTTAGGGCTGCCCCTATTTCACATGAAATCCTCATAGATTTTTGACCGGCAAGCAATATCTACCCAGACACCGGATACTGCATTGCTACGGCCAAGCAATAGCTAGTGCGGCCTGGGTGTCTTTGACCGGATCTTCGTCGCACTGACTGAGCAGACCGGCCGTTCAAAGCGCCTGATGATCGATGCAACCCATCTCAAAGCTCAGCGGATAGCGGCTTCTCTACTTAAAAAGGGGCTTTTCCCCGCCATCTCGGACGGACAAAGGGCGGCCTGAACTCAAAACTGCATGCCGTGTGTGACGGTGAAGGTCGTCCAGTCCGTCTTCATTTGACTGCTGGACAGGTCAGTGACTTCAAAGGGGCCGATGTTCTGCTGTCGGATCTTCCGGAAG
>JAAYUA010000049.1 GCA_012517935.1 Acetobacter sp. | reverse complement strand
TTTACGGGCGGACAGCTTCTTGAGGGACATCTGCCTTATATTGCTGTCTGGGATCGTAAACCCGTAGGGCTTTTTCTGCTCTACGCCTTTTTCCATCTGTTCGGAGCCTGGCGGATCTGGGCCTATCAGATTGCAGCGCTTTTCTGTGTCTGGCTGACCGCCCTCGTGTTGATGCACATGGCGCGTCGGGTGGCTTCGTCTGCGGGCGCCTTCATGTCGGCATTGATCTATATTGCCGTGCTGGACATCATGGGTGGAGATGGTGGCCAGACAGCCGTATTTTATAATCTCCTCATTATATCAGCTTTTGCTCTTGTTCTTGATCTGAATGGGAACAGTTCTGATCGAACGTGCATACGTTCATCAGGGTACAAGGCGATGGTGCTGTTTGGTCTGGCCCTTCAGATTAAATATACGGTGGTTTTCGAAGGTATTTTTGTTGGTCTCTATCTGCTCTGGAAACTATATCGTTCAGGAGAAACAATCGCGGGGTGCATGAAAACCGCTGCAGTCTGGATTTTTCTGGCTCTTGTGCCAACAATACTGGCTGTTATCTGGTACGCAGCGATCGGACATTTCCATGAATGGTGGTTTGCCAATATGGTTTCCATCTTTCATCGTGGAGCGGAGCCCGGTGACCGTGTTGTTTCACGTGCAATCAAACTGCTTGCTGTTATCACCCCTTTTCTTCTTTGTGTGCCATTACGTCATGTGTTGCGATTGTCCATGTCGCATGCCCAACAGAAAGACATGCGTCTGATTGATCTGTGGGCTTTTGTGGCTGTCATGGCTGTGGCTGTTTTTGGAACTTACTACAATTATTATGCATTGCCGCTGTTCCTGCCGCTTTGTCTTCTGGTCGCACCGCTCTGGGGACCAAAAACAGGGAAAATATGGTGTCTTGTTCTGCTGGCTGCGAGTGTGATCGTGGGACAGATACAGATTTACTCCCAGAAGCGGAAAGGAGATAATTCCACAGCATTTCACGGATTGGTAGAAGCGGTTTCGCATCCTGTGGGATGCACATTCATCTATAATGGTCCTGCCATTCTTTATGATTTTATTCGCTATTGTCTGCTTACCGACCATCCTTTCCCCGGGCATTTCCGGGATGCGAATGAACGTGGTTCGACGGGAATGGATGTTGATCGTGAACTGGCGCGGATTCTGGACACACGGCCGCTCTATATCGTTTCACGAGAACCCGCCATGAAGGGCGAGGATCTTTTGGTGCGATCGGAGATTTATCGTGTTCTCGACGCGGAGTATGTGCCTGTCGCACATCTTCCCAGTTCACATGGTTTTATTGTTGTTTACAGGTTCGGGCACACCGGGAAAGACTGAAAAGACGTCTGCGGGCATGCCGTCGTTGCGTGAGGAGCAAAGACCCGATCCAATAAGCTGATATCGGGATGCGCCAGTCATCAATGGTGGGTTGGGCCGTCGATCAGGCCAACATCATCATGCTCCCTTTGCCATTTGCGATAGTGTCGAGGGAGGTGTGTCTGTTATTGTCAGGCACGGCGCAGGTTTCGATAAAGGCTTTGTAATCCTTATTGTAACGTAAGGTAATTTGGAAACGACCGGAGTGTCATTTCCTGTCTGTTTTGTTGGCTGGAGGCAGCCAGCGATTTCCATGGCGCGTCTGCACGACAATAAATGCCATGAGTGCGCCTCCGGCAGATGCAAGAATGTCAATCATCAGATCGGCACGAGCGGCGACCGCACCAGCAATGCCGATCGCACCGCCGGTAAAGACGGCACGCAGGATTTCCCCTCTGGTGGCACCGAAATGACGTTCATATCCG
>JAAYUA010000003.1 GCA_012517935.1 Acetobacter sp. | reverse complement strand
TCCGAGCGGCTCGATACCAACACGCTGGCTTTTCCCGTTGATGAGCAAGGAAACCAGAGTTCGAATGTTCCGGTGCGCCTGATCGATAATACGGGAAACTGGTCGGTTGAGGCAGGTGCCTATATTCAGGACGAATATAAAATTTCGCATAACCTGACATTCAATTACGGTATCCGATACGACCGCTTCGCGTCGTCTTTCGATAATGAAGGACAATTGAGTCCTCGTGCGAACATGGTCTGGAAACCGACGCACGCCACAACGCTTCATATCGGATATTCGCGATATTTTGCACCGCCTTCGCCCCAGTACGTCTATCCTTCGACACTGGCCCGATTTGCAGGCACGACCAATGCTGCGGCCAACATGATCGATGACGCGACGAAGGTCGAAAAATCGAACTATGTGGATGGAGGCATTCTTCAGCGCATTACGCCCGAATTTCAGATCACGCTCGATGCCTATGCCAAATGGGCGCACAATCTCACGGATCTCGGGCAATTCGGTCGTGCCGTGATCCTGGCGCCGTTCAGCTATAAGCGCGGCCGAGTCTATGGTGCCGAATTCGGAAGTTCATGGAAGCACGGTCCTTGGTCGTTATTCGGGAATTTTTCCTATGTGAGAACCTCGGCACGCGACATCAACTCGGCGCAATATCAGTTTGACACAGCCTCTCTGGATTATATTCAGGCCCACGCCATCCAGCTTGATCATCAGGGCAAATATACCGCGACCGCGGGGGCATCCTGGACCACAAAACACGATATGGCTTACGTGGATTTTGTTTACGGTAATGGCCTGCGTAGCGGCTTTGCAAATCTTGAAAAAGAGCCAGCATACGATGTGTTCAATATCGGCTATCAGCACACTTTCACCAAGGTGCCTTTCGGACACGACATCAAGGTGCGTGCTGATGTCGTCAATCTGTTTGACAAGCGCTATCAGCTCCGGAACGGCAGCGGCGTCGGCATCTATCAGGCGCAATATGGCCAGCGGCGTGGCACCTATTTCTCGGTTGTCTCCGAGTTCTGAGTGCTGATCGCTGTGCAATCAGTTTTCTCAGGGCATGAATGACCGCGGAGATATGAAAATCTTTGTGGTTGGCGACAGCGTATGTCGTTACGCTTATTCGCCCTCTATTGCAGAGTAAAGGAAGCTGACGGGCTTCTGGGTCATCATTCGCCTGTTACTTTCGCAAGCGATGGTAGACGATCTGCATGATTGCGGTATCGGGACCAGTCGGTCCTGAACACGCGTAAGACCGCCAGAAGCACTGCGAGATTGTCGATCACGTCGTTGCGGGAGCATCGGCCCGTCATTGAAGTGGGTCGATGCTCCCGCAGTTTCAGCTTCCAGAAACTTCCACCTGCGCAGCTTCAGAAATTATTACAACCTGAAGTTTGTTAGAAATTGATGGATGTATTCACGTAATACATGCCACCAAAATATCCGAAGGGAGAAGATGTCGGATATATATAAAGATTGTTGTTTGATGCTGCGGCTGCAGCCTTGACGCGTGTCGGATATTTGTTGCCGAGATTGTCTGCACCGATGGCTACACGCCATTTCGGCATGATTTTATAAGCGACTTCCATGTTTGTGATGAAAGCGGGATGTATGTTCGTCCACAGATTGGTCGGTAGGTTGGGAGCCGCGATAAAGACGCTGGAACCGTAGCGCATTTCTTCGACCAGAACAGACCATTTGCCTTTGGTCCAGTTTACACTCAGGGTTTCACGGTTTTTCGGGCTGGAATGAATAAGTTCAGCCACAGCATAGGCATTGTAGGAAGAGAGGCCGTGGGCCTGCAGGACAGCAGGTGTGCTGTTATAGCTGCGGATTTCATTGTCAGAAAAATTCACGGCAAAAGCAAAGCGGAATGCACCGTAACGTTTTGTGCGAAGTGTGTAATCCGTTGACAGGTCACCACCCCACGTATTGGTGTTGACTGGGTTTGAGTAATAGGATGCGAAGGTCGCATTGCCCATTCCATAAGCATTCAGAGTTTCGGAGACAAAACTGCCGCTCAGTGTCGTAGTGCTGGCAAGGCGGTCATTGATGGCAATATAATACAGATTGCCGGTTAGATGCCAGTCATTGACCGGTGTTGCATCAAATCCGACAGTGAAACTGCGTGAATATTCCCCCTTAAGCTTGCCTGCACCAAGTGCCTGGGCAGCCGCGCTGTTGTTGGGCAGAGACAGGGTGGAGTAAGTCGCCTGCGGCGAGTTGTAGTAATAATAGGTTTGACCAAGAGTTGGTGGCCGGAAACCAGTATTGATATTGGCGCGCACCGACCAACGCTTGTTGAAGTTATAGCGTGTTCCGATTGAGCCCGTAGAGACAACGGGATAGTTATGATAAGCGACTGTGCGGCCGCCAAGTGTCCATTCCCACTTGGGTGTGATGTAAAAATCCAGATTCACATGACCATCGAAGACATCACGTGTGTATTTTCCGGCGACGTAAGCCGGATTGCCTGCGTGAGTGGCCGCACCTGGTGCAGCTGTCTTGCCTGTATCGGGGCCCGTCAGGATTGGCACGCCACCTGATGCATAAGACGCGTATTCACCAGCGCCTAATGTAAAGGTGTCTCGGCGGTATTCTGCTCCGAACTCCAGCCCCACTGGTTTAGGCAGGAAACCGACGTCGATATTGCGTGATGCCTTGAAACCTGCACTCAACTGGCTGGCAGCGGCAGATCCGGTGTGAAACCGCGTCTGGCTGGCGGTACCGTAGGAAGCGTTGTCCGTGTCTTTCAGGTCATAGGACTGCATGTCTTTGCCGTAATTGACATAGGTGTCCCACGCAAAGCCGAAATTGTGGCCTTTGAAACCGTTGTCTACTTCGAAATCATTCTGTTCCATCAGATAATAAGGCTGCATGCCATTAGGCCATAAAGCCGTAACAGTCAGATCGTCAGCTGCGGAACGATAGGCTTGGCCGACACTTACGTTGCGATGTCCATAGGTGGAGGTTGAATACAGATTGATTGTGTCAGTAATCGGCAGGCTCATATTGGCAGACAGGGTTTCTGTCGTCTTTTTCGGGAGACCATTGGAGCGCTGCACATTACGGCTCCGGCTTGAGCGTGGGTCAGTGCTGCCATCGGGCAGAGCATAATACATGTCGTTGGGGTAACGGCTGCTATTTTTATAGTCACCGTTACGGAAAGCGGGAAGCTGGTGAACGATCTGGGCCGCAATATCCAGATATCCCCCCTGATGACCCAGCGCAAATGCCATATTTGCCGTGCCATCAATGCTCTGACCATCTCCTCCATAGAACCCGCTGTTCTTGAAGTTGACAGAACCACCATGTGTATCAGATTTGAGGACAATATTGACCGCGCCGGCCAGAGCATCCTGCCCATATAGAGCCGTGGCGCCTTCGGTGATGACTTCCACATGGTCAATGGCGCTCATGGGAATCAGGCCAATATCCGCAGGCTCGGTGCCCCAGTTCGGGCCAGCGTTGGCGTTAAAGTTTGCGCCAATATGGCGACGGTGGCCATTGACCAGAATGAGCGTTTCGTCAGCGGAAAGGCCACGGAGCTGCATGGTCTGTGTGAAGGCATTGCCTCCGATGCCAGGCACAGCAGGAGAGGTGATGGCTGGAGAAAGCTGTGCCAGCGCCTGCATGACGTTGTTTTGTCCGGTTGCGGCAAGTGCGGCGCCGCTGATAACCGTAACAGGCGTTGTGCTGTTTACAGGAGTGGAAGGAGATGTTGCAGATCTTCCGATGACACGCGCTGCGTCCACCCTGACTTCTTCGTTCGAGTGGCTGTAAAGACTATGAGTAGGTTTGCTTGCAGCAGGTGCACCTGACGCGGGGGCGGTCTCGACCCGAGCAGATGAAATCTTTGCAGGGCTGTTTGCAACCTGCCTGTTATGATGGCCTGTTTTCTTTAAATGCCCTGAACTTGCTGCAGCTATGGCGTAGTTTGTCGAAAAAACCGAGACAAACACGACTGTGCTCATCCATAGTTTTTTATCGATGTGGGAGGTCTTCTGTCGCATTAAATATACTCCATAGCTTGGCAAGACACCGCGTAACTGCGACGGGGAATGAACCTGAAACTGTTTACAGAAAGAAGAAAAGCCGTTGGATACACCGTTACAGCAGGAATATTTAAGAAAACACGCTTTCGGCGAAACATCATTATGGAGATTTTCACATGTAGAGGCCGATACTGCTTTCCGGTAATATCATTTCGATCAGATAATATTATTTCTCTGCAAGTTCGGGAAACGATATTTTTTTGCGCCAAGAGATAATTTTTTTGTTCCTCGGCATCATCTGGAGCTTAGATGAAACAATACGATTGGTGAATGGCTTGGAGAAGAAAAAATATTTTAGAATTTTTCTTTGCCAGAAAGTTTGTTCGTTGATGCGTATAAACAAGATGTAATCAAATATTATTGCAGAATAAATTATGGTAAAAATCTTGCACAACTTGCGGGTGTGCCTTGGTTTGTCTGGTATCCTGCTTTCTCTTTTCTGGGCCGTTTGAAGTGCCCAGAAAAGAAATGGCGTGATTATTTTGCAAAAAGATTTTTCAGATCGTTGAAAGCCTTGATTTCGATAGCATTACCGAAAGGGTCGTAGAAAAACATTGTTGCCTGTTCTCCAGGCAGTCCTTTGAAGCGAATATATGGTTCAATGACAAATTTTGTCCCTGTAGCGATCAGTTTTTTGGAAAGATCTTCCCACTGAGACATGCTCAAAACGACACCGAAGTGAGGAACTGGCACATCGTGATCGTCTACATCACTGAGGTGTGGACGATTTTTCGAGCAGTCGGCCATATGTGCAACAATCTGATGGCCAAAGAAGTTGAAATCGATCCAGTCGGGAGAGCTGCGACCTTCGCTGCACCCCAATTTTTCGCCATAGAATGCACGAGCTTCCGCCAGATTGTCGACTGGGAAAGCAAGGTGGAAAGGAGGGATATGTTGCTCGACTGCTTCTGCTGTGGTCATTTTTTTTATTCTCCTTGTGGAAGAATAAAACCATACGAGGGGTAAGTTATTGTGAAAAATGATCTTTTTTAAGGCTAAGATCAAAAAATAAAGCTACTTATACCAACCATTGATTGCATACGATCCATATGTGCAGTCCGATAGACATAATACACTAGGCTCAGGACCTATTAATTTATTGGACTGAGCGAGAGATTATGATTCACAGGCTTACCAATGGAGGGTGGCCTGTGAGTGATGTGTTTATGCTATCTGAGAGCCAGATGAAGCGGATTGAGCCGTTTTTTCTTCTGGCGCACGGAACGCCACGCGTGGATGACCGGCGTGTTCTGAGCGGGATCGTTTATGTCATCCGTAACGGTCTTCAGTGGAAAGACGCTCCGAAAACGTATGGTCCGCACAAGACTTTGTATAATCGCTTTATCCGGTGGAGCCGCCTCGGTGTTTTTGACATGATCTTTGTCGCCCTGACAAAACAGGCTGGCCGTTCGAAGCGCCTGATGATCGATGCAACACACCTCAAGGCACACCGGACATCGGCGT
>JAAYUA010000048.1 GCA_012517935.1 Acetobacter sp. | reverse complement strand
TCGTGTCCGGGAGGAAGAAGGTCTTGACCCGACAGTCTCATGACAGCATCCCTTTTGCCGTCAGAGACGGATTGGCAATATGACGACACACGGCTTCCGGGATTGTTCCACGTTTCCGCCCGAGCATGAGGGGCGCATTATTCGTCCTCCAAGAGGTCGGGTCAGCCGTCAGCATGCCTGGCCTGATCATGACTGGCCTCCACCGGCAGAGCCGCGCATGGCGTCGATTCTGGCTGAGGATATTGAGACTCTGTGGCGAGAACATGGTCTGGATCCGGATCTTCTGACTTTGCCCGGAAGTGGGCGGCTGATTTCCTGTATTGGCGGACATAGCCCTTTTTTGTCCGATCTTGTGCGTCAAAATCCGTTTTTTTTCGCGGACCTTCTTCGTGAGGGACCTGATGTTGCCGCCAAAAGGGTGCTGAGCGACTTGCAGGCCATGTCACCAACCGCCCCCCGTGAGCGTATTTTTCAGACGATGCGTATCGCCAAGCAACGGATCGCGCTTGCTTGTGCCCTGGCAGAAATCAGTCATTTTCAGGAGCTGGAGCAGACGACGCAGATGCTCTCCGCTCTGGCTGAAGCGGCGTTGGATCTTGGTGTAAGACATCTGCTGCGATCGGCGCATGATGCCGGACGGCTCGCCCTGCCTGATCCCGAAAACCCCGCCAGACGCAGCGGTTACGTTGTGCTGGCCATGGGAAAGCTGGGTGCGCGCGAACTGAACTTCTCCTCGGACATAGATCTGGTTGTCCTGTTTGACCCTGAGATGCATCAGGACCCGGATGCTGCCCGAACCGTGTTGATCCGCATGACCACCGATCTCGTCCGGTTGATGGAAGCGCGGGATGCTTATGGGTATGTCTTTCGAACGGATCTGCGTCTTCGCCCCGATCCCTCGGCAACGCCTCCTGCCGTCTCGATTCATGCGGCCATCAGTTATTATGAAAGCATGGGACAGACATGGGAACGGGCGGCCATGACCCGGGCGCGTCCGGTTGCGGGAGATATTACGCTTGGTCGGCGTTTTCTCTGTGCCATTTACCCCTTTATCTGGCGGAAACATCTGGATTTCGCACTGATTGACGATATCCACGATATGAAACGGAAGATCGATCATTATCGTCGGACCGGGACGGTCAGGTTCGGGGCCATTCCGGATGCCGTGCTGCGGGAACCTGCGGCTGCTGCCGAATGCCTTTTCGGACATAATCTCAAGCTTGGTGAAGGTGGAATACGGGAAATCGAATTTATCACTCAGGCCATGCAGTTGATCTGGGGAGGACGTTTGCCAGCCCTGCGTCATCGGACGACTTTGGGGGCTTTAAAGGTTCTGGTGCGTTCGGGGCATATTCCTGCGGATGAGGCTGCAGAATTATCCCGATCCTATCGTTTTTTACGCGAAATCGAGCATCGTGTGCAGATGCGTGCTGATCAGCAGACGCATCTTTTGCCTCTGTTGCCGGATGCGTTCAGCGCATTGGGACTTTTCCTTGGATATGGTGCATCAGCGTCTCCCGATGAGAACAATGATGGTTCGCTGAGCAGTGCAGGCGCAAATTTCGCATTGGATTTGTTGCCGCATATGCGTGCGGTTCGCCGCATTTTTGATCGACATTTTGTGTCTCAGCCCGAAGGGGAGGAGGTTGTGACGAAGATGGTCGATTTTGATGATCCGGATCTGACGACACATTTGGAGACATATGGACTGTCATCAAAGGCGGCTGTCGCTGCTGCATCAGTGATGCGTCATTGGGCGGATGGCAGCCGTCGGGCCTTGCAGTCAGAACGGGCGTATTCTCTTCTGAGTGCGTTGGCGCCGTCCTTGCTGACAGTATTTGCTGCACGCCGTGATCCTGCTGCATGTGTGCGGTATTTTGATGCTCTGCTCAGTCGTCAGAGAGCGGGAGTGCAACTTCTGTCTCTGCTGCAACATAATCCAGCCCTGATTGGACGGATTGCTGATATCTTTGATGCGTCTCCGGTGCTGGCTGCGCATCTGGCGGATACTCCATCGGCATTGGAGGGGTTGCTTGAGGTTCATGAGGAAGAGGAAGGAAATATTTCTCTTTCAAGTCGGATCGCCAATCTGAAAATACGTGTTCAGGAATTGGCAGAAGCGCTGACAGACACGGAGACGTTGATCAATCGACTGAGGCCGTTGGTACGTGCTGAGGAATTCCGCCTTTGTGTGGCGCGTCTGGAGCGGCGGATCAGTGAAGATGAGGCTGCTGCTGAGCGGACTGCTCTGGCTGATGCGGTCATTTCCGAGCTTCTGAAATCTGTCACTGTCATTCATGAAGAGCGTCATGGTCGTCCGAAAGGTGGCGGCATGGTTGTTGTTGTTCTGGGGAAGGCTGGGTCTCGTGAGATGATGGTCGGGTCTGATCTCGACCTCATGATGATTTTTGATCATCGGGATGATGATGACACTGAGATGAAAGAGGGCCGGAAAAAACTTGCTCCGGCGCAATATTTTGGTCGACTTGCGCATGCCCTGATCGCCGCGTTGACGGCTCCAGATGCTGAAGGGCCGCTCTACTCTGTCGATATGCGTCTTCGTCCTTCCGGTGCATCTGGGCCGGTCGCGGTGTCTCTCTCCGCATTTCTGCGTTACCACGAAGAAGCTGCGTGGACATGGGAACGCATGGCTTTAACGCGTGCTCGTGTTATCGCTGGTCCGGAGCGTCTGAAAACTGTTCTGCGACGTGATATCTCAGGAATTCTGGATAGGCCTGCGCGTGATCCGGCAACAGGGCAGCCGATGACAGCAGAACGTATTCGCGTAGATGTTGTGGAGATGCGGCGACGGCTTGCGCGTGATCTTCCTGCGTCGGGTCCGTGGGATATCAAACGTCGGGATGGTGGTTTGATGGAAGTGGAATTTATCGCACAGGCATTGCAACTGATTGCCTGTGATGCAAAGGCGCGGTCGCCTGAGACCCGGGTCGCCTTTTCCCGCTTGGCCAAGACAGCACAGATTGCGCCGGCGGATGCAAGGTTTCTGATCAAAGCCGATGAAACATGGAGAAGTTTGCAAAGTCTTCTTAGAATTCTTTGTGGACGCAAGCCGCCGGAAAGTCTGATGGACTCCATGCCTGTGACGACGCGTGAACTTCTGATTGGTGATATGCAGGCGCTGTCACAGGAGGATCTTCTGGGGAAGATGGATGCTTTATCAGGAGATGTCAGGAAGATGTTTGAGAAAATTATAGGAAAAATTTAAGATTATGCGGATGTGAAGAAAAAATGAATTGCATGCTTCATGCGTAGTGAGCGAATGAAGGTAGTGTTTTTTTCTCATCTTCCCGGGTTTTGATGGCAGAAATATAGGCTGAGGAGATGTGAGCCAGCTTGCAGGCCTGCCAACGGAAATAGTCTGTGAGAAGTTGTCTGGAAATCCATGTTTTTTTCCCGGATTTCCCATAGTGATTTTCGTCGGCCAATTCTTTCAGAAGTTTGGAAATATTGCCGCGTGAAGTGCCATAACGCTGTGCCATGATGCTGGCGCTGTCCAGATTGATTTCGATATGCTCATCGTCGATCTGTGACTGGTCGATATTGCGGGTCATCTCGTTCAGAACGGAAATGCCGATGGTTGTGCAGATCAGGGGGGCTATGGAGGGTGGAGGAAGATAATAGGAGGTATCAGAAAGCATTTTTTGAGCGAATATGGGGTGAAGGTGAGTTAAAATTCTTGGATCTTCCGTGAAGAGCTTGCTTCTGTTCTGACTGTCAATAATGTCAAGGCTTGCAACATTTATCGTGAGATAGTGATAAAACATACGTTCTGCGAATTCGCTCATATGATATGCACGATTTCGGCGATCGCTGCTTTCTATCGCCAGTATGTGACCCTTATTTTCTATTTCCTTCAAAAAGCTTGTAACCGTATTCTGGCTTGTCTGCCCTGTGTGGGCGACTTCACGGAAAAGAGTCGTCGCTGTCAGTATATGTTTTTCTGGATTAATCCGGTGCAAGAAATTAAGTTTTAGTGCCCCATGTGTCATGATCCAGCGTCGCATATCCGCGACATAGCGCACTTCGCGCGGCAATTTCTGATGAATGGCGAGAAGTGACTGATTGCAGAAGTTCAATCCTTCGAAAAATTTCTCCATCTGGACAATCTGGTCCACGTTATAGACAGAAAACTCACTATGATCGTGCATTAAAAAGTCTTTCAAGTGTGACATACTTTGTCTTATATCTAATCAAAATTACGATTTTTTAACAATAAAAAATCTACATAAAATTTATTTATATCTGTCACTTAAGGTGAGAATATCTCTTGAAGTCGGCCTGATGTCGGAACAGGAAAAGGAGGTAATAATCTCTTGGATTTCTCTTCCGTTGTGTAGATTTTTCGTAGAAAGGAAAGACGTCAAAAGGACCTTCATATTCCGGATGTTTCTGATCATCTGGTGTGATGCATTTTATCGGGAAGAGTTTCTGGTATATATTCGAATCTTCATTTTGAAGTTTTTTGACATAGAAAAGGTTTTTCCTAAAATTTTTCAACCTTTCCGGAATGATGAATATCATTCCATATTCAATGAAGGGAGATGTTTTCTCTGGTAGGCGCAGATATTTCATGTCGTCCGGCATATCTGCATTGAATTTGAAATCTCTGACAATCATGTCACTTGTTTTTCTTTAGACTGTTCTTGTCAGAAACGCTTCGTTTATCGTTTAATTTCATAAGTTGTTGTCGGAGTTTTGGTGAGCTTGCATAGAGGTAGAGTCCTTTCATCGGGCGCGTCATCAGGACATTTATCGCATTCATCATTATGGATGTTTGTATCTTTCCTTGTGGATCAATATCATTTTTCCCATTGAATGCCATCTGATCTTCATAACGGGATGGGTCTGCGGTGATATGTCCTGATGAAGCGTCGTAATCGATGGAGGGGCCGAGTATGATGCCCGCATAATTCAGATCAAAACCCTGGATTGTATATACGGAACCAACTTCATTGATCGTGTCCGGACGCTCCGCCCATGGAAGTCGGGCTTCGGGCATTGAGCGATCCCAGCGGAGGTGAAAACGTCCTTCAGTGATGAAATGATCCTGCCCGTTGAGAACATAGGGATAGTCGTATGTTGCCAGAATGCGGCTTAGTCCTGTTTCCTGCTCGTGCTGACATATCGCTTCATACATGTTTTGAGCGTCATCAAAAATTCTGAAATCGAATTCCTGATGCGCTGGGAGTGGAAGTAATTCCTGACGGGAAAAGGCTTTGATCCATTGTTCGACATCTTCATTTGCATGCATGCGGAACTGCTGCGTCAAATGACAGAATAGAACATCCCGGTTACCCAGGATGTCATGAAGTGTTTTTTCGTTCCAGAAGCTTTTCAGTTTAAGAACCTGTGTCGGATCAAAAACCATGACGACAATCCGAGAAATTTTAAGAATTTCTTCAAGGTGATTGTCTTGTCGGAAATGGTTGTAGGCATCGCGTCTGCTTAACAGAAGATGTGCTTCGTCGATGAAGACAATATCCGTGTTTTGTCCGGTTTTTCTGGCTTTGTTAATGAAGGTTGTCGGGCGCTCGTAATCGCATTTTCGTAAAAAAGGTACCCCTTCCGATATACGGCGATAGAGTTTGATCATTTCCGGATGGTTTACCAGCAGGATTGAATTCCTGTGGTCGGATATGTCGGGACTATTCTGGTTGGAAAGCGCACGCAAACGGGCGAATGCAGTGTTGAGAACGATGCTTTTCCCGGTTCCAGCCGCGCCTTGCAGCACCAGAACCTTGCGCTTTCTGCTTGCATTCTCTGTGCAGAAACGGAGAATTTCCTGGATCAATGTTTCCTGTTGTTCTGTCAGATCATGATCCGGTGACAGTTTGCAGGCGGAGCGATTATCGGGTGTTGGCATGGTCGTTTTACATATGCGCGTTTAGTCCGCGGAAAAGGCGGACTGAAACTCTGGCAATGACCGAACAGTCATTTTGCAGACCCTGAATTTTCTTCCGGGGCAGGTGGTCGGACGCGAACTTTGCGGATGTGGCGTGCATCTGCATCCAGAACACGAAAGATGAAACCATTTTCGTGGGTGAAGACTTCGCCGCGTGTTGGAACGTGACCTGCCAGACGGAAGACGAGACCTCCGACGGTTTCGATTTCTGCTTCCTGCTCTCCTGTCGTCAGAACCGGCCCCAGACGTGCCTCGAAATCCTCGATCGGGCATCGGGCATCGATATCGAACGAACCATCCGGGCGCTCGGCAATCATGACCACTGCCGGTTCATCATGTTCGTCAGAGATATCGCCGACGATGGTTTCGACCAGATCCTCGATGGTAACAAGCCCATCAATGCCGCCATATTCATCAATGACGAGGGCAAGATGCACGTGTCTCTGACGCATTTGCAGAAGCAGGTCGAGCACCGGTAACTGGGGCGCGATCATCAGAGGCTGGCGCAGAAGTTTTTCCAGATCGAAAGCTTCGCTGGTGCCAACATATGCGATCAGATCCTTTACATGGATCATGCCGAGAATATCATCCAGTTGCCCACGATAAACAGGCATTCTCGAGTGATTTTCCCGGCGCATCATCGCCAGAGCTTCATCCAGACTGATATCTGCGGGCATGGCGACGATATCGGCCCGGGGGATCATGACATCATCGGCGCTTGTGCCGCGCAGACGCAGAACGTTTGCGATCAGCGCGCGCTCCTGACGATCCAGTTCAGGGGCGCTGTCATCCGCTTCGTTTGCTTCCGCTGCTTCCTGCACCAGAGCGGCGATGGAACTGCGGAGCCCTGGTTCTGCCTTGCGTCGGAAAAAGGAAAACAGTCGTTTGCTGTTTTTCTTCGTCTTCAGTTCGTCAGCGTGACCTTCCTGTTTCATCCCCTTACGCTCCTCGCGTTGTCATGCGGGATTTCCAGGGGCAGGCAATGCCAATTCTGGAAAGAATGCGTGTTTCTTCCATCTCCATCTGTCGGGCTTCCCCTGCCTGATGGTGATCATATCCATCAAGATGAAGAACACCATGCACGACCAGATGGGCCAGATGGGCAGCGGGTGTGCGACCTGCGCTTGCGGCTTCCCGGCAGACGGTTTCGAGCGCCAGCACGATTTCACCACCCAACCCGGGGAGAGGCGGTTCGAACGTCAGGACATTTGTTGGTTTGTTCCGCCCGCGATGACGCATATTCAGGCGTTTCACGACACGATCGGAACTGAGCATGACTGTTTCAGGAACCGCCCCCCCATCTGCCGTGGCGGCAGCAAGGGCGCGGCGGACGATGGCTTCAGCATTCGGGACTCTTGCCCGCCATCTGATATCGTCGACGATGACTTCCGTTTCTCCCACAGGGGAAACGGAAGGGAAGGACATTCCGCCTGTGTAGGCGGCGTCAGGACTGCTCGGAGGTTCCATTGTTCTCCCGGCGCGGTCTTCTTCGGGAGATGCCCCTTTCCAGCGCCGTGCGTTCATCATACGCCTCGACGATCCTCGCGACCAGCCTGTGTCGCACGACATCTCGCGCATCGAAGCGATTTACGGAAATTCCCTGCACACCTTCCAGTGTATCCAGAGCATCCTGAAGTCCGGAAATCGCGCCGTAGGGCAGATCAATCTGGCTCAGATCGCCGGTGATGACCATGCGTGTCCCAGATCCCATGCGGGTGAGAAACATCTTCATCTGTGCGGCTGTCGTGTTCTGTGCTTCATCAAGAATGACATAGGCATGGGCAAGTGTCCGCCCGCGCATGAAGGCCAGAGGAGCGACTTCGATTTCCCCGGTGGCCATGCGCCGTGTGATCTGGTCGCCCGGCATCATGTCATGCAAGGCGTCATAGAGCGGGCGCAGATAGGGGTCGATTTTATCTTTCATGTCGCCGGGCAGAAAGCCCAGACGCTCGCCAGCTTCCACCGCAGGACGGGAAAGCACGATTCGGTCCACCTGTCCGGCCTGAAGCATGGCAACGGCCTGAGCAACGGCAAGATAGGTCTTGCCCGTCCCTGCCGGCCCCACGCCGAACACCATCTCATCGCGGGCAAGCATTTCCATATAGGTCGCCTGTCCCGGAGAACGTGGTTCAATGGCTCCGCGTTTTGTGCGGATGGCAGGCAGGTCATTCAGTGGCAGCCGAAGGCTGTCGGTTTCCGTAAGGGGCAGGGATGATGTCCCCGACGCATCACGCAGTGTTTCATGGAGGTTGGAAAGGCGAATCGCTGCATCGATTTCGGATGTATCGATCGCGCCGCCGCGTTCCAGTTTGCGATAAAGTGTCGTCAGGGCTGAATGGGCCAGGGCCGCGCGTCCCGGATCGCCATGGATGGAGATCCGGTTGCCCCGGTGCGCGAGTTGAACGCCCAGGGCTTCTTCCATGTGATGCAGATGACGGTCCCGATCTCCCACCAGTCGGGCGAGAAGGGCATTATCACTGAACTGAAGCGTCACCGGTTTTCGGCGCGCGTCATGAGCCGTGATGGGGGATGATGTGCCCGTGCCATGGTGGGCGGTTACGGTGGCCGTCAGTCTGGTCAAATGCGCGCAAACTCCTGAGTAAGGGTTCCAGACAGCGAATTGCTGAGACGGGTTGTGAGCAGCACGGGAACTTCCGTGCCGATCAGGCTTTCCGGCCCGTCAACATGAACGGGCTGGAGCCATGGGGAGCGTCCGGCGATCTGGCCGGGTTTGCGTCCGGTGCCTGTGAAAAGGACAGGAACAGTAAGTCCGACCACAGATTCGTTGAACGCATCCTGCTGCTCCCGCAGCAGGGCCTGCAGAGCCTGAAGACGGGCATCCTTCACGTCTTCGGCAATCTGGAGTGGCGCACCGGCGGCGGGTGTGCCGGGCCGAGGGGAGTATTTGAAGGAATAAGACAGCGCAAAGCCGACATCGCGGATCAGTTGCATCGTTGCCTCGAAATCCTCGTCGCTTTCGCCGGGATGACCGACGATAAAGTCGGAGGAAAGGGCAAGATCCGGGCGGGCGTCACGCAGGCGTCGGATCAAGTCACGATATTCGTCGGCGGTGTGGCCACGATTCATCGCCTTGAGGATTTTGTCCGATCCGGATTGCACGGGCAGATGCAGGAAAGGCATCAGGGCGGGAATATCGCGATGGGCAGCGATCAGGGCATCGTCCATGTCACGCGGATGCGACGTGGTGTAACGGATGCGCTGGAGACCGGGGAGCATCGCCAGTGCTTCAGCCAGACGGGCCAGCCCCCAGATTGAGCCATCGGGTGCTTCGCCATGCCATGCGTTGACGTTCTGGCCCAGAAGGGTGATTTCCCGAACGCCGCTTTCTGTCATGCGGCGGGCTTCAGCCAGAATGGATGCTACCGGGCGGGAGGCTTCGGCGCCGCGCGTATAGGGGACGACGCAGAAAGAGCAGAATTTATCGCATCCTTCCTGAATTGTCAGAAACGCGGTGTAATTTCCGACAGTTTGCGGGGCTGCGTTTTCCGGCAGAAAGTCGAATTTCTGTTCCGCAGGGAAATCCGTATCAATGACTGCACCACCTGCACGTGCAGCGCGGGCCACCATTTCGGGAAGGCGGTGATAGGTCTGCGGTCCCAGAACGATATCGACATAAGGCGCACGGGCGAGAATCTGCTCACCCTCTGCCTGCGCGACGCATCCAGCAACTGCGATGACGGTTTTCTGCCCTGTGGCCTGACGTTCTTCCTTGATCAGTCTCAGCCGTCCCAGTTCGGAAAAGACCTTTTCCGCGGCACGATCACGGATGTGACAGGTGTTGAGGATGATCATGTCCGCGTCTGCGGGCGAATCAACGGGACCATAGCCCAGAGGACGAAGGACATCGGTCATTCTGGCGCTGTCATAGACATTCATCTGACAGCCCCAAGTGATCATGTGCAGACCATGGGTGTTGGTGGCAACCGCCTCTTGAGGGCGGTCTCCGGGAAGTCCGGTTCCAGTCCGGCTCAGAAGGGAGGTGTCGGTTGTCACGATAGTCATCTTTCTGCTGTCTTTCCGGGGATACCCCGGCTTTGGCGAGCAGACATCGGGCCAGAGACCGTCGCGGTCAAGAAGAGACCGCTTTTTCGAAAGCAGAAAGTGGGGATGCCAGAACTGTTTCGGACGGCTGCTTCCAGTGTGGTTCTCCCGGCTTTTCCAGATAGAATCAGATGTGATCCCTGATGAATGGCTGGTTCAGTTGGTGACCTTCGATATCAGGCAAAAGATGGCAGGGTGTTGTCAAGAGAAGGTTTGCCATCACGCTCTGGAATGACCGTTTTTTGAAAGTCTGCTCCATTGGGGAGCTTCAGGAATATCGTTTTGGCGTAGCCTTGCCGTTGTCTCGTTGATTGTTTTCCATGCAGCTTGAGAAAGAGCTTTGCGGCTTGGAAAATCATCCGGGTCCAGAGGTGGGTGAAGCACGACGGTGGCCCGTCCGGAGCGCCAGCGCAGAAGCTGCCAGACATGTGGACCAAGATCCATGTCGCCATACCACGCGAAAACTGACCTGCGGCCATGATTGACCGGCAAGCCGTTCAGACGATCATAGACAAGAGAAATTGGCTGGATCAGTGGGGCCATTCCCGGAGGAAAGCCGACATCATCTTCTGATTTCAGGCCGATTTCATCCTTGCGATGTGCCGGAATTTTGGGAGGGCGGGCAATTGCAAAGAAAGCTGACATGAACGGCAGAACACGTGATCCGTCAGATGAGGTTCCTTCCGGGAAAAGTACCAGATTGTCTCCACCTGCCAGACGGCTGATCATTTCATCCCGTTCGCGTCCTGTCGTGTTTTTCTGACGACTGACGAATATGGTCCGACCAATCCGGCTGACTGTTCCCATGACAGGCCATCTGCCGATGTCTCCCTTTGCGACGAAGACGGACGGCAATATGGTTCCAAGGATTGGTATGTCCAGCCAACTGGAATGATTGCAGACATAAATAACCGGTCGATCACCGCGTGCCCGCGCCCGCGCCCCCCCGACACTTCCGGCGCGCCGACCGATGACATTGATCTTAAGCGCGAGAAGACGGCAGAGAACACCCCAGATGACCCGGGTCCATCGGATTTTCAGCGTCCCCGGAACCAGCAGAAGCAAGGCTTCGAAGCCGACGGATGACGGAACCCAGACAAGAATTCCCAGCAGTCTGAATATTGCCCGTACGATGACGCCGGGATGAGACATTGCGCTGGCATCGCTCTCCCATTCGAGTTCCTGCGCGATGTTGCATTGCCCAGACAGTGGTGAAGAGCGGCGTTTTCCAGAAAGTATTTGTTGGATCTGTTTCATACTCAGGGCCGGAGTGTATCCGGAGGGCAATCCGGATTGGGCAGGGAAGCGGGCATTAGCATGAGAGAAGGAGGCGGAGCCTCTATCTCCCGGGGTGGAACCTATACCTTGGCTGTGTCTACTCCCAAAGCCGTCATCTCCCAAATATTTCCATAAGATGTTATGAATATGTAACAGTTTTGGAGAAAGCATTCAGGTTACATAATGTGGCAAATGGCAGGAAAATTGTTCTTCAGCCGTGATTTGCGACGCGGAGTGTGTCACTGTTCCGGGCGATGAGGACTGTTTCGGAACAAAAAACGTACCGCCCGTTGGTGGAAGCTTGTAAGCGTATCGTGGTGGCTGCCAGTGATGGATGGGATCCGGTGATTTTTCTGCGGAGGAGGTCTCTGTGTGGCAAGGTTAAGCCATACGCAGGTCTGACGGGTGTGGTGGCTGCTGCCCTGTGTTTCGGGATATTGCTGCCGTGCGGGGAACTGAAAGCGGCATCGTCGAAAAAGCAGAAGCCTCCCGTCGATAGTTATACGACTGATCTGGCATCGACCGGGGATGCAGAACTGGACAGCGCCCTGAAAGGGTCATCTGACCTGATCAGCCTTCAAAAAACACCGATCACCAGCCCGTTTGCTTTGTCGGGGCGCGTAAGAAGCGATTATGAACGCCTTGAAACTGCTCTCGGCAGTTTTGGCTATTATAGTGGGAAAGTTAATATTTCATTGAAGCGGACAGGAGGGAGTCCGAATGCGGATCCTGCGTTACCGCTTGAAATGGATGGGAATAATATTTCCCTCCCGAACTGGCTGGCGGAATTGCCGCATAATGAGCATCTTTCTGTCCATATCTCCGTAAATAAAGGTCCGCTTTATCATATCGGTACCATTACGATAATCGATCCGGGTGGAAAGCCGTTGCAACTGAATGCTGCCCAGCAGAAGGCATTCGGCCTCAAGGAGGGAATGCCGGCCATCGCGTCGGACGTTCTTGCGGGTTCGAGCAATCTGACAGAGGAGCTTCAGAAAGAAGGCCATCCTCTTGCTGAAGTCCAGAAGCCGATTGCTTATCTGAAGCCAGAAACGAAGACGCTGGATCTGAAAGTTGCCGCAAAAATCGGTCCTCGCGCTGATATCGGTCCTATTTCGCTTGATGGGCTCAAAAGAACCAAGCCTGCATTCATTCGCCGTCGTCTTCAGGTGAAATCCGGGATGCTCTATAATCCGGATGAAATTGAGGATGCCCGACAGGATCTGGCATCTTTGGGAATTTTCTCAACGGTCAATGTGTCCCATCCGGACAAACTGGATGCTGATGGAACGATTCCGCTCAAATTTGCTTTTACACAGGCGAAACTGCGTTCCGTGAGTGCTGAGGGCGGGTATTCATCCGATCTTGGTGGTCGTGCCGGTGCAAGCTGGACGCATAATAATCTGTTGGGCGCTGCGGAGCGACTGAAGCTGACGGCGCTTGTTACGGGGTTGGGCGGCTCTGCGCAGCAAGGATTAGGTTATGATGTCTATGCAGACTTCATGAAACCTAATTTTCCTTTGTTGCGGCAGACATTTAACGCCCGGATCGAAGGGCTGAAGCAGCATCTGTATTCCTATAATCAGACAGCCATTCTTGCGCGGGCAGGGATGAGCCAGCGTCTGTCGAAGCGCTGGAATCTGTCTTACGCGCTTCAGGGCATTCAGGAGCGGATAAAGCAGATGGGTGACAGTTCATCCTATCTGATTATTTCCCTGCCTGTTTCAGAAAATTATGACAGCACGGACGTTGAATCGCCATTGCTGCCTGCAACACATGGTGTGCGTCTTTCATTGAGCGTTACGCCGGCAGAATCTCTGGAATCAGGCAGCACGTTTTATATGATCTTTCAGGGGAATGCCTCGACATATTTCGATCTGTCACATCTGCATATTTCAAAACCCGGCAACAGCGTCATCGCCATCAGGGGCGTGATGGGCAGCATTCAGGGGGCGGGTGGTTTTGCTTTGCCACCAGACCAGAGGCTTTATGCCGGTGGCAGCGCGACCGTGCGAGGTTTCCGCTATCAGGGCGTGGGACCGCAGTTTGCGGGAACGAAATATGCCATCGGTGGAACGGCCATGGATGCGGGAACCGTTGAACTCCGTCAGCGTGTTTATAAGAATTTTGGTTTTGCCGGATTTGTGGATGCG
Organism: Acetobacter sp.; assembly: GCA_012517935.1. Taxonomy (GTDB): domain Bacteria; phylum Pseudomonadota; class Alphaproteobacteria; order Acetobacterales; family Acetobacteraceae; genus Acetobacter. Next base: position 6,495 of record JAAYUA010000048.1, on the reverse strand, counting down.
GGACAGGTGGCGACGAGCGGCATGCCGTTTGAAGGAAAGCTTCGGGTCGGCGTTGGTGGTGGCGTCAGATATTACACGCCGATTGGACCCATTCGGGTTGATATGGCTGTGCCGATGAACCGTCCTTATGACGGTGACAAATGGGAGCTTTATATCGGTTTGGGAGAGACGTTCTGATGACGGACAACGATTTGAGGCAGGATGCTGCTGACCGTCAGGACGTTCTGCCACCCCCACGTCGCTCTTTGATCCGTCGCATTGTGCGGATTGCTGTGCGTGCCGTTGCCGGACTTGTCGCTGTTATTCTGTTGATCGTCGCTGGTGTCCTGGTGCTGATCAATGTGCCATATGGCCGGCATCTGATTGAGCAGAAAACATCTGATCTGACGGGCCGGACTGTTCTCCTGAAAGGGCTTTCCGGGCGTTTGCCCTATCGTCTGCATCTGGACAGTCTGGTATTGCGCGATCCGCGGGGTGCATGGCTGACGATTGATGATTTTGATCTGAACTGGTCGCCATTGCGCCTTCTGTTCGGCACGGCACATGTCGATTTTGTGCGTTTTGGTCACCTTTCAATTCCGCGTTTGCCTGAAAGCTCTGATGCGGACACGTCTTCTTCCTCCTCATCGTCTTCTACCAATCTTCCGTTGCGAAAAATCGTTCTCGGACATGTGGATGCCGGACGGATTGATGTCGGTGCGCCTGTTGCAGGGATTCCTGCTGCATTTTCATTGACCGGACATGCAGAAGTTATTGATCCCAATCGTATTCTGAATGGTTTGTCCTTCGACCGTCTGCCGTCATCCAACATCGCCCTTGATTTGAAACGGTTGGATGAAGAGGGACATATCGTCCTTGGAATGGTTACAGCGCGAAAGAAGCTGAATCTTCATCTGAAGGCGAATGAAGGAAAGAGCGGCTTTGCGGCAAAGCTGACAGGAATGCCTGATCTTACGCCGCTGGATCTGGCGCTTGATATGAAAGGTCCGGTCAGCAAGGAGGCGCTGGTATTTTTGGCTCATGCCGGGCCGATTGTGGCTTCCATCAAGGGAGAAATGAATCTTCCCGCCCAGACATCCAGCATCGACATCAATGCGTCGGCCCCCGCCATGTCGCCGGGGAATGGGATTGCATGGCAGAGTATGATGCTGGCTGGCCATCTTGGTGGCAAGTTCAGCGCGCCGGTTGGTGAATGCACACTGACTGCGGAAGCTCTGACAGCGGCGAATGTTTCGATGAATGCTCTTGAGGCAAAATTCACCGGGACTGATCATGCAGCGAACAGGATGGGTTTGCATGCACGCATCACAGGTCTGACGCTTCCGGGTTCGGCCGCGACATTGCTGGCATCTGATCCTGTTGTGCTGGACGCGACATACGCCCCTCTGGCTGCGGACAAGCCTGTGACACTGGCGGTGTCACATCCTCTTCTGTCGCTTGATGCAAAAGCCCGGACTGCTCCTGATCTCAGCGTGCATACGGTTCTTGACCTGCCTGAACTGAAACCGTTTGTGGCGCTGTCCGGACAGGTTTTGTCGGGGCATACTCATCTGACGGCAGATATCGAACGTGCCGAGAAAGAGAATGCCCCGATCGTTCTTTCACTGGATGGCAATATCGCCGCATTGAAAGGTTTGCCTCAGGCAGTCGGGCTGATCGGGACGGATGGCAAGCTTCATCTGAATGCAAGCCTGACGCCGACGGTGGATGCTGGCAAAAACGTCACAGGGCAGACGCTTGATCTCGGTCTCTTGGAGTTGACGGGTAAAGCGCTGAAACTGTCTGCATCAGGAAAGGGTTTTCTTCCGACCGCAGGAAAGGTGCCGCTGACGGGGCTGGATATGACCGCAGCCTTGGCATTACCGGATTTGAAGGCTGTGCAGCCGAGTGTGACGGGCGGGGCTAAGCTGGATGTTCGCGCAACGGGTGATGCGGATAATTTGTCCGTCACGACCCATGTGGAGGCAGACCCGGCAACGGCGTCATTAAAGCGAAGCCCTCTGCAACTGGATGCCGTGCTTCAGGGGCTTCCATCCACTCCGAAAGGTAAGGTGACAGCGCAGGGACAGCTGGATGGTTACCCTTTGTCGCTGGATCTTTCGTTGGAACAGCAGCCGGATGGAATGAATCTGGCGCTGAACACGCTCAAATGGCAGAGCCTTCAGGGCACAGCCGCGCTCAGGCTTCCTACGGGGCAAGTTGTTCCTTTGGGTCAGCTTGATCTCAGCATGAAGCGTCTGGCTGATCTGTCACACATCGTTGGTCAGAGCGTTTCAGGTTCTCTTGTTGCATCGGTGAAGACAACAGTGGTGCCTGTTGCAGGAAAGGCCGATGATAAAGAGAGCAATCCGACCGTACCGCGCGTGGATGTGAAATTTGATGGCCATTTGGGGGCGGGGTCCATCAGTGCCAGCCGTCTGAACCTGAGCGGAGCGGTTATCGATCCCGCTGGGAACATGAATGCGGATTTGAAACTGCTGGTGGATCGTCTGGTCGCACCATCGGTCAAGGGTGATCTCAAGGTTTCGGTGAAGGGCCCGCAACAGGCGCTGGCTGTCGGGGCGCAAGGCCAGTTTCGTGATCTTGCTGGGGCTCCAGGTTCTCTGGATCTGAACACGGTTCTGGATCTGAAGCAGATGCAGGCGCATGTTTCCCGTCTTGTCGCTATCGCCAGAGGAGAGACATTGCGTTTGAAGCAAGCGTCTCTGCTCTCGTTCGGTGAGACTATGGGTGTTGATCGTCTGCAGGCGACGTTGGGGCCGGCTGGTGCGGCACCGGCTGTTATCGATCTGGCGGGAACAGTGAAACCCGCCCTGAAACTGACTGCAAAAATCGATCATCTGACGCCGGCTTTGGCGGCTCCCTTCGCTCCATCCCTTAAGGCTGAAGGTATTGTGACGGCAAACGCGCAGTTGGCTGGAACGATTGATAAACCAACAGGACGGATCGAGGTGAATGGGCGCGGTCTGCGGATGATTACGGGTGATGCTGCGTCTCTACCGCCGATGAAGCTTGATTTCCGGGCAGATCTGGCCGGATCGCAGGCTGCTTTGGAGGGAGAGGCTTCGGCCGGTAAGAATTTTGGTCTTCATGTTCGTGGCAAGGCGCCACTGAGCAAGGATGGTGCCCTCGATCTGAAAACGGATGGTCATGTTGATCTTGGAATTGCCAATGGTGTTCTCGGAGCCGCAGGACGGCAGGCCAATGGAGCCGTTGCATTTGATATTGCCCTGACCGGAACAGCATCTGCCCCACATGCATCCGGACGCGCGACATTACGGGATGGCAGTTTTGAGGATTTCACAAAGGGTGTTCAGCTTAAGAACATGACCGCAGATGTGCTGGCCTCTGGTGGTGATGTGATCATTCAGAATTTCAGGGCGCAGGCTGGGGAAGGCACGATTGATCTGGCAGGGAAGGTCGGGGTTTTTGTTCCAGGCATGCCTGTGAACATGCATTTGACGGCACAGAAGGCACGTCCGATCAGCAGCGATCTCGTGACGGCTCTGATCAATGCGGATATTGCCGTGCAAGGACAGTTGAAAAGCCGGATTGATGTCGATGGAAAAATTGATCTGCCACGTGTGGAGATCAATATCCCCAACTCCATGCCTTCTTCTGTTGCCACATTGGATGTCATCCGACCGGGAGAAAAGGCCCCGGCAGTTAGCGAGCATGTACAGAATTTGATCATCGGATTGAATCTGGTGCTACGTTCCCCCGGCAGCTTTTTTGTTCGCGGCCACGGTCTTGATGCGGAAATGGGCGGACTGCTGAAGGTTTCTGGTAACAGTACGGCCCCTCTGCTTTCGGGTGGTTTTAATCTCAAGCGTGGATTTTTTGATCTGGCGGGCGTCAGTCTGAACTTCACCAAGGGGCGTGTCGGTTTTGACGGGAGCGGTGTGCAGCATAGTCTCGATCCGACACTGGATTTTGAAGCAGACCGTTATGTTGCAGGGAAAACGGCAATGCTGAAAATTGGTGGTTATGCCTCTTCCCCAAAAATCAGTTTTGAATCCTTGCCTCCGCTTCCTCAGGACGAGGTGATGTCCATGCTGCTCTTCGGGCAGGAAGCGAGCACTCTGACCAGTACCCAGATGGCAGAACTTGGCGCTGCCTTGGTGACATTGGCGGGTGGCAGCAGCTTTGATCCTTTGGGAACGGTGCGTAAGACGCTGGGGCTGGATCGTCTGGCGATTGGTGGGGGATCGGGTGTTGGCAATGGCGGCAGCAGCATTGAGGCCGGCCGTTATGTCATGAAAGGTGTATATGTCGGGGCCAAACAGTCGACGAGCGGCTCCGGCACGCAGGCTCAGGCGCAGATTGATCTGACGAAGCATCTGAAGCTGAATACGACTGTTGGAACCGGAGGCACGGTGACCGGTTTTACGACCCCTGAAAACGATCCGGGTAGCAGCGTAGGTCTGCTATGGCAGTATCGTTACTGATGGTTCTGCGGAACTATCAGCGTTTTATTCTTCTGAAATAAAAAAATCCTGACCTTTCCCTGCAAGGGTGAAGTCAGGACCCGGAGAACATGCGGCAGCCCAGATGCTGCACGTATGGTCGCGGGCTTGTACCCGCAGATGTTCAGGCGGCTGAGCGGTCGGAGATGGCTGTAGCGATCATCAGAACACCAACAGCAGGAAGGAAGGACAGAACAGGCAGAGCGAACAGGGTTGAGAGTGGGTTGCTGAGCATTTCAGACGCAACGTGAATAAGCATTTTATGTTCCTTGAATAAATAGGTGAGTGCAAAAAGCATGTCTCACGTCATTGGCGCAATGTCCTGAATGGTTGGGCAGATATGGTAAAAACACATATATGAGCTGGGAACCCAGCCAAAATGAAGGTTATTCCTTATTATATATTTGAATTTTAAAGATATTATTTTTGTTTGATCATTGGAGTTCATGAAGGTGATGGGAAGGGAAAATTATAAAATTATATTCATGCTGCTTCCGATTGATGTTTGTGTGATTAAAAATTAACCAAATACGCACGAGGACATCGATCGGGTGTGTTGAATTTATATGCAGTGAATATGATTTTTCGGGCAGCGGGTGGCTTTTGGATCTGTCTGATTTGACGTGCGGCTCTCCGGTGCTGGTGGAGCTTTGTGAGCCATCGCCCTTGCGGTGCGGGGGAAAGGTCTCATATCTTCTAGAAATAAGGCTGATGCTGTGATGGGTCGGCCATAAATAAAGAGTGCGGCTCGCTCGGACGGAGGAGGTGCCATGTCAGGTCGTGTTTTTGGTTCGCCCATGTTTCTGGGGTTTGACCATCTGGAGAATATGCTTGAGCGTGTTTCCAGATCAGCAACGGATGGTTATCCGCCTTATAATATTGAACAGACGGGAAATTCCGCGCTGCGGATTACGCTGGCAGTCGCCGGATTTACGATGGATGACCTGCAGATCACGCAGGAAGATAATCAGCTTGTGATCCGCGGGCGTCAGGCGGAAGATGTCTCAGGGCGCGTTTTTCTGCATCGTGGCATTGCGGCGCGCCAGTTCCAGAAGGCCTTTGTTCTGGCTGAAGGCATCGATATTGAAGGTGCATGGCTGGATAATGGCTTGCTTAATATTGATCTCCGACGTCCAGAACCGGAGGTTCGTGTCAGGCGTATAGAGATTACGCGGGGAGGGCATCCGCCGGCGGAGGTCCATCATCCTGCAAAACCGGCAAAGAATGCGCGGGTCATTCGAACGATTTCCGAGGAGTGAGAGAGCATTTTACGGAGACGGAAAGATAGGAAAGGAAGTGCAGTGACGAGAACAGGAAGAAACGGAGCTGCAGGATATAATGGCGTTGTCATGAGTAATTCAGGCGTTGATATCCGCAATCTATCGGACGAGCAGTTTCGCTCCCTCGGTCTGCCGAGTCTTGTTTACATCAGACGTGGTGTTCTTGATGAGGGGCAGGAGGTCTTTGCCATCCATGCAGCGAATGGCGAGATCATGGGAATTGCTGACGACACGGAATCCGTTGTCTCAGCTCTGGAAGAACATAGCATGGTGCCGATGACGATCCACTGAGGGAACGTCAGATGCCGGATGTGGTCTCCTGATTCCGGGTGTTATGGACCAGTTTGTCCGGCTGAACTACTGACTGTGCTTCGTTGCTGTCCACGACGACAAGGGCTGATCCGGCAATGGGTGAAGGAGCACGATCGGGTGGCAGAAGGGCGCGGAAGCGTCTGTCATAGCTTGCGGCCTGCTCGTAAGCGACGTCGATCAGGCCATAATGGTCCATGAAGACGTTCAGCGTTGCTGGAATTCTGACACAGCCTTCGGAAGCCGTGTGGCCAAGCCGCTGTTCCAGCCATTGTGGATCCGTGGCGTGCATTTCCAGACGGATATCTCCGGTCTCGCCACTCGCCAGCCAGCCTTTTACGGCTGTATGCCATCCGAAATCCCACACACGCATGCCTTTGATGCCATAGCCCCGGATGCCGTTTTTGTTTTTGGTTCCCAGAGCGCGATAACCAAGGCGA
>JAAYUA010000047.1 GCA_012517935.1 Acetobacter sp. | reverse complement strand
GATGGATAATGCCAGCGCAATGGACGCCGCCATCTGGGGTGCATTGAAATAGCGCAACTTGGATTTATGTATCTGGAGATTATCAAAACGTTCTGACACGGGTGATTCTAAGTCTGCGCCCAGTGCGGCTCGTAACAGGCTCCGCTCCTTTCGCCACGTCATCACACGCTGTCGCACTTCTGGATTGGCATCCAGCCATGTTTCTACAATCCGCAGTCGTTCTGGCGAAAGTAGCTCGTCGACCCAGGCATGAAGATCATCTTCGGTCACAAAGTGGTCAGGCTGTGTCATTTTACCCTCCTGAGCTTAGGCCGGTCACCCTGATCGACAAGCCGGTGCAGTGCGTCTCTGGCTCTGGACAGTCGGGACATTACGGTACCAATCGGAACTCCCAATATGTCTGAAACAGTTTCATATTCCAGCCCCTCAACCCCCGCGAGTAGAAGCACCTGTCGGTGTTCATCAGACAAACGCTCAAAAGCATTGATGACTTCTTTCCATTCAAGATGCGGGATCTGGGTCGCATCCTGAATTGGTTCAGGAGATGTTTCCGTCGGGGTGATCAGAGATTTCAGGCGGCGCCATTGGCTGATATGGAGACGGTAAGCGATAGTGAACAACCAAGGCCGAAGATCCGACAAATCGCGCACCTGATGCATTCGCCTAAGAGCACGCTCCAGACAATCCTGCACAAGATCTTCTGCTCGATGCGGGTCGCGCGTCAGGATCCGTGAATACCGTCTCAAGGCCGGTATCGCGTTTCGCAACCTGATGTCAGTGCTCTCGTTCAACCCGGCCTCTGCTTCATGGAATTGTCATTCTCCTGAATATGGACGCTCCCGCACTCCGGTTTATTCCGAGCCGAATGAGCAAGACGGAAATATTTTCGCCGAATATTTCACTCAGAGGGAATAAATGTCCCTGCTCCATCGTCTTTATGCCACACGATGGCAGAGGATCGAGAAAATGACGACGAACACTCACACGCCGCCTGGCTCCATCCTGCGCTGGCTTGGTGTGATCGCACTCCCAACTGTTCTCACGCTTGCCTTTCTCTGGGCAGGCGGGTGGCTGACGCCTCATCGCTTGACGCAGGCCTCTATGCTGGATGCCTTGCGGAAAGGGAGTGGTATGCAATCTGGCTTTCGCCGCAACCATGCCAAAGGCATCTGTGTAGCAGGCTGGTTTGAGGGTAATGGTAACATCTCCAGCCTTTCGACAGCCACAGTCTTGAAAAAAGAACGTATTCCCGTAATTGGACGTTTCGCACTCGCTGGCGGGTTGCCATATCAGGCTGATGCTCCTGGAAAAGTCCGCAGCATGGCCCTGCGCCTGAGTCCCTCTGACGGCCAGGAATGGCGTATGGGCATTAACGATATTCCTGTCTTTCCTGTTGGAACGCCACAGGAATTCCACGACCTCCAGCTTGCATCGCGCCCTGATCCGGCAACAGGAAAACCCGACCCGACACGTATGCAGGCCTTTCGTACAAGCCATCCCTGGTTGCAACCTGCGATGGCACAAATCGGCCAAAGACCTGTTTCGTCGGGTTTTGCCGATGATACCTATCACAGTCTCGACAGCTTTCTGCTTGTCGCGGAAGACGGAACGAAAACAGCCATACGTTGGGCCATGGTGCCGGTTCAACCAGCCATGCCTGATGCCGGTCATACGAACGATCATGATTATCTTTTCCAGCAGGTCATTAAAGATATTCATACTCATCCGCTGCAGTGGCGCTTGATGGTGACACTCGCGGGCAAAGATGACGCAATCGACAACCCGAGCAAGGAATGGTCGCAGGATGATCGACAGATCGATGCCGGAACCCTGACTCTGACAGGCATTGGGAGTGAGGAAAATGGCCCTTGTACCGGCATAACTTTCGATCCGCTTGTTCTGCCCAAGGGCGTTATGCCGTCTGGCGATCCGATCCTGCAGGCACGCTCTGCAGCTTATATGCGTTCGTTTTATCTGCGTTCCGGCGAAGGGCCGACTACCCCAGCTATTTCACCTGAAATGACAGCTCTGCCTGCCACCGCGAAAGACAAAAGATCATGAGAAACATAGAAGCTTTCCCGCTGTCATCGCGCATCCTGCATTGGGGAATGGCTGTAATGATCCTCGCTATGCTTTTCATTGGTGTGTTCATAGCGTCGACCGTTGGATCCGGTTATCATCGGTTAGTGGCTCTGCATCGCTCTTTGGGGATCGCGATCCTTGTCCTTGCTGTTCTGCGTCTGGGAAATCGACTGCGCACACCTTCACCTCCGTTACCGGCGGATTTGCCTCCGGTGATGAAAGTCGGAGCCCATGCATCGCACATCCTGCTTTATACGCTGATGATCGTTTTGCCTCTTGTTGGATGGGGAATGTTATCGGCTGGGGGCTATCCCATTCCAATATGGGGTCAGTCCGTGCTTCTGCCACCGATCCTTCCGCACAATCCCATGCTCTGGGCGTGGCTTCGATCATTACATACCGTATTGGCTTTCCTGTTATTCGGTCTTGTTCTGGCGCATATCGCCGCAGCCCTGTTTCACGGCTTGATCCGGCGCGATGGCGTGCTTCGCAGCATGCTGTGACGGGAAAGCCCATAATAACATCTCACAGGTAGAGCCACGGCTGCCAAGCCGTGGCTGCACATGATGTCAGCTTTCAATAAACGCAAGGAGATCTGCGTTGAGTTCCTCTGCATTGACCGTCAGCATCCCGTGCGAGAAACCGGGATATGTTTTAAGGGTGCCATTGGCGAGTAATTCAACCGACTTTAATGCCGAATCAGCGATTGGGACGATCTGGTCATCCTCTCCGTGCAGAACGAGTGTCGGTATCGTAATGCTCTTCAGATCTTCGGTCTGGTCTGTCTCGGAAAAAGCCTTGATGCCCTCGTAATGCGCCTTGGCGCTGCCCATCATGCCCTGGCGCCACCAGTTTTGAATGACACCCTCTTGCTGGCTGATACCCTCACGATTGAACCCATAGAACGGACCAGAGGGCACATCGCGAAAAAATTGGGCCCGGTTGGCTGCAAGAGCGGCACGAAAACCATCGAACACCTCAATAGGCAGGCCCTCGGGATTTGCCTCCGTGCGTAGCATCAGGGGTGGGACAGCGCCGACCAGAACGGCTTTGTCGGCTCTTCCAGACGGCTGACCATATTTGGCCACATAGCGCGCGACTTCACCACCACCGGTGGAGTGACCGATATGCACAACGTTCTGAAGGTCCAGCGCCTCGACAACGGCGAACGCATCCGATGCATAATGGTCCATGTCATGTCCGGCCGAGACCTGCTCAGAGCGTCCATGACCGCGGCGATCATGAGCCACCACGCGAAAGCCATGCTGTAAAAAGAACAGCATCTGGGCATCCCAATCGTCGGAGGAGAGTGGCCAGCCATGATGGAACATAATCGGCCGGGCATCTTTCGGACCCCAGTCCTTGTAGAAGATTTCAACATCATCTTTGGTGGTAACGAACGACATGATTATCTCTCCAGAATTCAGATGGTGACGGGTCGAGTGTCCCAGAACAAGCCGGGGGGCGGTTTTTGATAACGTTCAGATCTGCTTCTGACCGCCGTCAACGTAGAGTTCGATGCCATTTATGAAACTGGCTTCCTCAGATGCCAGAAACAGAACTGAGCGGGCGATTTCTTCTGGCTGAGCAACACGACCTGAGGGGATCAGGCCTGCGAGATAGGCCTTTGTCCCTTCGGCCTGTTCACCACCGCCAAAAAGGTGATTCAGCCCTGCTGTATCGGTCACACCCGGACTGACCGCATTGACGCGAATATGTCGATCCTTGAGGTCAAGCATCCAGTTTCGAGCAAAGCTGCGCACCGCCGCCTTCGTCGCAGAATACACACTGAGAGCAGGTGTGCCTGCTGCGCTGACGTTTGAAGCATTCAGCACGATCGAGGCCCCATTGCGCAACAAGGGAAGTGCTTTCTGCACCGTAAAGAGTACGCCTTTGACGTTACTGTCGAAGGTGGATTGGTAATGTTCTTCGGAAATAGCACCAAGTGGCGCAAATTCTCCGCCTCCAGCATTGGCGAAGATAACATCAATCTGGCTGTGCGTCTGCTGGACGGTATCATACAGACGGTCGATGTCGTTCAGATTGCCCATATCACCTCGGACGCCCGTTACCTTGCCGCCAATCCGTGTGACAGCGGCGTCTAGTGCCTCCTGTCGTCTGCCGGTGATGAAAACGAATGCGCCTTCATCCGCAAAAGCTTTGGCGGTGGCCAGACCAATGCCACTGGTGCCACCTGTTACGATCACGACCTTGCCATCAAATCCGTAAGTCATTGTTCTATTCCCTGTTATCAGCGCTCTGTTTGCGCCGGCAGGAAAGAGATGACATTGGAACGATCATCGCTGTAGATGGCAATATTGATACACAGCGTTCAGAAAGAAGAACGATGGAGCGACGGGATCTCAACGATTATGCGTATTTCGTAGCAATCGTCGCGCATGGTGGCTTTTCAGCCGCATCGCGCGCGCTGCACGAGCCGAAGTCAAAACTCAGCCGCCGCATCGCTGATCTGGAAAGCCGACTTGGTACACGACTGATCGAGCGGTCCAGCAGGCGCTTTCGCGTCACAGACCTCGGTCGAGCATTTTATGAACGCTGTCGTACCATGCTGGATGAGGCAGAAGCTGCTGAAGCAATCATCAGTTCAGCCCAGGCTGAGCCGAGCGGTGTCGTTCGATTCAGCTGCCCGACAGGCATGGTCGCCGTAATCAGCCATTTAATGACAGATTTTCTGGATCGCCATCCCAAGGTGCGCTTGCAACTCCTGGCGGTGGATCGCGCAGTGGATCTGATAGAGGAGCGTATTGACCTCGCGTTGCGGGTTCGCCTGACCCTGACTTCGGATGCAGCTTTGACCATGCGCACACTCGGGCGATCCGTGCGTGTTTTAGTCGCGCATCCACGTGTAGCCGCAAGAATCAAAAACCTGCATGATCTGGGGACTGCATCACTGTTAACAACAAGTGACGAGGCAGCAGATTGCATCTGGCCTTTGATGAATGCACATGGCGAGAAACATGAAATACGCCAGATGCCCCGCTTCGGTTCGCAGGAGATGAGCATGGTGCGGGATGCGGCGCTTGCGGGATTGGGGGTTGCATGGCTCCCGGATCATTTTGTTCGAGAACCACTGGAAAAAGGGTTACTGGTGCAGGTACTCCCGGATTGGACAGGGCCCGAAGGGATCGTCCATCTCGTATTTACAACACGGCGGGGGCTACCATCAGCAGTGCGTGCGTTTATCGATCATCTGGCAGCTGGATTTCCAAAGCGCTTCTGATCAGCCAGTTTGGTTGCGATTAGATTGATGTCAGCCAGACGTCCGATCCGGATCACCGCGTCCAGCCGTTCAAGCACTGGATCGGCGAGACGTTCTGTCAGATCCAGTTCGATGTGTAGATCGGGATGCTCCGCCAGAAAAATTTCCAGAGCCGGCCGGAATGACATAACACTTTCCAAAGGTCGGAAAGCACGCGATCCGTACCGTTCCTGTCACGGCACCATCGAACGCAGCGACTTCTGCATGGACGTCTGCCAGTTGGTCCAGAAGTGGCTGGGACGCTCAAGCAACCGCTCACCCGCATCTGTCAGCGCAAGCGCTCGGGTCGAGCGGATCAGAAACGGCATGCCCCCGGAAAGTTCTTGAGTCGGAAGGCCTGGATCATGAGCCCGGCTATTTCATCTCTCTGGGCCATTATCCACACACTTCTTCAACAGCACGCCTGGCCGCAATAATGGCTCCTGCGAGATAACCCGGCTCCTGCGCGCTTGTTTCGCTACCTGCCAGTGTCAGCCTCTTTCGCCATGTTCCTGTGACCCACGGCTCATTCGTAGCTCTAATATGACCTCCTGCAGCGACATCGGCCTCAGTGGCAGTCAGGGGATCCGTCGCCCAATCCTTCAGCAAGGTCGCCTGCGGCTTTGCTGCGAGTGGACCAAACAGACGGCCTAGCTGCCCGACGCAGGCTTTCGTGAGCGTCTCCTCGTCGATCAGCTTTCGCTGAGCGGCTGGCACGCCGATAAACCCCATGAGAGCTGCTTTGCCGGAGGATGTGGTCGCATCGTGGATTTCAACCATCGGCCCAACCATGCTTTGCGCCGTGCCGGACAATCCCTCATCCTGCCAGAATGGGCGCTCATAGAGGGCGAAAAACTTAGCATGGGGGGCCATCCAGGTTGGGGTCTCTCTCCAACGCCCGGCATCGCTCCTCTCCAATGCCGGGATGAACGAGACAGTCGCCTCAAGAAGCCGGGGCGGTAAGGCCGCGATAACATGTCTTACCATAATGGTTTCAACCAAACCTTCCGAAGGCTGGCATGAGAGGCATACCCCTGTTTCCGTCTGTGCCATTTCTGTTACGCGACTGCTTAGGAGCAGACGGTCGGCAGGCATATCGCACGTCAGTGCGTTGATGAGACGCGCGGTTCCTCCAATCAGCCGTCTCGAGGCTTGTTCCTTCCCCATGCCACTGAAACGATGAACAGGCTCGCGGGACATGCGCTCGAACAGAACGGTGCCATCGGTATTCTGTGTGAAAGACGACAGCCCAAGTTCAGCGATCAACTCACCGATGCCCGGTTGGATATGGGGCCAGTACCAGGAGGCGCCGAGGTCGAAGCCATCTTCCGTTGGCTGCCCTTCGTCATCGACTGTTCGAATGCGCCCGCCTAGATGAGCCTGCGCCTCTATCAGAACGACATCAATCGATGCCTTGCGGAGAAGACGGGCCGCATACAATCCTGACAGACCGCCACCGACAATGGCGACATCACATGTGATCATTTAACGGATCCGCTTACTTGCGACGGAGGATCAGGGCTGAGGCATACAGACCCAGCCCGAAAACTGAATGCCCGATGACGCTTTTGATCCGCGTCGTCGTGGGATGCGGTGTTTTCGAACCCGCCACGCCCAGCCCCATACCTGGCATCATGATGAAATAGGGCGCGACCAGAAGCATCCAGACGAGTTTCAGCGGTGTTCCGAGCGTCGGCCGGGAAAACCACGTAGGCCCGCTCCATGCCAGAACACCCAATCCATAGCCGATGCCAATGGCATAATGAGCTGACCATCCGATTGCTGCTTCAGCCCGAACCGAGCTGGCTTTCCTCATGTCAGGCTGGACGAATTGCCCCTGGGTCATATGGCCGAGCCAGCGACCAAACATGGGCCAGTTGGTAACAGGCTTCCCTATGATTCTGCCCATTGCCGCGGCCCACACATCAAGAACAACTGTCCCGCCAACACCGACTAAAACAGCTTTGAGACACGGTTTCATTCCTGACCTTTCATCGTATTAAGGGGTTGCATCGAAAGCACAGACATCGGGATGCAGCAGAGGCGCAGACTTGAACCAGACGCGCACACCTTTGGTGCCGGTCCGGGCGTTGAAGGGCATTCCCGCCGGCAGGCGTAGCCAACTCCACCTTGTCAGTTCATCTCCGCCTTCCGTGAAGCCACCGGAAAGCACAAGCAGTTCCAGACCGTCGGGATTGACCAGCACCTGATGTGTGTCAGCCTCCCAGTCCTCCTCAACGACTTTTTCTCCGAAGCCCTCAAACAGAAGCCTTGAAGCAGTCACGCCCGAGCGGAGCGGCAAGTCTTGCCCCTCGTCAGGGCGACACACGACGCGTTCCCGATCACCTGCGGCAAATTGCCAGAGCCGGACGAAGATCGTGCAACCATCAGCACTCCCGGGCGCATGGCTGGAACCTGGCGGGTTGCGGACGTACGTTCCAACCGGGAAATCTCCAGTTTCGTCTTGAAAGACCCCATCAAGAACCAGAAACTCTTCACCACCGGAATGAGCATGGCGCGGAAACAGGCTGCCGGGCGCATAGCGCACAATCGATGTCGCCCGCGCTTTTTCTGCTCCAAGCCGAAACAGCATGCGACGGTCTACACCCTGTGTAGGGCTCGGCACCCAGTCCAGAGATTCGGCTCTGACGAGGGTGTGCTTCGACAAATCATCATTCAACAGCATGATTTACAACTCCGCTCTTCCGCCATCGACGACGATTTCCGCACCCAGCATGTAGCTTGATGCATCACTAGCCAGAAACAGCACGGCAGCAGCGATCTCATCCGGTCGTCCCATGCGTCCGATCGGCACCTGCGCTCCAACACGCTCAGAATAGGCGCGGAACGCTTCTTCGGTTTGATTGGCGCTGCGATGGATCGGTGTTTCAATGGAGCCTGGACTGACAGCATTCACACGGATCTTTCGATCCAGAAGTTCGGCTGACATAGTGCGGGCAAAGGAACGCACTGCTGCCTTCGAGGCAGACAGGATTGCCCGTCCCGGTGTACCCACCTGATTGAGCCATGATGTATTGAGAACGATGGAACTGCCCTCGCGTATGAGGGGCAGAAAAGTCTGGACTGTGAAGAAGATGCCTTTGACGTTGACGTCCATCATACGGTTATAGGCGGTTTCGTCGGTGCTCCCCAGAGGTGTCCCGTAAGCGAGCCCCGCATTGGCGAACAGAATGTCTAGCGCACCGTATTCCTGTTTCAAGCACTTGGCAGCGCGCTCCAGATCTTCATTGGACCCGACGTCGCATTGAAGAGGCAGTACGCGATCCCCGCCGAGGTCTGCAACCGCTTTGTCGAGCTTGTCCTGCGAGCGTCCCGTGATCGCGACACGTGCGCCCTGTTCAAGCAGTTTACGGGCAGATGCTAGTCCGATGCCGCTAGAACCGCCTGTAACAAGTGCTGTCTTTCCACCAAGCATCGACCTGTCATCCTTGCTACTTCCAACTGAAGCGCACAATGAATGACAGAATATAAAACCACGACCCATTTCAACGACATCGACAACAAAGAAAAACTTTCTCGTCTATCGCTTTCCCTCACCGATCCGGACATCATTTTCTATGGGAGACCGTTTCAGATTTCAGAAGAAGTACCTTCCGGCTGGAGTGCAATTTTTGTCGTTAGCCAGTCATGAAAGGCATTCACTTCATAGCGTCGTAATGCCTTGTTCGTCGCAACGACATAATACGCCCATTTCACAGGCCAACGCTGATCCGGAAGAAGATGAACGAGCCGACCGCTTTCGATCTCCAGTGCGGCCAGCCGCTTTCGGACAAGGGCTACACCGCGACCAGCAACTGCTCCCTGAATAACGGCAGCCGCTGAGTTAATGCTGAACCCGTGATCAGTCGGCACTTCAGCAACGCCAGCCTGTGTCAGCCATTTTTCCCATGTGGGGAAATCACCCTCAGGATGTCCAGAGCCGTCATGGATCAAAGTCTGGGTGGCGATCCAGTTCGCATCAACCTTTCCATGCGATGGCAAGAGACGCTGATGGCAGACAGCAATTATTTCCTCGTCCATGAGGTAGGTAGCCTTGACGCCTTTCCATGTCCCCATCCCGCAACGAATGGCAATGTCAGCGTCACCTTGTGTCAGATCCATAACACGATCAGAAACGTCCAGACGGACGTCGATGTCTGGATATGCCGAGGTAAAATCGTTCAAGCGAGACAGAAGCCAGCTGGCAACCAGCGCCTGAGAGGCGGTGATCACCACAATGGAGCGCGCTTTACGCCCTCTTAGCTTTTTCAGACCTGCCTCCAGCAAGTCCAAACCGTGTGTAATATCACTGAGGGCTTCACAAGCTTCTGCTGTGGGTGTCAGGCGTTCATGTCCCGAGCGGGAACGCTTAAAAAGAGGGCAGCCTACCCAGTCTTCAAGTGAACGCACGAGTTGTCCCACAGCCGCAGGGGTGACGTCCAATTCAGAGGCCGCACCTACAAAGCTACCATGTCGAGCAGAAGCTTCCAGAGCTTGCAGTGACTTTATTCGGGTCAGAAATCGCATGATCATGGAATATGCGACTTTGCTGCATTCAGAAAGATTTAACGGCAAGATGTTCGATCAATGCACTATTACACTTGGTAAATGTCAGTTTTCGGAAAACTCTTCCAATTGTCTGTATGACTTGCATGAGGCGATCGCCGCCTATCTGTTCAATTTTGAAACGGAGAGACAGCTTTAGGAGGGAAG
>JAAYUA010000046.1 GCA_012517935.1 Acetobacter sp. | reverse complement strand
GTCAACCGTTCCCGAGGATCGGAACCGGCGATACAGGTTGCAACTTTCCTGACCAGTTCCAATGCCGGAAACACGACACTCGGGAAGTCCGCAACAGCAAACGCAGTCTCATCTGCCTGCAACACGCCTGGCAAAGAACCGAAATGGTTGATCAGCGCCTTGGCAAGCGGCTTCGTATCACGCCGTGCAATCCCGAAATAAAGCAGCATCTCGAGAATTTCATAATCAGCCAGAGAATCTGCGCCACGCAGCACCACACGTTCCCGCATCCGGGAGCGATGTCCCGCGGGTCCATGGCTGTTGAACGCTCGCTCCGGCTGCATACTCAAAACGATTTCAACAGACGATCCAGATACTGCAACTCTTCCTGAGAACGTGTCCGGTCGGAATCACGGCGACGCAACTCCTCTTCAATCTCATGAGCACGTTGTTTGCCGTAAGTGTCAGGAAGCTTGCTGCCGGAATCACCCGTGTCGTTACCTTCTCCCGCGGTCCGCCCCAAAGGATCCTTGTCCTTTTCGTCGCTTTCCTGACCTTCATCTTCATCCCCGGGATCATCCCCACTCCCGGCGCCCGGGCGTGGCTTTGCCCCCTGCGAACCACCTGAACTGAAAGATGGAAGAAAAGATGGAGGCCCACCGGATGAAGATTCCTTCACGCTCTGCTGCATCTCTTTCTGCCCGGTTTGCAGATCGGTCAGAACCTTACGTTGCGCAGTAACCGCCGCATCATCATCTGCTGTTTTCAATGAATCAGCCGCATGTTTCATCGCGTCTTTTGCACTGGCAAAGGCTTTGACGTCCTTGCCCGTCAGATCGTGAAATTCATCTGAAAGCTCATCCATCGCCCG
This sequence comes from Acetobacter sp., assembly GCA_012517935.1. Lineage (GTDB taxonomy): Bacteria > Pseudomonadota > Alphaproteobacteria > Acetobacterales > Acetobacteraceae > Acetobacter. The sequence goes on along the minus strand of JAAYUA010000046.1, from coordinate 8,573 downwards.
AGCCAGAGCACGCTGCATCGCCCTGTCGGATTTCCGGGCATTCTGATCACTTTCCGAAGAAGAATCCGCAGCCTGCTTATCTCCACTCTTTTCGTCCTGCGGAGATGGAGAAGGAATTCCAAGCCCCTGCATCAACTGGTCTGGCGACAAATTGGTCAAATCCCAGTCATTATCTGTTTGCTGGGTTGCTGTCCTTTCAGACTTACGCTTCCGATCCACTCTGCCTTGCGTGTGATCCAGAAGCTGTCTCTGTTGTTTCACAAGATCAGCAAGAGCCTGTTTCTGCTCCATATATTGCTGGGTTGCTTTCATCCTCTGAGCCAGAGCCGCCAGATCCTGTGGCGTGGCATTTCTCATCCGTTCAATGGAATCTTCCAACTCATGAAGACGTTCTTCAGCAGATTCTGAATGCCCTTCCGCCGCGTCCCTTTGCAATTTCTGCATGAGGCGGGAAAAAGCTTCATTCCCATTTTGGGAAAAGCCCTGCATGTCCGGCACCGCAGTATGTTCGGCCAGAGCACGATCCGCCAAAGCCTGCATTCGACGGGCAATTGCCTGTTTCAGCACATCCATCCGGCGCTTGAGTTCGGCCTGATCTTCCTGACCATGCGCATGATCCTGTTCCATATGCTTTAACTGAGCTGAAACAGCTTCCTGCGCGGCACGGACATCCACAGAAGCCTCAGCTGCGGCGGCTCCGCTTTGAACATGATCCTCGATATCAAGCGCGAGATCCCATAACCGCGCCACCGCTTCTTCGCGGATCTCTTCCGGAAGCACATCTTCATTCGTCAGACGTGCCGCTATTGCGACAAGATTGAGAAAAATCCCTGTGTTATCACGAACGGTTCCCGGCACCTCGCCCAAAGCAAGCAAATCTTCAGAAGCTGCGGACAGCTTCTCACCGCTCAACGCAAGACGTTTACGCAAATCCAGAACCGCGCGCGCAACAGGAGAACGAAATTTCCGTTGCCCCAGCGTAAGAACAATCTCTTTGCTGCGTCCGATCTTCCCACTGATGCTGCGCGCGACAAGAACCGCCCTTACCTTTTCTCCCGCCCAAGGATCAGCCGAAAGATCCGGTTCATAAACACCTTCCGTCTTCGTCGGTTGACCGGAAAGAGGGATAGGAAGTGTGACTTCACGCCTGGTTCCCGGAAAAAAATGTCGCTCCGGTCGGAGTTCCACATGCAGATCAGCCAGCCCTCTTCCGCTGTTCACCTTGAATGGAAACGGCGTTCTCCATTCGATCCTTGGTGATTTCTTGGAATCTGTCGCCTTCGCAAGCGTCCCCCATTCCACCGTGGGCGCATCATCCGGGATGACAGCAATGTTCCACTCCCCAATCACGCGTCCACGCGATGTGAGACGAACGTCACCAGAACCGGATAATTCTGCACTGCCTCTCCAGCTTGAATCGTCAAGCTTTGTGCCAGAAAGGTGGGTAATTCCGCTGCCATGCCATTTGGGAAACGAACGCAGACCCGTTACACTGATTTCCAGTCGAGCCCCTTCCGGAACCGATGGGATCTCAGCGCCCGGACGCGGGAATATCGGAGATCCAGAAACGCTATTGGGCATCGTGATCCAGGCCTCAACATGTGGCATGGGAACGTCCGGATCATCATATCCAGGCAAAAACGCTGCTACCAGACGTCCACCCGCTTTCGGCCCGGCGAGAAACAGGGCCACCGCCAAAGCGGGAACCAACAGAACGGAAAATTTCCATCCGGAACGTGCTGGCATGGATAATCGGGGCCAACCTGCTCGCAGTGGCCCCAACCCAGACAGCACTCTTTCCTGCCAGATTTCCCAGACTTCACTCGAGCCGACCCCGGAGGAACAATCCGTCAACAAGGTCAGGGGATGATGATCAAGAGCCGATACGCGCTCGATGCGTTGATCTGTCTCTGAAACAGATGGCTTACGAAACCCTCTGCCTCCCCGATAGAGCAGACCGCCAGCCAGCAGCAGCATCGCGACAAGCAAGAGTCCATGCAAAAAATCAGGAAGGATTTGCGGCAAACGCAGCAATCCCATCAGAGCAAACAACCCGACCACGGTCAGTGCCGGGACACAGATGCGCCAGATAGCTTCGACAGAAAGAACACGCTTGGCCCGCAATCTCGCTGCGGCGAGGCGCTTCATGCCGTCTTTTTTCCCCTCTTCAGAGAAATCAGCCACCTGCCTGTCTTCTGTTTCGCTCAACCTGCCTCCGATGCCGGTTCAGGCATCAACCATTCCGGCATCTGCTCTGTCGTCCAGAGTTCCTCAACTTTCTGTCTTGGCCTGATCACCGACCACCGATTTCCATCAACCAGCACCTGCGCCGCAAATGGTCGTGCATTATAGGTAGAACTCATCACCGAACCATAGGCACCACAGTCCAGCAGGGCGATCCTGTCACCCCGTGAAAGATGAGGCAACAAACGGTTGCGACCAAAGCTGTCTCCACTTTCGCACACAGGCCCAACCAGATGCGCCGGTTCGATATCCGCATGCAGCAGATGAGGCGCAAGGGGCAAAAGACCATGCCAGGCATCATAAAGACTGGGTCTGGCCAGATCATTCATCGCGGCATCGATCACGATAAAAGGCGCTCCACCCGTCACAGATTTTCTCAAAATGACAGAACTCAGCAGCATGCCTGCCGGGGCGGAGATCCAACGACCAGGTTCCATCGCAAGCTGGACATCAAGATCACCCAGTTCGCGACGAATGGCGCCGACAAAGGCATCCGGAGAACACTCTGTTTCATCACGATAGGAAACACCAAGTCCACCACCGCAATCGACAATTTCCACTGGCAGGCCAGCCGCCCGCGCGTCACGCACAAGGCTGGCAATCCGTGCATAGGCTTGGCGGAAAGGAACCGGTGAAGAAATCTGGCTGCCGATATGGGTCGCGAAGCCCAGTGGCTTGATTCCGGGCAATTCATAAGCACGACGATAAAGAGCCAGAGCTTCGGCATAAGGAATGCCGAATTTATTCCCAGCCAATCCTGTCGTGATCTTTTCATGTGTGCCAGCATCGACATCGGGGTTTACACGCAGGGCAACGCCAGCCGAGCATCCGAGGTTACTGGCGCGACTGGAAAGAATCTCCAGCTCTTCAGCGCTTTCGACATTGATTTGCGCCACACCAGCCATCAGGGCGGCATCAAGTTCGGAGTCTGTCTTGCCAACACCTGAGAAAATAACTCTCCGTGGAGAAATTCCCGCGCGACAGGCTCGGGCAAACTCTCCGCCCGAAACGACATCCGCTCCCAGCCCTTCCAGAGCCAGAATACGCAACACGGCAAGATGATCGTTCGATTTGACTGCGAAATGCACAGACAAAGGCAGTCCAGAGTCCTTGACTGCAGCAAGAAGACGTCTGGCCCGCTCGCGCAGAACACCAGCGCTCATGACCCAGACAGGCGTGCCTTCCGCGTCCGCAATCGCGTTCAGAGGGACGTCTTCAAGAACAAGGCCACAAACAGGATCAGCCGTCAGATAAGGACGTCTCGCCATAAGCTCCGCCGGAGACGGATCCAGAGTAGCGCCAGCATCGGTAAGCGTATGAATTTCTTTGCCCATACACGCTGATTATCACAAAATCATGGAAAGAACGATGGCATCAATACCAAATAAGATGACATGAATTTGGGCTATCAGCAGCAAGAAGATCAGCCAAAATCCCCTTCTCGTTCGCAAAGGGTCGATATTCTGTCAATCAGCCTGATTCGGGCGGCTGGCATCGGTCGATGCAACTGACCAAAAGCCTCTCGAGCCAGAAAATGTCCTGTCAGACGCAGACCGTCTCTCCAGTCATCCGGTGTTCCGGATATGGTGGAATCTGTAAACAGACACGGCAATGGCAACAGACGCGATGCCCATGTCCCGGCGCCTTCCCGGGAAACCGCTCTCCCGGTTCTCGGAGAAACAAAGACCAGATCCTCCTTCGCGCCAGTCACGGCACAGCAGGACAGATCGGGACTGAAGCCGATATCGCCTAGAAGCGCCATCTCCCAGCGCAACAACAGGGCCATGCCCGATTTTTCCGCCCCGATTGGATCATCGGACAGAGAGAGCAGAACGGCTACAGTGTCATCGAAAAGATCCGGAAAAGGATCACGTTCCGGTAATGCTCCATCGGCGATGGCGCAGATCGAAATCAGCATCGCCAGACCAAGTGGCGCGTTCAGAAGATTTGCAGCTGATATCCGGACGACTTCTCCGGTCAACGTGCCAAGCTGTCTTTCCAGACGCGCTTTCCAGCGTGCGGCAATCAGTGTGCCGACCTGCCATGAGGCTATCTGCTTTCGACTGGCACCACCACGCACCAGACCATGCACCACGCCATAAGAGCGGGTGAATACATGAACAATCAGATCGCTTTCGCCATAGGGAACGGCAGATAAAACAAGGGCGGGAGCTTCCCAGTTCAGGGAAGTCCCGCCCTCATTCATTGACATGTCCGAAGACAGATCAGCCCCCGGCAGCCTTTGCAACTTCGCTTGCAAAGTCGCTTTCTTCCTTCTCGATGCCTTCACCAAGATGGAAGCGCTCGAAGCCTTTCAGCTTGACGCCAGCCTTATCAACAATGGCTTTCACGCGGCTTTCACCGTCATGCACCCACACCTGCTCAAGAAGAACAACTTCTTCATAGAACTTGCGAATGCGGCCTTCGATCATCTTCTCGATGATGGCTTCGGGCTTGCCTGATGCACGAGCCTGCTCCTTCAGCACTTCGCGCTCACGCTCGACTGCTGCAGGATCGATTGCTGCGACATCCAGAGAAGCCGGACGGGTCGCAGCAACATGCATGCCAACCTGACGACCCAGAGCCTCGATCGCGTCGTTTGCTTCCGGTGCTTCAATCGCCGCCAGAACGCCAATCTTGCCAAGATTCGGCTTCAGTGCGCCATGGATATATGTAGCGACAACGCCAGACGGCACTTCAAGAACGCGAACACGACGAATCGACATATTCTCACCAATGGTGGCGATCAGATGTGTGATTTCGTCAGCAACGGTGCGGCCCGAAGAAACAACGGCGGCACGGATCTTTTCCAGATCTTCACCAACCTTCAGAGCAACTTCGGCAACTTCTTCAGCGAATTTCTGGAACGCTTCGTTACGTGCAACGAAGTCTGTTTCAGCATTCACTTCAACCATGGCTGCACTACGCGGGCCGGAAGCAACAGCGACAAGACCTTCAGCCGTCACACGACCGGACTTCTTCGCAGCAGCAGCAAGGCCTTTCGTGCGAAGCCAATCGATTGCAGCCTCAATATCACCAGCGGCTTCCGTAAGAGCCTTCTTGCAATCCATCATGCCGGCGCCGGTCTTCTCGCGAAGTTCCTTCACCAGGGCTGCGGTAATTTCCGCCATGACAAATCCTCCATGTCAAATGCGATCGCACGCCATCCATATCGGACAACGTGCGCCGTGAAAAATTATATCTTGTCATTCCCGGAGCATGATTCGGCTCCGGAAAAGCTTCAGGCAACCGGAGCAGCTTCTTCCGTTGCAGGTGCAGCAGCTTCGACCGCCTCGGTCACCACTTCTGCTTCAACCGGCAGTTCTTCGGAAGCACCAACATCATGGCCGGAAGCAGCCAGTTCAGCGGAGATACCATCCAGAACAGCGCCGGAGACAAGGTTGCAATACAGTTCGATTGCACGAATTGCATCGTCGTTACCCGGAACCGGGAAGGTCACGCCCTGCGGGTTGGAGTTGCTGTCCAGGATCGCAACAACCGGGATACCAAGCTTGTTGGCTTCCTCAATCGCCAGCTTCTCCTTGATCGTGTCGATCACGAAGATGATGTCCGGCAGTCCACCCATTTCCTTGATGCCGCCAAGAGAGCGCTCAAGCTTCTCTTTGTCGCGGGTGATATCAAGGATTTCCTTCTTGGTTAGACCACCGGTTTCACCAGCAAGCATTTCTTCGATGCTGCGAAGACGCTTGATGGAACCTGTGATGGTCTTCCAGTTGGTCAGCATGCCGCCGAGCCAGCGATGGTTCACATAATACTGTCCGCAACGCTGTGCAGCTTCTGCGATCTGGTCAGCAGCAGCACGCTTTGTGCCAACGAACAGAACGCGGCCACCACCAGCAACAGTGTTGCGGATAGCCTGCAGAGCGCGATCAAGAAGAACGACAGTCTGCTGCAGGTCGATGATGTGAACCTGATTGCGAACACCGAACAGATACGGCGCCATGCGTGGGTTCCAGCGACGGGTATGGTGACCGAAGTGGACGCCGGCTTCGAGAAGCTGACGAAGTGTGAAGTCAGGCATCGCCATGATGCATAATCCTTAAGTTCTGGTTTTACCTCCGCGGCGCATCGGTCCGATCCTGTCGAACACCAGCCCTGAGAACGCCGCGTGCGAAGTCCTGTCACCTCCGTGGAGGCATCAGGCGTGGCGGGATATGACCAGTTTTCCTCAGAAATGCAAGTGTGTCGCTCCTTCTTGAGCGCCACAATCATCACTACCCTGCGTAAATCACGGCTGGATAACACTCGATGGCAGTTTCGGACGCATCATCATACGTCGATCCAGTGTCGTTCCATCAGTGGTAAATGTGCCATCGCCAACGGCATGGAGGAGCGATTTCCCCTTACGATGCGGACTGACATGCGCAGCCATCCCCTCAAGGATGACAATACCATAAGATTCTATGATTTCGACAACCCGGCACTCAATGTTCGCAAGGCACTCATCCAGAAGCGGAGCATCCACCTTGCTCGCCTTGCGGCGGACAAGACCGAATTTTTTGAACTTGTCCGTATCTCCACCTGAGCAAAGACCGATCCCCACAACGGTATCGAGCATCTCCGAAGATGGAATGGCGATCACACATTCCCTCGTTTTTCTGATGGCGTTCCACGAATAATTCCATGGACCGGTGGTGATCGCAAAACGTGCGTCAAAATCCAGCACCATGGTCCAGCTGATGGTCATGACATTGTCATGCTCCCCATCATGCGTCGTCACGAGCGTCACTGGCCCGGGTTCAAGCAAGGTAAAAGCCTGATCAAGAGGAAACGGCTGCATGACGATCTCCATCCAGTGAACCTCGACTCTGATCCGCCAGCACAACGCGCACCAGCAATATTATGCCTGAATTGCCTCTTACCTTCCGGACATGGAAAGAACCCTCCGCTGACACCGCCTCATGATCTGGCCGCCAGATCAGAACTGCTCCGCCCGCTCCACCCCATGCACAGTGCGCAATGCCTGCACGAGAATGGGGCTGACGCGATAGCCGCCGCGCAATGTCACCTCAACGTCACATGCCTCTCCCACTGAAGGCAACAGCATAACGCGTCCATTTCCACCCTTATACCGCCCCAGAATCTCACTGACTTCCGGCACAGCTTCAATACGATCCAGCCACACCCGCATTTCGCTGCCACTCTGGGCCGCCACCTGCTCAAGGTCGGCAAGATCCGAAGCGGTGATACGAAGCGCCTCTCCTTCGAGCTTCAGTTCGGCCGTCACCATGACCGCACGTCCGGCCACAAGAATATCACGCACACGCCCAAGAACTTCAGAGAACAGTGTCACCTCGCACGCTCCCGAAGCATCTGAAAGACGCAACCATGCCATCTTGCTGCCACTCCGGGTCGGACGCTCTTTCCGGTCAATGACGCATCCTGCGATTTTCACGCGCCCCACTCCGGCTTCAGCAGCCTGAGCCAGACGCGACATGGGCGTCACACCCATCCGCCGCAATGTGCTGGCGTATGCATCGAGTGGATGACCGGTCATGTGAAAGCCAATGGCATCGGCTTCGTAACCGAGCCTCTCAAATTCAGGCCAATCAACCACATCAGCCAGACGCACGGGTTCAACACGCGCAGGTTCACCAAACAACCCTATCTGGCCGCTATTTTCTTCCTGAGCCCGCAATTGCGCGCGACGCAACAGGGATTCAACAGATCCGAACACTTTCGCCCGATTGGGTTCCAGCGTATCGAATGCGCCCGCACGTGCAAGATTTTCGATCTGCATCTTGTTCAGAAATTTCGGATCAACCCGCGCCGCAAAATCAGAAAGATCCGAAAACTTCCTCTCACCCCGAGCCGCGACAAGGGATTCCATGGCTGCCAGACCGACTTTTTTGACAGCTGCAAGCGCATAGCGAATCTTGAGGCTTCCATCCTCTGCTTTTTCAACCCTGAAATCAGGGCCGGAATAGTTCACATCAGGTGGAAGAACTTCAATTCCCAGACGTTCAGCTTCCTGACGCAATGCGGCCAGCTTATCCGTACGTTCGCGGGCAAGAGACATACAGGCCGCGAGGAATGGGACCGGATGGTTCGCCTTCATCCATGCGGTCTGGTACGACACCAGCGCATAAGCCGCAGCATGGGATTTATTGAAGCCATAATCAGCAAACTTGGCCATCAGGTCGAAAACTTCAACGGCCTTTTCCTGAGGGATTCCGCGTCCGGTCGCTCCCTCCGTAAAGATCTCCCTCTGTCGATCCATTTCCGCACGGATCTTCTTGCCCATCGCACGACGGAGCAGATCGGCCCCACCAAGACTGTAACCTGCCATTTTCTGGGCGATCTGCATG
>JAAYUA010000045.1 GCA_012517935.1 Acetobacter sp. | reverse complement strand
TTGTATTTGCCGCACAGGCACTCATAATCCTTGATCGGACCAAAAATGCGCGCGCAGAAAAGCCCATCACGTTCCGGCTTGAACGTACGATAGTTAATCGTCTCGGGCTTTTTGATTTCACCATACGACCAGGAACGGATCTGCTCGCTGGAAGCGAGCTGAATCCGGATCTGATCGAAGGTTGCGGCCTGGCCTGTCTGGCCGAGGATTTTCATGAGTTCATTCATGTGCCGAAAACCTCCGAGACCGTAAAGCTACAGGTGCCGCCCCCACCTGGCGGAAGAAAAACACTTCCGCGTTCCGGTCTGTTAAAACCATTCAGGCAATAAACGGCTGCATACGTGATTTCCGTATGCAGCCGGTCAGATGCGGAGCGAAGCTCCGCCGAAATATCACTCGCCGCCATTTTCCAGATCGACGTTAAGGCCCAGCGATTTGAGTTCCTTGATGAGAACATTGAAGCTCTCTGGAATGCCGGCCTCAAAATCTTCCTGTTCACGGACGATCGCTTCATAGACTTTTGTTCTACCCGATACGTCATCGGATTTAACAGTCAACATTTCCTGCAGGGTGTAAGCCGCACCATAAGCTTCCAGAGCCCAGACTTCCATTTCTCCGAAACGCTGTCCACCGAACTGGGCCTTACCGCCCAGGGGCTGCTGCGTAACGAGAGAATACGGACCAATTGAACGTGCGTGAATCTTGTCATCAACAAGGTGATGCAGTTTCAGCATGTAGATGTAGCCAACGGTCGTCTTGCGCTCGAAAGCCTCACCAGTACGGCCATCAATCAGCTGGGACTGGCCAGATTTATCGACTCCGGCTTTCTGAAGCATCGCTTCGATATCCGGAATGGATGCACCATCGAACACTGGTGTTGCAATCGGCACGCCCTTGCGCAGATTACCACACAACTCAACAAGTTCGTTGTTCGTCATATCGACGATCGACGAATTGTAGACGCTCTCGCCGTAGACATCCTTCAGTTCGTCCAGCAGCTCCTGCTTCTTCTCGCCGGTGCGCTGATATTCATCAACCAGCTCCCCAATACCGTTACCGATCCGCGCACAGGCCCAGCCAAGGTGCGTTTCAAGGATCTGTCCGACATTCATACGGGAAGGCACGCCCAGCGGATTCAGCACCAGATCAACCGGCGTTCCATCCTCAAGGAAAGGCATGTCTTCCACAGGAACAACGCGGGATACGACACCCTTGTTGCCGTGACGACCGGCCATTTTATCTCCAGGCTGAAGCTTGCGCTTCACTGCCACGAAGACCTTGACCATCTTCATCACGCCAGGCGGCAGCTCATCACCGCGCTGAAGCTTTTCAACCTTGCTGTCAAAACGCGCCTGAATCTTGCCAACAGAAGCGTCAAATTCACGACGCAGCGTCTCAAGCTCAGCCATCACTTCGTCAGAAGCAACAACGATATTACGCCATGCACCTTTGGGATGCTCGGCCAGCACTTCTTCGGTAATATCCGTGCCCGAACGAATACCCTTGAAGCCTGCACCAGCAACCTGGCCAATCAGACGCTCACGCAGACGGTTATAGAAGGAACGCTCCTGAATCGCGCGTTCATCGTCGCGATCTTTCGCCAGACGCTCGATCTCAGCGCGCTCGATCGCCATCGCACGTTCGTCTTTGTCAACACCACGACGGGAGAAGACGCGAACATCAACGATCGTGCCCGTCGTTCCCGGCGGCAGACGCAGGGACGTGTCACGAACGTCAGAAGCCTTTTCACCAAAAATGGCGCGAAGAAGTTTTTCTTCCGGCGTCATCGGGCTTTCACCCTTTGGTGTCACCTTACCGATCAGGATATCGCCAGGGTTAACTTCGGCACCGACATAGACAATACCGGCTTCGTCGAGGTTGCGCAGGGCTTCCTCGCCGACATTCGGAATGTCACGGGTAATTTCTTCCTGACCCAGCTTCGTGTCTCGAGCCATGACTTCGAATTCTTCGATATGAATCGAAGTGAAGACGTCATCACGCGCAATACGCTCTGAGATCAGAATTGAATCTTCGAAGTTGTAACCGTTCCAGGGCATGAACGCGACAAGCACGTTACGGCCAAGCGCCAGTTCACCCAACTCTGTGGACGGACCGTCAGCAATAATATCGCCGGCAGCAACGCGATCACCTACACGAACCAGAGGCCGCTGGTTGATACAGGTCGACTGGTTGGAACGTGAGTATTTACGCAGACGGTAAATATCCACACCCTGCGTCGCACCGCTTTCATCCGTCACACCGACAACGATACGCGCACCATCAATCTGGTCGATGATACCAGCGCGGCGTGCAACGATCGTCGCACCGGAATCATGTGCAACCGCAGCTTCCATGCCCGTGCCGACCAACGGCGCATCAGAACGCACCAGTGGCACAGCCTGACGCTGCATGTTTGAACCCATAAGGGCGCGGTTCGCGTCGTCGTTCTCAAGGAACGGGATCAATGCAGCAGCCACAGACACAAGCTGCTTCGGCGAAACGTCACAAGCCGTCACTTCAGTCGGCGGCACAAGACGGAAGTCACCATTCTTACGAACGGAAACCAGCTCATCCGTCAGAGCACCTTCCGCATTCTGGGAAGCATCCGCCTGAGCAACGACCAGCTTCTCTTCTTCCATGGCTGAAAGATACTTCCAGCCATCCTGAAGAACGCCATCTTTCACAAGGCGATAAGGGGTTTCGATGAAACCGTACTTGTTCACCTTGGCATAGGTCGCCAGTGAGTTGATCAGACCAATATTCGGGCCTTCAGGCGTCTCAATCGGGCAGATACGACCATAATGTGTCGGATGAACGTCACGCACTTCGAAGCCAGCGCGTTCGCGTGTCAGACCACCCGGACCAAGCGCTGAAAGACGACGCTTATGCGTCACTTCCGAAAGCGGATTCGTCTGATCCATGAACTGGCTGAGCTGTGATGAACCGAAGAATTCACGAACAGCAGCAGCAGCCGGTTTCGCGTTGATCAGGTCATGCGGCATGACGGTATCGATATCGACCGATCCCATACGCTCGCGGATCGCACGCTCCATACGCAGCAGCCCAAGGCGATACTGATTTTCCATCAGTTCACCGACTGAACGCACGCGACGGTTACCAAGGTTGTCAATATCGTCGATCTGACCACGCCCGTCTTTCAGGTCACACATGACCTTGACTGTGCGCAGAATGTCTTCCTTGCGGAGAACACGCACTGTGTCCGGACAATCCAGACCCAGACGCATGTTCATCTTCACGCGACCGACAGACGACAGATCATAACGATCCGGATCGAAGAACAGACCACGGAACATCGCTTCTGCCGTTTCGGCAGTCGGCGGCTCACCCGGGCGCATAACGCGATAGATATCGATCAGCGCTTCATCGCGGCTGGCGTTCTTGTCGACCGTCAGCGTGTTACGAATCCACGGACCATTGGACGAATCGACTGCAAGTGTCGGGAGTTCCGTCAGGCCGGCATCTTCCAGACCACGCAGACGCGCCTCTGTCAGTTCCTCACCAGCCTCGGCATAAATCTCGCCGGTTTCCATATTGACCAGATCATGGGCAACGAAACGTCCGAGCAGATCCGCATCCGTTGCGAGAACAACCTTTGTTGTCTCGGCAATCTTGCGGACCATACGAGCGGTCAGCTTGGTGTCGGCATCCGCAATGACTTCACCGGAATCCGCATCAACGAGCGGCGCCAGAAGCTTCTGACCACGGAAAGCATCCGGGTCGAACTTACGTGCCCAGCCCTGATTCGAGCGGTTGAACGTGACGGTTCCATAAAAATAACCGAAAATCTCATCGGCATCCATGCCGCGGATTTCCATCGAATCAACATCTCCGCCAGCCTCTGCCCGTGCACGGCGAGCGGCTTCGGAATGAGCTCCCTCAAGCGCATACAACAGGGTCGTTACCGGCAGCTTACGCTTGCGGTCGATACGGACGTAGATCAGGTCTTTCGCATCGAACTCGAAGTCTAGCCACGAACCACGGTAAGGAATGACGCGTGACGTGAACAGATACTTGCCGGATGAATGCGTCTTGCCTTTATCGTGATCAAAGAACACGCCGGGGCTACGATGCATCTGGCTGACGATGACACGTTCGGTGCCATTGATGATGAAGGTACCGTTATCCGTCATCAAGGGCATGTCACCCATATAGACGGGCTGCTCCTTGATATCACGGATGGAGCGGGAACCAGTGTCCTCGTCTACATCCCAGACAATCAGACGGAGGATAACCTTCAGAGGCGCTGCAAATGTCAGGCCACGCTGAATGCATTCCTCGACATCATATTTCGGCTCTTCGAATTCGTAATGCACGAACTCAAGACGGCCACGACCAGCAAAGTCATTGATCGGGAATACCGAACGGAAGACTTCCTGCAGGCCTGTCTGCGTACGTGCATCAGGCGAAACGTTCGCCTGAAGAAAAGCCTCATAAGATGCGCGCTGCACATCTATCAGGTTTGGCATTGGAGCGATTTCGGGGATACGCCCGAAGCTCTTGCGGATGCGTTTGCGTCCAGTGAACGATTTTGAAATCGCGTTCATCGTATCCCCTGCCCCGTCCATGCCGTCGGACCATCTGGCCACCCGATACGCCAGACAGCTGGCGCGATCATCAACAGGTGGCCGGACGGTCCGGCACTGGTGTAAGTCAAATGACCCTGCATCAAAGAAGATACAGAACCACCTGTTTTGCCCGCTATTGCACTGGAATGACTTCCAGCACAACAGACGAACGAACGGAGACTGAAAACAGCCTCCGCCCGAAATCAGATCACAGATTCAGCAAACACCAAAGATATTTCGATGTCTGCCGAAAGCATCAGATTATTTAATCTCGACGCTTGCGCCGTTCTCTTCAAGCAGCTTCTTGATCTTCTCAGCTTCGTCCTTGTTGACGCCTTCCTTAACGGTCTTCGGCGCACCTTCAACAAGGTCCTTAGCTTCTTTCAGACCAAGACCCGTGATTCCACGGATTTCCTTGATCACGTTGATCTTCTTGTCGCCAGCCTTTGCCAGGATGACGTCAAATTCGGTCTTCTCTTCTACCGCAGCAGCAGCAGCGGCCGGAGCAGCAGCAACAGCAACCGGAGCAGCAGCGGAAACGCCCCACTTCTCTTCGAGAAGCTTGGACAGCTCAGCTGCCTCGAGAACGGTAAGAGCGGATAGCTCGTCAACAAGCTTGTTCAGATCGGCCATGATATGGTCTTCCTAATATAGATACCGATGGTACATGCACAACCCGCTTTGCACGGGCGCACAAACGTTTTTCGCGACAGCGCGGAACGGATATTCCGCCACGCCGTCGTTTTAGGCTGCTTCTGCCTCTTCGCCCGTCTTGGCATAGGCCCCGAAGACCCGAGCCAACTGTCCTGCCGGCGCCTGAAGAACGCCCGCGATACGCGTGGCAGGGGTCGAAATGAGCCCCACCAGCTGCGCGCGGAGTTCGTCCAGCGACGGAAGCTCAGCAAGCGCCTTGACACCATTCGCATCCAGCGTCTGTGTGCCCAGAGCGCCACCGAGCAGAACAAGCTTCTCGTTGGTCTTGGCGAACTCGACGATCACCTTCGCCACAGCCACAGGGTCTGCTGACCACGCAAGCGCAGTCGGCCCCTTCAGCAGCGGCGCAATGCCGTCGAACTGGGTCCCGTCCAGGGCGAGAGTGGCCAGCCGGTTCTTCGCGACCTTGTACGTTGCACCCGCAGCACGCACCTTGCGACGCAGATCCGTCACATCAGCAACAGTCAACCCGTCATTACGGGTAACCACCACCATCGACGTCTCGGCAAACACGGCGGCCAGGGAGGCAACGAATTCGCGCTTCTCCTTACGGTCCAAATCCCGTCTCCGTCATGGTCCAACGATAAGATATCATCAGACCGGGTTGCCCCTGAATCATGCCCCCGACAGGAGGAATGATCCGGTTCGCCTGTCCTTTTCCACGGAAAGCCCGGCATCAGGCAGAAGCCCGCAAAACCGGTATCCATATCTCCCGAATGCGACCCGAAAGTCATCAAGGCAAAGCCACAGCCGGTCTCGGACAGGATCGGATCTCATCTTTTCAGACAAGACCCTAGAACCACTTCCCGAAAGAAGTGGTGTCATTCTTATACCGCCAAACGCCTCAGGCTGAGAAGCTGGACGTATCGACGCTCACACCCGGGCCCATCGTCGAAGACAACGCGACCTTCTTCAGGTAGGTGCCTTTCGCTCCGGCAGGGCGTGCCTTCTGAACGGCATCAACCAGCGCACGGATGTTCTCAGCCAGCTTGTCAGCTCCGAAAGAAGCCTTACCAACGCCAGCGTGAACAATACCAGCCTTCTCGGCTCGATATTCAACCTGACCGGACTTGGCTGCCGTAACGGCACCCTTAACGTCCATTGTCACGGTGCCGAGCTTCGGGTTCGGCATCAGGCCACGCGGACCAAGGATCTTGCCGAGACGACCAACCAGAGCCATCATGTCAGGGGTTGCAATGCAGCGATCGAAATCGATTTCGCCAGCCTGCACCTTTTCCATCAGATCATCAGCACCGACAACGTCAGCACCGGCAGCCTTGGCTTCCTCAGCCTTCGGACCACGTGCGAAGACGCCAACACGAAGGGTCTTGCCCGTTCCGTTCGGCAGAGAAATCAGACCGCGAACCATCTGATCTGCATGACGCGGATCAATACCGAGATTCAGAGAAATCTCAACAGTTTCGTCAAATTTGGCTTTTGCATTGCCCTTCACGAGTGAAATGGCCTCATCCAGACCATAAAACTTCGTGGAATCAACAGTGGCACGGGCAGCAGCCAGACGCTTGTTCTTTGCCATTTCCTCAGCCCTCTACCTGCAGACCCATTGAACGGGCGGAACCGACCAGCATGCGCACAGCGGCGTCAAGGTCGTTCGCGTTCATGTCTTTCTGCTTTTCCTCAGCAATCGTGCGCAACTGATCCATCGTGACCTTGCCAACAGCAGCTGACTTGCCGACCGTCTGGCTGCCCTTGGAAATCTTGGCAGCTTTCAGCAGGAAGTAGGTGTTCGGTGGGGTCTTCGTGATGAAGCTGAACGTACGATCCGCATAAGCCGTGATAACGACCGGGATCGGCATTCCAGGCTCAAGACCCTGGGTCTTGGCATTGAACGCCTTGCAGAATTCCATGATGTTCAGGCCACGCTGACCGAGAGCGGGACCGACCGGCGGAGAAGGATTTGCCTTTCCAGCCGGAATCTGCAGCTTGATGTAGCCAACGATCTTTTTGGCCATATCCGGGACTCCTTTATATGGTACCCGAACCGCGGTTCTTTCGACCCCGCCGATTCCGGAAATCCGAAATCAGAATGGTCTCCCGCGTTCCGTAGGAAGGCGGGCGCTTACCTCTTTCCCGGAAGCCAGTCAAGAGGTTCACTCTGCATCATGCGACACACTCCCGCCCGATCCTCCATATTTTTTATCACGACCCTTATTTTAGCGGCCTGCTCCACTCCACATGAAGCAACCCGGAACACGCTTGCGAATCCGGCTTCCACATGGTGCATCAAACACGGAGGAACTCTCGAACTACGCACTCTGGAAACCGGCACACAAGGCATCTGCCACCTTCCTGATGGAAGGATTATTGAGGAATGGGCGCTGTTTAGACACGACCATCCTCAACCATCAGAATGACTGCAAAACGCTCTGTATCTACCGCACATCGTCCTTAAGAATGGCGACGTGCGTAACACCATCACGCCCGATCCATGCGCGATACATGCCATCCGTATTGAACGGCATGGCGATATTTCCCTTCGCATCAACCAGAATCGCACCGCCATCGCCACCAAGATGCGGAATCTCCTTGTTGATGACCTGCTCCGCGGCTTGGTCCAGAGGTTGCCCCATCATTGTGACACGCATGCAGATCTCATGCGCCGCAACGGTCCTTATATAATATTCTCCCCAACCGGTGCCCGACATCGCACAACCTTCATTGGCATAGGTCCCGGCACCTGGAATCGGCGAATCACCCACACGCCCCCAGAGCTTGTCGGTCAAACCACCCGTAGATGTCGCCGCCGCCAGATGGCCATCCCGATCAAGAGCCACCGCTCCCACCGTGCCATGATGCGTATCCGGGTCTTTTTCCTGCTTCAGACGATCTTTCTTCAAAGCTTCCTGTAACTGCTGCCAGCGACGTTCCGTGCGGAACCATGACGCATCCACCAACTCTATGCCCTGCGTTTTTGCAAACTCTTCCGCACCATCACCGATCAGGAAAACATGAGGCGAATGATCCATAACCGCACGCGCCAGAGCGATCGGATTTTTGACGTGCTTCACACCGGCGACAGCACCAACGCGCAATGTCGCACCATCCATAATGGCCGCATCCATTTCATTCTGACCGGAATGGGTGAACACAGCACCTCGCCCGGCATTGAACTCCGGATTATCCTCAAGAACCTGCACCGAAGCCTCAACAGCATCGGTCGCAGGTTTCCCCTCCTGCAAGAGCTTGTATCCCGCCTCCAGAGCTTCTTTCAGCGCTGCTCTTACCGTTTTTTCCCGTTCTGGCGTCATGCCTTTGCGGATTACCCCGGCACCACCGTGAATCACCAGAACCGGCACCGTATCGGCATGTGCCAGCGATACTGCACCAGAGGACAACAGCACCCCACACAAAATCAGGCGTCTGATATTGGTCAACATCATCAACGTCTCTTGCTCCTCTTGATCGCGTCACATGATTACGAAACGATGCCGAAATTAACCACTCTGGAAATCAATCCCACACCGGGAAGCTGAGATACAAAAAAAGCCTCTCCCGAAGGAGAGGCTTCCGTTCACATACTGAAAGATTTCAGATCGTGAGCGATTTAGAAGTTCACGCCAGCCTGAAGGAAGACATAACGTCCGATGATTTCGGAGCTGTACATCTGGGCCGCCGTATTCGTTGCACCATCAGCAACAAACGGAGCTTTCTTGTCCAGAATGTTGTTGACGCCAGCAAGGAAGTTCCAGTGGTTCAGAGTATAACCAACCGTGACATCGTGCGAGAAGATGCCTGGTGTCTTGCAGTAGTAGAATTCCTTGCAGGACACATCGGTCGTGCCGTCATTCCACTTCATGCCACCGGTGTAGTTCATCATGTAAGTGAAGGTGAAGTTCTTATGCTGCCATGATGCGGTCGCATAATCACGCACGCGCGGCATGCCTGCACCATAACCCTGATAAATCAGACGTCCGGCATAGTTGTTCCACTGACCACCAGGCTCGTTCTGCTGCAGATAGGAAACCAGCTGCTGGAAGTTATTTGACAGCGTGAAAGTATCTACTGCTGTCACACGCAGACGATAGGACAGGTCGAAATCAATACCGCTGGTCCGCAGGCCACCCACGTTCTGATAAACGTTTTCAACGGTCGTCAGCTGCTGGGCTGCGTTTCGTGGATTGATGAACTGGCACTGCGACGGAGAAGAACCGGTTGCACAACCATCAACAATATACTGCGTTGGCAGTGTATTGATCATGTTCTTGATCGTGTAGTGCCAGTAAGTGACACCAACGCGCAGACCCGGAACCCAACGCGGCGTGATGACCGTGCCGATCGTGTAGGTACGGGCTGTTTCCGGATTCAGCTTTGCATTACCGCCAGAGATAACCGGAATCTGGGAGTTGGGCTGCTCGAATGTTGCCGTATTGATTCCCTGCTTCTGGCAATATGCCATGACATTCCCGGAAAGACCGCCATAAGAACCGGCCTGTGCGCAGGGATCAATTGCTGAACTATAATCAAGCCCCTGACCGCCATACAGTTCCGAGATGGAAGGCTGACGGAAGGATGTGCCAAGCGTTGCCGAGAAGCTGATGTCACGCACCGGCGCCCAGTCGATAGCAACCTTCCAGGTCTGGGTGCTGCCGAACGTATTGTAATGCGACCAACGTCCCTGACCATCAACCGTCAGATTTTTTGCAAGGAACGCGTTCTGCAGAAGAGGAATCTTCGCTTCAGCGTAGACTTCCGTCGCGTTGAAGCCACCGCCGGTATTTGAAGAATAGTTACCTGACGAATCACCATTCATCGACAGCGGGTCAGCATGATAGCTGCCTTGCTCGCTACGATGCTCCAGACCCGCAGCAATACCGACTTCGCCACCATGCTCATAAGGCAGCTTCACGACGTGATCGTTGTGAACACGCGCATTGAAATCACGCAACTGATAGTTCGCGTTGTCGTGCTCGTTGAACACGGCATATTCTTTGGCCGCACCAGACAGATCCTGCAGAGGATTTGCCAGAGCACATCCCGCTGATGCAACGCAGATCGACGGATCATAAGTGACCGCACTGGAGGCATTTGAGGGATCCAGCTGGCGAATGCCATAGACCTGCATCAGATGACGGTAGTTCAGCTGACCCAGAGTGTTATAGGCAGTCTGGCTGGAACCATAGCTCATGGAAACATCATATTCCCAGTTGCCGATGATCGTGCCTTTGGAACCACCCGTCACCTGCCAGGTGTCAGAGGCCTGGTTCATCTCACGCCCGCCGTATTCCGCATAACGACGGTACATATAAGCGTCATCACCCCAGCTGCTGCTGTAATATGGCGCATTACTCGGCATATACATCAGATCTGGCAGAGTAGAGGGATAGATACTGCCTGCCACCGGCATACCCGCCATCTGCTGAGCGGTCGCCTTGTGCGTATATTGCACATTTGCATAAAGCTTGAAGTGGTCATTGATGTCGTAATGCGCATCACCACCCAGAGAGCCCTGCTGCAAATAGCTGAGCAGAGAAGAAGCTGAACCGTAATTATAACGATCTGAAGAGGAGAAAGGACGGAAACCGCCATTCCCATCGGGCACGACAGAGCCATTCGCCGTAATGATACGCGAAACGGAGGAGTAGCCTGAGCCGTAAAGCGGGCTGTCACCAATCGCAGTGTTCTGTGTCCACGGATTGGACAGATACCCACGGTCTTTCTGCAGGATGCCGCCCTGGGTCATGTACTGACCATAGACCGTCACGTTGCCTTTGCCATGGTCGAAGTTGAAGCCATAGCGACCAGAAATCTTACCAGTCCTGTCATCACCCACATCGGTAATGCCACCACGTGCCGTGATGTTGCCACCCTGCAGATCATGACGCAGCTTGATGTTGATGACGCCAGCAACAGCATCCGCACCATAAAGTTCCGAGCCACCATCTTTCAGAATTTCAACACTCTGAATCATGTCGGACGGAATATTGTTCAGATCGGCGCAGGAGCCGCTGCTCGACATCGTCTGAACCATACGCTTGCCATCAATCAGAACCAGCGTACGGCTTGAACCAAGGTTACGGATATCTGCACAGGACAGACCGCCACCACCATTCTGGGTGGTGTTCTGCGTGCCGCTGGATCCCATGGAAGGGAGACGCAGCAGATAGTCACCCAGCGTTGTTGCCGATGTCTGCTGCATTTCCTTTGCTGTTACGATCTGCACCGGGTTCGGGTTATATCGCCCGGAACGCAGCGCTGAACCGGTCACAACGACATTTTCGCTTGAACCTGATGCATCGAAACTGGCTTTTTTAGCGTTCGAAACAACAGCTTTTTTCGAAACCTTACCTGCGTCTACAGTTGTCTTGACCGTTGAGCCAGCAGCGACTTTCGCCTTCGCAGTCTCTGCTGTCGTGGTGGTTGCCGCATATGCGGATACCACCGGTGATGAAGCAAGAACCGTTGCTGTCAGAAGGAGCGAACGGGGCACGAATCCCCCGGCGGTCTTCTGCAGCCGGCCCGTGAAGGAGGGCACAGACTTCATATAAGCAAACTTCCCATCAATCGTGTTCGACGTAATCAAGCGTCGTAATAAATGAGGGTCTGGCATGCAGGTGGACGTTTCGCAACGCAAAGCAACATATGGAAATGCTATTTAGGCAACACTGTTGTAATCATGTCACCATAACGCAATGTCCATTCCTCTTCGAAAAGCTTCGATACTCTTTGAAACGTCATCGTTTCATTACAATTTTGTGCTTATGACCCAAGCCCTCACTCCCGGATCCGTCTCATTATGCTTCCATCTTCCTTTTCTCAGGCCGCCATTATCGGTAGCGGTCCAGCGGGACTGACTGCTGCGGAGGTTCTATCCGCCTCGGGAATTCACGTTACCGTCATCGAACGCATGCCAAGTGTGGCACGAAAGCTTCTGATGGCGGGACGGAGCGGTCTGAATCTGACACATAGCGAAACGCCGGAACGTTTCATCAGCCGCTATGGCGAGGCTGCATCATGGCTATCCCCGGCATTGGCGACATGCTCTGCGACGGATGTCGTCGCCTGGGCGGAAGAACTGGGGCAACCCTGCTTTACCGGCTCCTCCGGTCGTATCTTCCCGCGCGCAATGAAAGCTTCCCCTCTGGTTCGGGCATGGATGACACGCCTGGAACAGCAGGGCGTGAAACTTCGTACGCGCACAGAGTGGAAAGGCTTTACCCCCGATGGTTCCCTGCGCCTGCAAACCAACGGGGAAGAAGAAGATGTCCTGAAAGCCGATATCGTCATCCTTGCTACAGGCGGTGGAAGCTGGCCCCGTCTTGGCTCAAACGGGAAATGGGTAGAGATTCTCGAAGCCGAGGGTCTGTCAATAGCGCCATTACGACCA
>JAAYUA010000044.1 GCA_012517935.1 Acetobacter sp. | reverse complement strand
TGGGGACAGGGAGCTCAAACGTCAGCCTCCATCAAGAACACAACCACCACAGGGCTCATCCTCAAGCTGGAAAGTGGTGTGAATAATTTTAAAACGTTGCTGCATCAATGATTGCGCCTGCGTCAGAATCGCTTCCCCATCGGACGCAGATGATGCGCCATGACAAACCAGATGGGCTGTCAGCGCCGTTTCTGTCGTGCTGATCGACCAGATATGCAGATCATGAAGATCGTTGACACCTGGAATAGCGCGTAAAGATTCTTCGACCTTACCGAAATCAATGCCCTTTGGCACACCATCCAGAGCCATTGCCAAGGACTCCTTAAGCAGAGACCAGGTCGCGGCAACAATCAGTATAGACAGCAAAAGACTGGTGATCGGATCGATGACATACCACTTTGTCAGAAAAACAGCGGCTCCGGCGACGACAACAGCGAGAGAAGCCAGCGCATCCGTCAGCATATGAAGAAATACGGCCCGAAGATTGATGTCCTCCTGCCCACCCCTGACGAACAGAAGAGCCGTTCCGCCATTCACCAGAATCCCGACAGCCGCCACGATCATGACCTGCATTCCGGCAACCGGCTCTGGCTCAAACAGGCGGAGAATCGCTTCCCATGCGATTCCTCCCGTAACAAGCAGGAGCGCAACGGCATTCGCCAGAGCCGCGATAACGGAAGACCGCTTCAACCCATAAGTGAAACGACGTGACGGGCGACGCTGCCCCAAAGAAGCTGCGACCCAAGCCACACCAAGCGCGAGTACATCCGACAGATTATGGCCAGCATCCGCCAACAGGGCGAGCGAATGTGACAAGACCCCGAAAACGGCTTCACCCAGCAGATAAACCAGATTCAGCGTCATCCCCAACATGAAGGCCCGCCCGAACGACGACGGAGCATGATGATGATGCCCGTGATGCCCATGGTCATGGTCATGGTCATGGTCATGGTCATGGTCATGGTCATGGTCATGGTCATGAGCTGTCGCCACGGAAGAGCAAGCCCCCGGGGAAACATTCCGGTCGTCTGATACGTTCATATGATCATGTCCCATGAAGCATTCCCTACCCCCGGATTGATTGGCGACGTCGGATGCAGCCGGCTCGCCCCATCCGATATTTCGAACCGCGCGCCTCCGATAGCGGGACAGCCTTCAGCTTACAACAAAAACGAAGAAGGACTGACGCACATGCCCTACTCAGCTCAGACAATGAGAGCATGCACGACACACTATAAACTCTTATGGATATATGGTTCCGCAAGGTCTGTTCACATAAAGACATCGAAGCTTGTTTCGGAGAGCTCTGCCTCTCCTGCACGGACCTCTATATCGAGAACTTTCAGGCTAGATTTGCCAACCAGATTTTAGCAATCTTTTGCACTTCCCACGAAATTGTCGATGCACACATATAAATATAAATAAAATAATATCTATTTCATTATAAATAATAATTAAATTTTATAACGTATAGATTTATAGTTTTATTAAAAAACCTACATTGATAAAAAATAATAAATTAAAAACATATAAATATTTATATTATTATATTTGCAATGTGAATTATCTCTGGAAACCATGACGCATTCAACATAAAACACATCCAACCGATCAAAATCAGAAGAGCATTTATGTCTTCATCTTCGAAAAACCAACGCACATATCTTATACAGGGAGAACAAGCGCATGCATGAAGCAACAACAGACAGACGAACACATACGCAAAAAATTATCGATTCACTTGAAATCTCTCCAAATGCACAGCGCACACTTCGTATCGCAGCCATCGTGTCCGCCATCTGCGGCGGCCTCTATGGATACGATACAGGAATAATATCAGGAGCACTTCTCCTGATCACAAAAGATTTTTCGCTCTCCACAACACAACAGGAATGGGTTGCAGCTGCGATTCTCGCAGGCGCGACAATTGGAGCCATCGGTTTCGGGCGTGCTTCGGAACGTTTTGGACGACGGGCAACCGTCATCATCGTGACTGCGATATTCATCCTTGGTGCAATCGCATGTGCCACATCACCGAACGTGAATTTTCTGATTATTTCGCGTATTTTCCTCGGACTCGCCGTTGGTGGTTCGACGCAGGTTGTCCCAACATATATCTCTGAACTCGCGCCCCCTGAAAAACGTGGGAATCTCGTAACATTTTTTAATGTTGCCATCGGCATAGGGATACTTCTTGCCAATATTGTCGGTTTTACGATGCGTGAATCTTGGGGATGGCGCGGGATGATCGTCGTGTCCGCGGTTCCGGCATTATTCGTTCTTATCTCCATGTTTTTTCTGCCAAAAAGTCCAAGATGGGTCGCGGAAAATGAAGGAATCAAATCTGCAGCCGAACAGTTGAGCAGGATTCGCTCAAACAAATCCGTCATCAGAAAAGAAATTTCTGAAATCAATGCCAATGCACAAAACATGGATGCAGATGATCGTGGCTGGAAAGGACTTCTGCAACCATGGGTCCGCCCCGCACTGATCGCGGCACTCGGGATCGCATTCTTCACGCAGGCCGGTGGGCTTGAAATGATGATCTATTATACGCCGACCTTCCTTTCCAATGCAGGTTTCGGGTCTTCTGCAGCGCTGCTCGCAAGCCTGGGTGTCGCCATCGTATATTGCATCATGACCCTGCTGGGCTGCCTGTTCGTGGACAGGATCGGTCGCCGCCGTCTGGTGCTGATCATGGGCCCCGGCTCCGTTCTGAGCCTTATCGGGCTCGGCCTCTGCTTCGCCATGAACCCTGACAAGGGATCAGCCGGCAGCTATGCCACAATCGTCTTCCTCCTCCTGTTCATGCTGTTCAATTCCGGCGGAATTCAAGTTGTCGGCTGGCTGATTGGCTCGGAAATGTTTCCACTCCCCATGCGAAGCTCTGCCACCAGCCTTCATGCTGCCGTTCTGTGGGGCAGTAACCTTCTGGTCACCGCAACCGCCCTTCAGCTTGTCGAGCTTGTTTCTCTCGGTGGAACAATGTGGCTCTATGCTGGGATCAATCTGGCCTGCGCCCTGTTCGTCTTTTTCCTCGTGCCGGAAACCGCTGGAGCCTCGCTGGAGGATATAGAAACAGCACTCCGCAAGGGAAAATTTCGTCCAATTCCGGGGAAGCGGACCGGAATTGAACATCAGACGCACTGATCGAAAAACAGATTTCCCGGGAAGCGCCGCCTCAGGCCGGGGTCGGCTCTTCCCGCTTCCATATCCGCCGCAGGATACGGCCATCTATCACCAACAAGCCACAGCCGATCATCAATGCGCCAACGAGAGTATTCCATTCGATTTTCTCACCGAGAAATACGACCCCCATCGACAATGCACTGACAGGCACCAGAAACGTCACCAGCGAAACATATGCTGCACCATGACGATTCAGAATTCCGAAATAGAGTATATAGGCCAGAAAGGTGCTCAGAAGAGCAATTCCAAGCCACGCTCCCCACGCGACGACATCCGGGGGTGACAGGAAACTGCACCCCTCGAAGATGACAGCCCCCGGCAGAACGAATAAGGCCGCCCCGGTCAACTGACCTGCGGCAAGCTGCAAGGGCTGATATCCTTTCAGACGTCGCGCCAATACATTTCCGATAGCATAGGAGATCGTGGACCCCAGACAGGCCAGTTCTCCAACAATCTGACCACCCGAAAAACCGGACAACAGATCCTTTCCGATCAAGACGGCAACGCCAAAGAATGCGCACAGACATCCCATTGCCATCCGCGGAGTCAGGCGCTCTTCCCTATAGGCGCAATGCAGCGCAATCAGAGTGAAGATGGGAGTTGTCGCATTCAGTGTCGCAGCAACACCACTGGAAACGACACGCTCACTCCAAGCATAAAGACTGAATGGCAATCCGCAGTTCAGCGTGCCGAGAACGAACATCCACAGCATGGCCGATCGGTTCAACCGCAATGGAGTCCCACGAAAAGCCAGAACTGCGTGAAGGCACAGGGCTGAAAAACCAACACGTCCCAGAACAAGAGTGAACGGCGGAATGACTGGAACCAGAATCTTGTAAAACAGAAACGAGCCCCCCCACAGAACGGAGAGAAAACCAAGCATCAGCCATGCCCGATTATCTCCGGTCTGACCGTGTCTTTCCTGCCCCGCGGTCGCCACTTTCTGATGCTGCCGGCTCATCTTGCCTCTGCCCTGACGAAAAGTCTGAAACTGCCAGACCATTAACAGACCGGACGGAGGAGAAAAGCCGCTTCAGAACAGATGGGCCATGAAATGTGACGAAAAAGCTGACCCTATCTCTTAATCCATCCCGAAAGCGCACAGATATGCGCCCAATGGCTTGGGGAAACAGGCACCACTGACAGACGAGACTGTCGAATCAACGCCAGATCAGCAAGCTCAGGATCAGCCTTCATCTCAAGCAAGGTTACTGAACGTGGCACTGGACCAACGGCCCGCACATCCACGCAAACCCATTTACCATCTTCCGCCGTCGGATCAGGATATGCTTCGCGCACAATCTCAACGACTCCGACAATCTCCCGGCCTACGTTGGAATGGTAAAAAAACGCCAGATCCCCGACTTTCATCGCCTGAAGATTTTTCTTCGCCTGATGGTTGCGCACCCCGGTCCAAGGCTCAACACTATTTGCGACCTGCTCATCCCAGGAAAAGGCATCTGGCTCTGACTTGATCAACCAGTACGCGTGACTGGTCGGCACTGAATCCGACATTCCCCTCACTCGGCCAATTCGCCGTCACGGAAAACAGTCCGCACCGGACGGATCACAACGCTTTCAAAGAGATCGGCTTTTGCATAGGGATCTGATGCGGCAAACCCCTCAGCCTCGGCACGATCTGCAACGTCGATCAGCAACAACGAACCGCAGGGACGCCCATCCGTGCCCAATGTCGGACCGGCAAACTGGATCCGGTCGGCATAGGTCTTCAGATAAGCCAGATGCTGCTCGCGGGTCGCCAGACGGGTTTCCAGACCAGCGGGTTTATCGGTGCAGACAATACTGAACAGCATGTGACGGGTTCTCCAGGCGGGTTTCAGGGTGCGGAACTACACCACTTTTGATGTTAACAGGACCAGATCAATCCATAATATGCTCTCAGGCCCGTGTCAGGTCTCTCATCATGGTGTAGGAGCAGAACGAACTCTCCCTGCAGTCGACAGGATGCTCGGTTTCCTGTTTCTGCAACAGATCACAGTTCGGTAAAAACCGGAGACGGAAAGATTTGACTGCCACCCCAGGCCTGATGGCACGCCTTGGCGACCTGTTCCATCGTTACGCGAATCCCGGCCGGTTTCTCCGGCTCTCTGCCCGACTGCAACCCTGGCTGACCTGGCCGGCCATCATCGTCACGGCCATCGGGCTGGGATGGGGGCTGTTCGTTGCCCCGGCAGACTGGCAACAGGGGGACTCGGTCAGAATCATGTATGTCCATGTGCCCTGCGCATGGCTGGCCTCGTCCGGTTATTTTGCCCTGGCTCTATGTTCCCTCCTCTCTCTGGTCTGGCGTCATACGCTTGCTGATCTGGCTGCCGCCGAAATCGGACCTGTCGGTGCCTGTGTCACAGGAATCTGTCTGGCGACAGGATCACTCTGGGGGAAGCCAATGTGGGGAACATGGTGGGTCTGGGATGCCCGCCTGACCTCCGTGCTCGTCCTGTTTTTTCTCTATCTGGGCCATATCGCCCTGATCCGCGCCTTCGACGACCAGCAACGCGGCTATCGCGCCGCCGCCATTCTCGCTCTGGCCGGAGCCGTCGATCTGCCCATCATCAAGTTCAGTGTTCAATGGTGGAACACACTGCATCAGCCCGCGAGCATCACGCTGAGCAAGGCCCCCACCATGTCGCACGAAATGCTCTGGCCGCTGTTGATCTGCACCATCGGCTTCAATCTGGGTTTCGTGGCCATTATCATTGCCCGCCTGCGCGCCGCAGTGATGGAAAACCGTATTCGCCTGTTATTGTCGGCTCCGGCCGCACGAGGCAGTTCCAGCGGATCGGTGACAGACCGAAGCAAGGATCAGGGGGAGCAGGTCGCATGACCCATCTTCCCTATATTCTGGCGGCTTATGGTCTGACAGTCGCCGTTACTGGATGGCTTTCCATATCGGCGGTGCTCCGGCTGAAAAAAGCACAAAAACGTCTGGCCGCCCTGGAAGCCAGTCGAGACGGCAAACGCCGAAGGGAAACGACATGAAACGCAAGACCCGTCGCCTTTGGCTCGTCGTCTTCTGTCTGGCCGGTCTTGGTGCTGCCGCCGGACTGACGTTGAACGCATTTTCGTCGAACATCGTCTTTTTCATGACGCCTTCACAGGTTGCATCAAAGCCACCGCCGTCCGACCGCACCATCCGTCTCGGTGGGATGGTGGTCAACGGATCAGTCCATCGTGATCTCAAGGGGCAAACACCCATCAACACATTCGAAGTCACCGATGGGCAGGCCGCAGTGACCGTTCATTTTGAAGGCATTCTGCCAGATCTGTTCCGTGAGGGTCAGAGCGTCGTCGCGGTTGGAAGCATGGCTCCTGATCACGATTTTACCGCCAGCGAAGTCCTCGCTAAGCATGATGAAACCTATATGCCCAAGGAAGTGGCTGAAGCGCTGCAGAAAAGTGGCAAATGGGATCCAAAATTCGGACCACCACCCGACGCCTCCAGCTGGAACAGCATGACGGCGCAGACCCCTGGCTCGAAGCCCAAAAGCCCATGATCTTCCTTCGTCTCTCACGCCAGTCTTTCCGGAACCGCTGATGAATCCCGAACTTGGCCGCTTTGCCCTGGCCCTTGCCTGCACGATCGCGCTCGCACAGACCATTCTCCCTCTGGCTGGCGCGCAACGACGTGATGTCAGGCTGATGGCGGCTGCACCCGGACTTGCAATCGGGCAGCTTCTCGCCCTTGCCGTTTCTTTCGGCTGCCTGATCTACGCTGCGGTCACGAATGATTTTTCAGTCGCAAATATTGCTGAAAACAGCGCTGTTGCGAAACCGCTTCTCTATAAAATCACCGGTGTCTGGGGAAATCACGAAGGCTCGGTCCTTCTGTGGGCCCTGATTCTCGCGGTCTGCGGTGCTGCCGTTGCGGGTTTCGGACGCAATCTTCCTGCGGCGCTGCGCGCACGCGTGATCGGAATTCTTGGTGGTGTCGCAGCCGGTTTTGAATTGTTCTGTCTGATCACGTCGGACCCGTTTGATCGGATCTGGCCTGCACCAATGGACGGACAGGGCATGAATCCCCTGCTGCAGGACCCCGGCCTCGCTTTTCATCCGCCCATTCTCTACACCGGTTATGTGGGCTTCGCGGTTCCCTTCGCTTTCGCTGTCGCCGCTCTGATCGAAGGCCGTGTCGATGCCACGTGGGGACGCTGGGTCCGCCCCTGGACCGTCGCCGCATGGTGCTTTCTGACCTGTGGTATCGCGCTTGGTTCCTGGTGGTCCTACTATGTTCTGGGCTGGGGCGGTTACTGGTTCTGGGACCCGGTCGAAAACGCATCCCTGATCCCATGGCTTTCCGGAACGGCTCTGATGCATTCCGCGATCGTGGTCGAGAAACGCGAAACCCTGAAAATCTGGACGATCCTTCTGGCGATTGGAACATTTTCGTTCTCGCTGTCCGGCACTTTCCTCGTACGATCAGGCATTCTCAATTCCGTGCATGCCTTCGCCAATGATCCGGCACGTGGCGTCTTCATTCTCGGACTACTGGCTCTGGTGATCGGCGGTTCACTGACGCTCTTTGCATGGCGTGCGCCTATCCTGACCACCGGAGGCTTGTTCTCCCCCGTCTCCCGCGAGGGTATGCTGGTCCTGAACAACGTCCTGCTGTGCTCTATCTGCGCCGTCGTTCTCACCGGAACGATGTATCCCCCCTTCATGTCCCTACTGTTCGGACGCACCATTTCGGTCGGCAAGCCATTCTTTGACGCCGCCACCATCCCTCTCGCCATTCCCATTTTCGCACTGATGGGCATCGCCCCGATGGTTCCATGGAAACGGGCACGGATAGCCCCTGTTCTGCGCCATCTCTGGCTTGCCTCCATTCTGGCTCTCGTGGCGTTCGCCATCTCCTTCTGGGGGCTTTCCGGCGTCCTTCCGATCCTGAGTGCGACACTTGCTGTCTGGATCGTTGCTTCTTCCG
The DNA here is from genome assembly GCA_012517935.1 of Acetobacter sp. Classification (GTDB taxonomy): domain Bacteria; phylum Pseudomonadota; class Alphaproteobacteria; order Acetobacterales; family Acetobacteraceae; genus Acetobacter. The sequence goes on along the minus strand of JAAYUA010000044.1, from coordinate 2,737 downwards.
CCACAGACATTGCGACACGTATCGCCCTGTTCCGGACGTCCCCATCGCAGTCATTCCGCCGTCTTCTTGCCCTGCCTCGGTCAGCAATCGGCGCGGCTATTGCCCATGCCGGTGTCGGAGTCACAGTTCTTGGACTTGCCGGCATGTCGCAGGCACAGCACAAGATTGTTGAAATTCCGATCGGACAGACGGAGCATCTGGCAGGATATGACTGGACGCTGACCGGCGTAAAAACCGAACCCGGCCCGAACTATACCGCCTTGGTCGCAAGCATTGAAATCCGCAGGAACGGGCATCTGGTGACCGTCATGCATCCTTCAAAGCGCAGCTTCAATACGCAGAACCAGACGACAACCGAGGTCTCCATCCACACCAATCTGCTGGCCGATCTCTATGGTGTCATCGGCGACAGCCATGGAGAAGGGCCAGCCGCGACCTATGTCCTGCGGCTTCACTGGAATCCTCTGGCCCCGTGGATGTGGCTTGGCGCTCTGGTCATGGCTATCGGTGGTGTGTTTTCACTCTCTGACCGCCGTATCCGCATTGCCGCTCCACGTCGTTATCAAGCTGACAACGCAACCATGGAAACCACACGATGAGCGAGATATCCCCCTCACGCCGCCGTTTCCTGATGGCAATTCCTCTTGCCGGAGCGGGCATTGCCGGTGTCGCTTTCTGGAAAATGCTCTCCGGCATGAGCGCCGGATCTTTCGATCCACATGATATCCATGCGCCTGCCGCCGGTCGTGTCATCCCTGATTTTGACCTCCCCGCGCAGGCTCCCGGAGAGGGTTTTTCTTCCACCGACCTTCGCCAGCAGACAAAGCCTGTCCTGATCAATTTCTTCGCTTCGTGGTGCATTCCCTGCATTGCTGAAATGGACGCCCTGCTCTCGCTGAAGAAAGAGGTCGAAATCTGGGGCATTGCCTACAAAGACAAACCAGAAAACGCTGAAGGTTTCATCACCCGGGCTGGAAACCCCTACACGCGCATTGCTTCGGACCGCGAAGGTCGTGTCGCCATTGACTGGGGTGTTTCAGGTGTTCCGGAAAGCTTCCTGATCGCTCCGGGCGGTCATATCATTTGGCACGGCGCGGGTGGCTTCGATAATGGCAACACCCTCAACGCTCTGAAAGCTGTTTTGGCAAAGGTCCCTGCATGACCCGCTTTCTGCGCCATCTGTTCCTGTCCCTTTCGCTCTTTCTCATAGCAACTCCCTATATCGCTCTGGCAGTCGACGACCCGTCAGAGATGCTGCCAGATCCGAGGGATGAAGCCCGCGCCGAAGCCATTGGCGCCCAGCTACGCTGCCTTGTCTGTCAGAACGAGTCGATCGAAGACAGCAGCGCCGGGCTCGCCCGTGATCTGCGCAAAGTCGTGCGTGAGCACGTTGCCAAGGGCGAAACAAACGACCAGATCATGCACTGGATGGTCGTCCGCTACGGCAACTTCATCCGCCTGAGTCCGCCTCTGACTCTTGCCACAGCACTCCTGTGGGGCATGCCTGCACTGGCGCTTCTGATTGGCTTGCTCTGTGCGTTCATCATGTTCCGCCGCCGGTCGGTCACCGCGCCGCTGCCACTTGATCCGGATGAGCAGAAACGCCTTGATGAGCTGAGCCGAGGAAAGGGGCAGACCGATGCATGATTGCTGCCTGTCCGACACAGCCCTGACTGAAAGACCTTACACATGGTGAACATCTGGATCGGCATAGCAACGCTCAGCGTCGTGGCGCTTGCTCCCGCTGTTCTGACATCTCGTCGCCGACAGATGAAACTGCGTGATGAGCGCGAAACAGCGCTGGATCTGCACCGCCAGCAGCTGCTCGAACTCGATCGGGATCTGGAAATGGGCATGATCGCCCCGGCGGAACATGCGGTCGCCCGCGTGGAAGTGCAACGCCGCATTCTTGCGGCCGACACGATCCGCACAGATATGCGGCAACGCATTTCCGACTGGCGTCTGTGGGGTGGTCTGGCCCTTATCCCTCCCTTTGCCATCTGCCTCTATCTGTCCGGTGGGCATCCTTCCCTCCCGGCGCAGCCTCTGGCGGAACGCATGCATGCACAATCTGCCAAAGACGCCGGTGCTATCGCGGCCATCAACAGACTTCGTGATGTTCTTGGGTCCATGTCCCCTTCAGACCCCAGTTTTCGTCAGGGCTATCTGCTGCTTGGACAGGCTGAAGCCGCCCAGGGTCATTTTGCCGAAGCCGCGCATGACTGGCGCAAGGCACTTGATATCAGCTTCGATCCTGAACTTGCTGTCCGTGTTGCTGAAGCTCAGGTTCAGGCGGAAGGGCATGTCAGCCCTGATTCCATTGCTCTCTATCGCAAGGCTCTGGACGCAGCCCCAAAAGACGCTCCATGGCGCACAGCAGTCGAAAGTCGCATTGCCCAGGGTGTGCATGAGGAAACTGGCCCGTGAATCTGCTGAAGCGTTTGAAACGCACTCTCCCGGGACATGGCTGGCCAGAACTTCCCGCTTCATCTGGTGACATGCATCTGCCGATGCAGGAACCGGAAATGCAGGGCATCACCATTTGTCCGAACTGTTATAGTAAACTCCGCTCAACCGCGGAGATCTGCCCGAACTGCGGATATGAACGTCATTTCGGTGCCACCAGAGGGGAAATCCTGCGTGCCGTCTTTACCGGCGGTGCGATCGGCATTGCTGGTGCGGTCGCCGCTCGTGCCGATCTGATGATTGACATTCTTGCATCTGCCGGAGGCGCACT
>JAAYUA010000043.1 GCA_012517935.1 Acetobacter sp. | reverse complement strand
TTCGGATTCATTGAGTAAGCCCTGGAATGACAGACACGAGGGCGCACCGCGGTCGTCATAGAACGGCAGAAAACACATATGGGCGCTCTAAACCGGACCTTCCGTTCTCCCCCCATTGCAGACATGAGCACTGCAAAAATTCCCTTTCTGCTTTTATTATTATCCTCTGGTTTTCGACATCCGGGGCTATTTTGCGCCTTCCCCTCCATCTGATAAGGAAATTGACGGACTTAAGGGGGAGAGGGGGCATCTCTCTGGGAAAAAGCTGTGTCGAGAACACTCTGGATGAGGATCATCCCGTTCTTCAGTCAGAACCTCTCTTGATCCAATCACGAGCCATGGCAAAGACCGCCAAATTTGTGCATGGAAGGTGCTTTGTTGCAGGAATACAGCCAAGGATTCCCTGATTGAATCCAGTTTATTATCTGAGCATGATGAATAAACCGAAAACCACGCGATATCGAACAAAAAATCAGTCTTTTAAAAACGCAGGACTGAAAAAACGTAGATATCTGATGGTTTAATTTGACATGCACGCCACAAAGATGTCGATCAAAACGGTCAGCCGCAAGTGCGCCTGACCAAATCGATGCCTGCTGAAAGCGTCCGTGCTCTCAAAAAGCGGTTATGAACATTGCCACGACGACGGCACCCATCAGAAATGTCGCTGCCCATCCGAGCCACTTCAGAGCGCCGCGAATAACAAACGCCCCCATGACCTCCTGACGCGCTGCGATAATCATCATGACGGTCATGACAGGCACAGCGGTTATGCCGTTCAGAACCGCGCTCCAGAAAAGCGCTTTTATGGGATCGATGGGAACGAAATTGATGATCATGCCGACGAGCGTGGCGATAACCAGCGTCGCATAAAAAGCCTGCGCCTCCTCGGGGCGGCGTTCCAGACCGGTCGGCCATTGACGCGCTTCTCCCACGGCATAGGCTGCCGATCCTGCAAGAACAGGTACTGCCAGCAATCCGGTGCCAACAATTCCCAGAGCGAACACGGCACCGGCAAAACGTCCGGCGATCGGACGTAGCGCATCCGCAGCCTGAGCCGACGTCTGGATATCGGTCACACCGTGAACGTTCAACGTGGCGGCTGTTGTCACCAGGATCGAGAGCGCGACAAGATTCGAAAACCCCATGCCAAACAGCGTATCTATCTCGATCCGATGAAAGGCCCCTTTTCCCTGTGTCGGCGCATCAAGCAGATTGATGCGCCGGGGATGAACATGCATGTCCTCCACTTCCTCCGAAGCTTGCCAGAAAAAGAGATACGGACTGATCGTCGTTCCCAAAAGGGCGACAAAGGTGGTAAGATAGTCCGACGTCAGCGGGTGTGAGGGCCAGACCAGATTCCGTGCCAGCGACCACCAGTCCACGTGCACGCAGGCCATCGCTGCAAAATAGGCGAACAAGGCGAGTGTGAGCCATTTGAGAACGGCGACGTAGCGCGTGTATTGCAAAAACAACTGCATCGAAATGGCGATTGTAGCAAAGAGGAGCACGTAAAGTAATCGTGAAGCTGGCAACAGCAGATTCAGCGCGTCCGCCATCGCACCAAGATCGGCTCCCAGATTGATGATGTTGGCGATCAGCAGCAGCACTATGACGCTGCTGAGCAACCATGTCGGCGTATGAAGGCGCAGTACCCCCGCCAGGCCGTGTCCCGTGGTGCGGCCAATTCGGGCGCTAATGACCTGAATGGCGACCATCAGCGGATAGGTTGCCAGCAGCGTCCAAGACAGACCGTAGGCAAACTGCGCTCCGGCCTGTGAATAGGTCGCGATCCCGCTCGGATCGTCATCGGACGCGCCAGTGATCAGGCCCGGCCCGAGAACGCGCAGCAGACGGGGCCGGCTTGGACCGACAACAGGGCTCTGCTGTTCAGAATCATCATCCGGACAGGATGCTGGAGGTCTTATCGATTTTGTCATATCGCCCATTGACCTTTGTCTTTATCGGATGACCGAAAGACTCTTGGTTTGTTGACATTTTATCATGGACTCAAGCCTTGGGGATTCTCAATCAGCAGCTGTGTTCCGCTGAACCGAATGCGCATACTGATCCCCCCATGTCTTGAGGGCCTGAATGACCGGCTTCAGCGTCATTCCCAACTCGGTCAAGGCATATTCAACATGCGGTGGAACCTTGGGGAAAACGGTGAGTGACACCAGCCCGTCTGATTCCAGTTCCCGAAGCTGATTGGTCAGCATACGCTGCGTGACATTGGGCAGGCGGCGGCGCAGTTCGCCGAACCGAAGCACCCCGTCCTCGAACAGATGATACAGGATCAGCGCCTTCCACTTACCCCCAAACAGCTCGAGCGTGGCTTCCACCGTGCAGCCGGGGCTGCAGGCGAGCGTGGTGTGACGGATGCGGGGCATGGTATCATTCCTGACACTAGTGGCGGTTTATGTGCGTTCTTGCGCGCATCGCAGGCTGCGATCAATGTTTACATATGGGCTGGATGGATAGCCTGCATTTGTAAACAGGATTGATCATGTCTTCATCTTCTTTATTCGGACCTGTGCTGCTGGGCAACCTGTCGCTGGAAAACCGGATCTTCCTGCCACCGCTGACACGCTGCCGTAGTACCCAGCCTGGCGATATTCCCAACGCGCTGATGGCCGAATATTACGCACAGCGCACGCAGGCGGGTTTCCTGATTACCGAAGGCACGCAGATCGAACCCCGCGGACAGGGTTATGCCTGGACACCGGGCATTTACTCACCTCAACAGGTCGCAGGCTGGCAACTGATCGCCGATGCGGTGCACGCAAAGCGGCGGCCCATCTTTGCCCAGTTGTGGCATGTCGGTCGCGTATCCCACCGCGCGCTGCAACCTGGCCAAGAGGCGCCGATTGCCCCGTCAGCCATTGCAGCAACAGGGGTGAATGTGTTCATTCCCACGGGACCGGGCACGGGAAAACTGGTGCCGCCGGACACCCCGCGCGCGCTCTCAATACCCGAAATCCACGAACTGGTGGAGATGTATGCGCAGGCGGCGCGCAACGCGCTATCTGCCGGGTTTGATGGGGTGGAGATTCACGCCGCCAATGGTTACCTGATCAACCAGTTCATCTCCGAACGGGCTAATTTCCGCACCGATGCCTACGGCGGCAGCCTCTCCAATCGCCTGCGCTTCTTGCGCGAGGTAGTTGAGGCCGTTTCCGCCGTCGTCACCCCTGAAAGGATGGGCGTGCGGTTTTCTCCGCTGTTCGGCACGACCACGGAAGAGCGCGTGTATCTCGGTCTACTGGAGGATAATCCTGCGGAAACCTACGCGCAGGCCGTACGCGTACTGGCGGAATCCGGCATTGCCTATGTCTCGCTCGCCGAAGCGGACTGGGACAATGCGCCAGAAATACCGGACGCCTTCCGCGCCAGCGTGCGCGACATCTTTGGCGGGTGCGTCCTGTGCGCGGGTCGTTACGACATGCAAAAAGCGCAGCACGTTCTGGCACATGGATGGGCGGACATGATCGGTTTTGGCCGACAGTTCATCGCCAATCCGGACCTGCCCGCGCGGTTGGAACAAAGTTGGCCACTCAATCCGCTGGACCCGGCGACGATGTATGGCGGCAACGCGCATGGCTACACCGACTACCCTTTCCATAACCAATAAACAGGGAAACGGAGCCATGAGTTTTTACCAGCCCCTCAACCCGACCACGGAAACCGTGGAACGCACGTTCGGGCTTCACACTACCGCGCAGGTGCACGCGATTGTCGATCTTAGGGAGCATGTGCAGAAGACCTATCGGAAAAAGCGCGACTTCGCGAACGCACTGACAGAAAGAAACCGGGCGGCTTCACAGCGTCATTCCTCCAACCAGAACCGGAAAAATAGAATCACAGACAGCAGTTCAGAGTCAGGGGTTTTTCGAACCCTCTACCCGTGCGGACTTCTTTTCTTCAGACGTGGAATAAGGCAGAGCAAGATAGCATAAATCGTCGAAAGCCGCGCGGAATTTCTTCATGCGTCGAAGGCCCGCGGCAGTCTATCACGGGAGGCGGTTGCCAACATTTTGATGACTTCTTCAACCTTCATTATTGGTCGAGCCGAATTTCCATATTCCCGGACGGAGACGGTTTCGTTTTCTTTCTCTTTTTTCCCGACGACCAGCATGACAGGTATTTTGGCGAGACTATGCTCTCGAATCTTGTA
>JAAYUA010000042.1 GCA_012517935.1 Acetobacter sp. | reverse complement strand
GTATAGGTCTGATGACCTTCGAAATCATGGATAGCCGTCGCTATTTTCTCGCCTGCCTTCTTGCCCGGAGAAACAACATCCACATGATGCCCGACCATCAACAGCATCTGGAAAGGAACCATGATTTCGTAATCTTCAACGAAATCACCTGCAAGAATGAGAATACGCTTACCAGACATCAAAATCTCCAGACATATCCCTGATCAAAGAGAATCATCCACGCCAGAACATGAGCAAAGACGGCTCTGACACAATTTCCGGCCAATAATGATCTGATACACGATGTTGCAGGACATAACCAATCCGACAGGAAAGCCGTCTGCCTCGCATCATCCCGAGCAGCAGAAAAACAGATGAACGGGCGTCTGGGAATAATATGTCTGTGATCGTCCTCTCCAGAGAGAAATCTTTTCTGCACCAAAAGGCGCAGAAAAGATCAATCACAATCCTCCGGATGAAACAAAGAGGATCATCCAGCCTTACGTGGCACCGCAGCCTCTGCCACCGTATGTTCTGTCCACCCCCCGCCAAGAGCACGATAGAACGTCACCAGATTCTGGTAACGGGCGACATCTATGGAAATACGTGCCTGTTGCGTCTGTAGAAGCGTTCTCTGTGCATCAAGCGCAGTCAGCCATGAATCCGTCCCGGCATCATAACGTCTTTGTGCCAGACGATAAGCATCGGACGAAGCCTCAACCATGTGCGCCATCTTTCTGCTTTGTGAAAGATAGGTTGAGCGCGCGACCAGCGTATCAGACACTTCACGGAAAGCTTGCTGGATGGTTTTCTCATACGTCGCGACTTTCGCATTCTTGAGCGCCTTGCTGGCGTCAAGATTTCCCTGATTCTGACCCCAGGTGAAAATCGGAATAGAGATATTCGGCTGTAATCCCCATGTCGTTGCGGGTGCAGTGAAGAGCTGGTGGAACAGCAGGCTGCTCACCCCGTCATTCGCGGTCAGTGTGAATTTCGGGAAGAAGGCAGCCCGGGCAGCACCGATATTGGCATTCGCTGACAGAAGATCATGCTCGGCAGCCTCGATATCGGGACGGCGGAGTAGAAGATCTGAGGGAAGTCCTGCCGGAATATCAGCCAAAATCGTCTGTGATCCCAAAGGACGCGGCTGTGGCAGATCGGATGGAATGGGAGCACCGATGAGCAGGACAATATTGTTCTCATCCTGTGCCACCAGCCTGAGCTGCTGGTCCCGAAGCTCTTCAGCCTGATCCGCCTGCGCTTCAGCCTGACGCAAGGTCAGGAGATTTTCTTCGCCATGATCAAATTTCAACCTGACCAGACGAAGATTCTCCTTCTGATTATCCGCAGTATCAGAGGCAACCTTCAACAGTTCCCGGTCTCCAAGCCATGTCAGATAGGCATTCGCAACCTGAGAAACGATGCTGATCCGCATGCTGCGTTCATTGGCAACCTGCTGCAGGGCAGATTCAGCCGAAGAACGCGTCAGGCTTCGAATACGACCAAAGAGATCGATTTCATAAGATGAGAAACCTATCCCGGCGCTGTAATATCTGAAGGTTGAAATCCCCTTTCCCTGCCCTGGGGAGAAGCTGAAACCTCCAGCTTCAGACGGCGACATGTACATCGCGGCACCAGTCGCCCCAATCGGCGGCAACAAGGCTGCATGCTGCACATCATACTGTGCAGCATATTGCGAAATATTGGCGGCTGCGACGCGAAGATCTCGGTTCTCTTTCAAGGCTATGCCGATCAGAGCTTTCAGTCGGGGATCGGTGAAAAACTCCGACCACCCGATATCCGCCGCTATGGTTTTATCATCAGTCTGCGCCGAATGAGATGGCGCCTCCGGATCTGCTGGATATTGTTCTGAAACCGGCAGTTTACCACGATGATAATCCGGGATCATGGTACAACCGACCACCGGCAGCATGAGAAATAAAAGCGCAGTTTTTTTCTGCATGCCCCGAGCAGACTCTGAAAGAAAACTCATCTCAGTACGCCTCCGGAGCCGGAGTTGAAATATCATCACCACGTTCACTCATCCGTCGAATACGGAACAGGCGTAAAACCAGAACAAAGAAGAGAGGGACATAACAGATCGCCAGGAAGGTTGCGCTGAGCATGCCCCCGACAACAGCCGTTCCGATGGCCTGACGGGATGCCGAACCAGCGCCACTTGCAATCGCCAGCGGGAAAACACCGAAAACAAATGCAATCGAAGTCATCATGATCGGACGCAGACGTTCCCTTCCTGCATGCAGGACTGCATCTTCCAACGACTGACCACTCTCAAAATTAGCCTTGGCGAATTCAACGATCAGAATCGCATTCTTCACGGCCAGAGCAACAGTCGTCAGCAAGCCCACCTGAAAATAGACGTCATTCGACATCCCTCGGGACAGGGTTGCGATAACAGCCCCAAGAACCCCCAGAGGAATGACCAGAACAACCGACATGGGAATAGCCCAGCTTTCATAAAGCGCGGCCAGGCACAGGAGAATGACAGTCGCGGACAGAATATAAAGCGGCCCGGTTGCAGAACCTGATGCTGCCTGTTCAAAGGAGAGACCTGTCCATTCATACCCAACGCCTTCAGGAAGCTTTGCCAGGATTGAACGGATCGCCGTCATCGACTCTCCGGAACTGTGCCCGACAGAAGGCTGCCCCAAAATCTCAAAGGCATCCTGACCGTTATAGTTTTCAACCTTCTGTTGACCGACGCTCCAATGTGCTGCTGCAACAGCATTCAGTGGTACCATATCTCCTGCCGTATTACGCAGATACCACTTCCCCAGATCCGATGGCAGCATCCGGGCATCCGACTCTCCCTGAATGTAAACCTGTTTTACACGACCTTCACGAAGGAACTGGTTCACGTAAATGGAAGCGAAGGCCCCTTGAATCAGACTGTTAATATCGCTGGTTGAAACACCAAGAGCGTTGGCTTTTGAACGATCAATATCCAGCTTGAACTGTGGCGCATCCTCCATTCCATTTGGACGGACAGCCATCAGCACCGGATTTTGTGCGGCCATACCCAGAACCATATTCCGGGCAGCCAGAAATTTCTCGTGGCTCAGATGGCCCCGGTTTTCCAGTTCAAGATCGAAGCCGGAAGCATTGCCGAGTTCCAGAACCGCCGGAGGATTGATCACAAAGATCTGTGCCGACGGATCACCCCAGAAATGCGCCATCAAACGCCCGGCAATGGCATCCGCAGACCGTGAAGCCCCCGGACGTTCATCCCAATCCTTCAGCCGGATAAAGAAAGAACCTGCGCTCTGCCCCTGCCCTGCGAAGTTAAAGCCGTTCATGACAAAGACGGAAGCAACATTGTCGCTTTCCGCTTTCAGAACATAGTCTGAAACCTTCTTCGTGATTTCTGCCGTCATCTGTTGTGAAGCGCCGGGCGGCATCGTGACCTGCCCGAACAGAAGTCCCTGATCCTCGTTGGGAAGAAAGCCTTCTGGCATACGCATGAAGAGTGCAACAACGCCACCCGTGATCAGCGCAAAAAGCACCAGCGAGACAACAGTACGACGCAACACGTATCGGACGAGAGAGAGATATGCGTCCGTGAACCGGGAGAAGTAGCGGTTAAACATTTCTGCCGGGGCAAAGTGTTTTTTGTCGTGCTGCTCCGGTTTCAGCATCGTCGCGCAGAGTGCCGGTGTCAGTATCATCGCGACCAGAACTGAAAGCCACATCGCCACGCTGATAGTGATGGAAAACTGACGATAGATAACGCCAGTGGACCCCGTGAACGCTGCCATAGGCAAGAACACGGCAGTCAGAACAAGCACGATGCCGACAAGGGCTCCGGAAATTTCATCCATCGACACACGGGCTGCCTCACGTGGAGACAGTTTTTTCTCCGACATGACGCGTTCAACGTTCTCGACAACAACAATCGCGTCATCAACCAGCAGTCCAACGGCAAGCACCATGGCCAGCATGGTCAACGTGTTGATCGAAAAACCCAGCACCGAAAGACATCCGAAAGTGCCCAGAAGAACGATTGGCACCGCGATGGTGGGAATCAGGGTTGCCCGCAGATTCTGCAGGAAAACCAGCATGACCAGGAACACCAGCACAATGGCGATAAGCAAAGTCTCAATCACGTCATGTATCGACAGGACGATGAATGGCTCTGTATCCAGGGCGTAAGCTATTTCTAGACCATGTGGGAAAAACTGCTGCAGACGGGTCAGTTCTTCACGAACGGATTTTTCTGTCGAGAGCTGGTTTCCTCCGGGCGTCAGTTTCAGTGCCAGACCTGCCGCAGGATGACCATTGAAACGGGTGTCGAAATTATAGCTCTGCGCCCCCAACTCCACACGTGCAACATCACCAATATGAACCTGTGCACCATTCTGATCGACTTTCAGGAGGATCTTGCGAAACTCTTCAGGATCAGTCAGACGGCTCGGGCCGATGATCGACGCATCCAGACGCGTGCCAGGCACAGCAGGCAAGCCACCGAGCTCACCTGAAGAGACCTGAACGTTCTGTGCTTCTATCGCGGTCTGAACATCAGCGACTGTCAGGTTATATTTATAAAGCTTTCCCGGATCGAGCCAGATACGCATGGCGTATTCCGAACCGAACAGCGTATGATCACCCACACCGGTCACACGCGACAACGGATCCGAAACTTCGGAAGCAACATAATCCGCAATATCAGAAGCGTTCATTGATCCATCAGCAGAGATGAATGCAATGACCATCATGAAGTTTTTCACAGCCTTAGTGACTGAAAGTCCCTGGGCCGTAACTTCCTGCGGCAGTTTAGGCTGCGCCAGCTGCAATTTATTCTGCACCTGAACCTGAGCAATATCAGGGTTTGTCCCTTGCTCAAAGGTCAGATCAATTTCCATCTGGCCCGAAGCGTAAGCCTGAGCCGAAATATATTCCAGATGATCCAGACCGAACATCTGCTGGAGAATAGGTCTGATAACCGTATTATTGACGGTCGTCGCCGAAGCTCCAGGATAAGTGACTGAAATCGCAATCTGCGGAGGCGCAATTGACGGATACTGGGCCACCGGCATCCGGAAAATAGCGACAAGACCGACCAGCATGATGATCAAACCGATCACCCATGCAAAGACCGGTCTATCAATGAAAAAACGTGACATGCGGGATTACTTTCCGTCGCTGGGAGCGGAGGTGTTGTCTGAGGGCGCAGACCAGGGAACCGGAGTAACAACATTGCCCGGGTGAATTTTCTGAAGGCCCGTGACAATGACCTTGTCACCAGCCTTGACATCACCAGTCACAATCCAGTTCGAACCCTGCGCCACTTCAGCGACAATATTGTGAACCTCGACCTTGTTGCCCTGACCAATCGTCATAACATGAGCATTGCCCTGTCCATCACGGGACACTGCCTGCTGTGGAACAAGCAGAGCATCCGGGTCGGTTCCCTCATCCAGTTGGGTATGAACATACATGCCCGGAAGAAGAAGATTCTGCGGGTTGGGGAAAGTCGCGCGAACGACAACCGTCGAGGTTGTTTCGCTCACATTGACTTCACTGAAATCCAGACGCCCCGGCAGTTCATAGGTGGAACCATCGTCCAACTGAAGCACTGCCTTGGTCGCATTGTCACCAGCCCGCTGCAATCTGCCCGATGCAAGCTCCCGCCGAAGACGCAGCAACGTCGAAGCTGGCAGATTCACATCTACATAAATCGGATCCAGTCGGGTGACGACAGCCAGATTACTCGTCTGACCGGAAGTCACGAGTGCACCAACCGTCAATAATGAACGACCGATCCGGCCCGTAATCGGAGAGAAAACCTTTGTGTAACCAAAATTGACTGTCGCTGTTTCTACGTCACCTTCTGCGACCTGAACATCAGCCTGAGCAGAGCGGGCAGTGGCCAGAGCATCATCATAATCCTGTTTGCTGACAGCCTTATCATGAACAAGCGACGTGTATCTCTTCAGCTTGGCCTCAGCCGTAATCGCGGCAGCCTTTGCCTTGGCCAGACGACCATTCGCACTGTCCAGAGCAGCTTTATAAATGCCCGGGTCAATCTGATAGAGCTGTTCACCGGCCTTCACTTCAGCGCCCTGAACAAACAGCCTCTGTTGGATCACACCGTTCACCTGAGGGCGAACCATCGCAATTTCATAGGCTTCCAGTCTCCCTGGAAGCTGAGTCACGACATGAACAGACTGCTGCTCAAGCGTAAAAACGCCGACCTGTTGCGGCGGCAATGTGACGGCACTTTTTTTCTGGCAGCCACCAAGTCCGATCAGACTGATGGCAGAAACAAGCAGCGTGGTGGCTGGGATGCGGGAAAGCCTGTGCACGAAGGCTCCTGTGAGTCTGAGGGTGAATTCAGCAAAATGAGCACCCTGGCGCGAAGTGCAGACCTGGGTGCTTTCAGAAACTGATTGGTTTTCTATCTAATGGAAACTATATGGTGTCCTATTCACGGTCAAGAAGGTTCGGTTCAGTGCGGTTGCAGACAAGAGATAAAATCAGACGTCACGGTACAGATTGTGGCTGAAAAAACATCAGCCACTGCTGCTGCCTGCCAAAGACCTCCCGGTCGTCCGCCAGAAATGGAAGCATGTGAACGCCGGGAAAAAATCTTGTCCGCCGCGTGTGAACTTCTCGGACAATATGGTTATGGCGCAGCTTCGATGGACCGGATCGCGCAATCTTCCGGCATGTCTAAACGCACTCTCTATCAGCTGTTTCCGTCGAGAAAAGAGCTACTGCACGCACTGATCCATTCGCGTCTGTTCTGCTTTGCTCCCCAATGCAGAAAAACAGTTTCAACACCGGATGAAGAACTTATCGGCCTCCTTCAGGATATGGCCCATAAAATCCTGAAGGTGGAGCGACTGGGGCTTATCCGCGTCATCATATCTGCCGCTGGCGAGTCCCGTGATATCAGCGATATCATGCTCAACCTGAAAAATGGTGGAGAAACAAATATTCTACACGGATGGCTGCGAAACTATTGTGCGACGCATGGACACGAAAATGAAAATATCCAGGACTTAAGTCAGCATCTGTTCGGCATGACTGTTGGAGAATTACTCCTCCACAGCCTGATCAATAATCCCGAAAAAGACGCTACAGAATATTCCCAATACATCGATCAATATGTTGCATCAGGAGCACGGTTATTTCTGGAGGGGCTACATGCGATATGGGCACGTGGCGAGCATGCGACAAACAGGAGGCCACGCATTGTCTGATTTTAGATTTTATCAGACAACCGAGGTTGAATGCGTGATTTCTCCAATTTTCTTATTTCCCGTATTACATGTTCACTTGAAATTTCTCGAGTACACTCAAATTCTTTATCAGTATTTTTCAAAACAGGACAAAATAAAAAATTACTATGTTCAAAGGGAAATTTTTTCTCATGCCAGCAACTATTGCAGACATATTTATTAAACACACGATAAGGAGTCCTGAATTCATTTATCGGATTTGTAAAGCCACTTATCAGGACCACCGGTGTTCCCGCTGCCCAAGCAAGCCATGAAAGCCCCGACGACAATCCGATAAAAAATTCCGCATGACGCAACCACTTCACACGCTCATGCAATGGACGATCACCTGTCTGATCTTCAACTCCATATGGTAAACAATTCCAATGACGACGATAACTCGAAACATCTTCTCGATCTATACACACGACACGATAATTGTTTTCTTTTAAATATTTTACCGTTTCATACCAACCATCCGGATTATTCCACATCTTGCATTGCGACGAGGCTTGGCTCGCTATCACAACGTAAGGTTCTACTATTGGCCTTTCTTCAGTTTCTGGTCCCGTCACCAGAGGAGGCACTTCTTCAGGAGACACCCCGAGAATATAAGCCGCAGTACGATGCAGTCCCACCGATCTGAAATCTTCCGGTTGCCAGTCCCGTTTGTCGTCGAAAAAAAACAATCCAATATAATATGTTGCGTAGAAATCACCCGCAAAAGGCGAAAACTCATCTTTGCAAATAATCTTCACTGAAGGATAAAGAGGAGAAAATAGTTCTTTGAGTGCTTTCCCCATAACCACTGTCAAACGACATTTATGGATCTCCTGGAATTTTAAAGCATAGGGGAACCAGCCAATAGTGTCTCCCAACGTACCTTCGGGCAATAAAATAGCCACATCTTTCCCTTCGGCATCATAATCATGAGATAATCTCAAACCTCCATCTTTTTTTTCAGATATTTCGATACGGGCATTTATAAAATATTTTTTTTCGCTAAAAACAAGCGAGTCTTCCACAAGACACTCAAATAAACAAAAATTTGTATCTATATCTAAAAATTTTACATGCCATATTCCTTTTGGAACTTTTACCCTGATCCCTGAATTGAAATCAAACCTTATGCCGCGACCTGCCTCTTGCGTCGGCAAAAGTGATGGCTCAGGATAAGAACCTGAGTATTGATTAATATTCCTATATTTTATTTGAATATCACTATCTTTTTCAGAAATATTTTGTTTATCCTGCTCTCCTTTCCGAGACTCCTGAAAATTGGATATTGAATTCAATATCTCTTCTGAGAGACTATTTTTCATGATGTGCTCCAAATCCAGGAATTTTTTCTATAACTGATGTCACATGTTCAACAGCAATCAGACGCGAACATTCAAACTCTCGATCTGTATTAGCATGGCGTGGACACCAAAAAAAATCAGACCTGTTGAACTCGATAGAAACATCATTCGAACATCCATGGCATACATGGCGATTTATAATTCGATATGGAGTATAAAATTCATTGAATATTTCAGTAAATCCACTAATCATGACGACCGGGGTGCCTGACGCCCAAGCAACCCACGCAAGGCCGGACGAAACGCCAACAAAAAATTCAGCATATTTAAGCCAGCGCGCCCGTTCCGACAGAGGATGACTGCCCGTCATATCTTCAGCGCCATTCGGAATAAAACGCGATACACTCCCTTTTCCATATGTTCTTTTTTCATCAATACATATAACTCTATAACCTTTATTCTTAATAAATTTTATCAGATCTATCCATCCTCGAGGGTTGTTCCAGCTTTTATTTATACTTGAAGCATGCGTCGCAATACACACATATTTATCACTGATCGGCCTTCCTCCATCTTCTATTGTAATTTCTGGCCGACGCTCACGTGGAGAAAGACCCAAGATATAAGATGCCGTAACGCACAGACCAACCTGCCTGTAATCGACAGGCTGATAAATGCATTCTTTATCATTGAAAAATACTAAAGTCTTATATGCAGCATAGTATCCATTTTCAGTATCAGACGAAATAAAATTTATTTTCGGATAAACACCATCAAGTAATGAGAGAATGTCTTGTCTTACAATACATGTTACATGCGCTTTATGAATACGAGCAAATTCCGCAACCTGCCCCACCCATGCCAAATGGTCCCCCAACCCTCCGAGATTCATTCGTATGACAACATTTTTATCTTCAAGATTGAGATCATGAGAAAAAACAAGTACATCTTCTGACCAAACACAAATCCCAAAGCGAATAAAATATTTTTTTGTACTCTGGACTAC
This sequence comes from Acetobacter sp., assembly GCA_012517935.1. Taxonomy (GTDB): domain Bacteria; phylum Pseudomonadota; class Alphaproteobacteria; order Acetobacterales; family Acetobacteraceae; genus Acetobacter. The sequence continues at coordinate 11,307 of JAAYUA010000042.1, read as the reverse complement.
ACCTTCTTGAACATCCTGATCAAACAATATTGATTTTGTATCTAAATCCTTGAGTTGAATACGCCAGCGTCCTTTTGGAACACAAACCCTGCACCCATCCTGAAAATCAAATTTTATTCCCAAGGGACCATGTTGACTTATTTCAGTCATAATAAAAAATCCTCCTTTTATAATATAAATTTTCTATCTGAAAAAACCAAATCTTCAACGTAATTATTAAAATCAAAATTACACAATTTTATTATTCTTACAGATCCATCTTCCAATTTTCTTTTTGTTTCCTGAATACACTTCTTTCCACTCGGTGTTTTAATAATATTACCGAACGGAACAAATGTAATACAAAAATCTTTTATACCGAATTTCTCCTTGAATTTCAGAGATATATTTTGTGCATCTTCATAAAAATTAATATTATTATCAAGGTGAGTTTCTATGACAATAGAAATTACAACATTTCCACTCTCGTTATTTAATAAAAAAAACACCATGTTGGACTCAAGATATTTATACGAAACATCGACCATGATTTTGTGAACATCATCATGATCCACAAATATATCACCGATACGCACTCTTTCATCACGACGTCCCACAACATATAATTCATTATCAAATATGCAGCCTATATCTCCAGTTCGAAACCATACATTTTGATAATCATCGTGAATAAATTTTTTCTGAGTTTCCTGTTTTTTGTCGAAATACCCGGCTGAAACACTTTCTCCTGAAACCCATATTTCTCCAATTTGATCCTCAGGTAATACTTCTTCCGTTACCTCATCCATAATAGCAACAGGTATCTCTGAAAATATTTTCCCGCACGAGGAAATAAATCTCACATCAAATTCGTCTACGGGCTCCTGGACTATATTGATGGATAAGCCCTCACGAGAGAATCCCCGAAATTTAATCTCCTGCTCCCGAATGCCTCCGCAGACCATGAGAGTGGCTTCAGCTAGGCCATAGCAGGGAAAAAACGAAGATATCCCAAATCCTTGTTCTGCAAATTTTTCTGAAAAACCATGTATCGTTCTCCTGTCTATTTTCTCCGCACCATTAAATGCAATTTTCCAGCAAGATAGATCATAATTTTTTATCTCTTCAGAATTTATATTCTTAAGACACAACTGATAGCCAAAATTCGGCCCCCCGGAAATTGTCGCTCTATAGGAATCAATCGCCTTTAACCAACGCAAAGGTTTTTCAATAAATTTCTGTGGTGGCATGAAAATAAATTTTCCACCTGCGCATAGTGACATCAAAGCGCCACCAATTAATCCCATATCATGAGACAACGGAAGCCATGACAAACCAATATCATTTTCCTGATAAGAAAAAGCCTGCGATTGATTCCATATATTATGTGCTATATTGCGATGCGTGAGAATCACACCTTTGGGAACATTAGTTGTTCCAGACGTATATTGTATAAATGCAATATCTTCTTGATTTTTATTTATTATATTAAAATATATTGATTTCTTATTTTCAAATTCCGACGATATCCATATCACATTCTTATCTATCTGCTTTTTTTCAGTATAAAAATCAGACAATGTGTTACGCAAACCCAATATGGCTGAAGGCTTTGCATCACGAACTATCGTTGAAAATCTCTTTTTACTATCAATAGCATCTGGATATACACCCGAAACCGGAATTAAATCAGCATAAAGGCAACCAAAAAAATTCACAATAAAATCTAAACCATTATTAAAAAGCAAAAGAACTCTTTGCCGAGGCTCAAGAAGTGATCGCAAACGATCCGCTATGCAAAGCGCCTGCTCTTTTAATTGATATGCATTGAGACTGTGAGAAATTTTTTCTCCATCTTCCATAAAATCATAAAGATCATCTCCTCCATAATGCTGGGCACGAAACTCCAACACGTCCAAAAGTGTAGCAGATTTCCAATCTGGATGCCTTTTCAGATATGCATGTGAGGTTATTCCTGAATGAGTCACTTCACTTCTCCTTCCAGAGATTGCTCACGCTCTCCTCCACGATTTATCTGCTTCAACAAATTTTTAGTCATGTCAGAAATTGATTCATTCCGAGCCAGAGCCAGAAATGAAACATCTACACCGAATTCTGCACGAATTCCCATTTGCAATTCGACACCAGCCAAAGAATCGACTCCCAAATCCAATAATTTTGTATCGTTATCAATATTCGACGGTGAAATTTGAAGAACCTTACCTAATAGAATTTTCAAACGGTCTACTGCAAATTGTCGTTTTTCTTCTTCCGGCATTCCAAGGAGAATCAATTGAGTTTCAGACAGCAAAGATGATTTCTCAGAAGCATTATAAATTGCACTAAAATGAGATGATTCCGCAGCACGAGGCATAACATTAAACCACTTTTCCCAATCAATATGTACAAAATCAATAACCGGGTAATCCATCTCCAAGAGAGATGGTATTAAATCAAGAATTTTTTCAATCTTAATAGAATGAATTCCTGCTAGAGAAAAAGATTGAAGAGCAGCACTATGTCCGACAAGCATTCCAATATCAGAAATCGGACCACATCCTATGGACAATACATTCCGTCCCTCATTCCACAAGGAAGAAGCCAATGCATCAAGACATGAATTTGCTGATATATATGCACTCTGACCAATATTACCTATTTGAGTTGTAATTGAGGAAAACATAATAAAATAATCAAGATCATATTTTTCCGTTATATTTACAATATTTCTCGCTCCCTCCACTTTCGGAAGCATGACCTTGCGGACCCCAACGTCATCAAGTTTTTCTATAAGCCCATCTTCAATCAGACCTGCACAGTGAAAAACCCCTTTCAGCGATGAAAAATCTTCTCTATCGAACAAATTCTTCACAGCTTCAGGGTCAGCAACATCGAGAATATGTGTTGTCACCAACGCTCCTATTTCAGACAAACTATTAACCAATGCATTTACGGATGGGCGCTCAGCATTTCTATGTCCAATAAGGAAAATACGCGTTGCCCCATTTCTAGCTAACCATTCCGCTGTTTTCAGGCCGACGCCCCCGAAACCTCCAGTAATTAAATAAGAACCATTTGAAGAAATCTTTTTTGATTTTCGAGTAGGAAGAACAGATGTAATAGACTCCAAATCAGAGAATGAAACTACTACCTTACCAATATGTTTTGCTGATGAAAGAAAACGAAATGCGTCTATAATATTATCTGCTGAAAAAACAGTATTTACTATGGGACTGAATATTTTTGATTCAATCATTTCTTTCATTTCATTCATCAGTTCTATAATTGCAGAAGGCCGCTCTACAATCATACGATCCAGATCAAACGAGAAGAAAGCAATATTATTATTAAATACATCAAGCGGTAGATGATTTTTCTCGATAATATCTTTTTTTCCAATTTCTACAAATCGTCCAAACGGAGCAACAAGTTTCAAACTTTGACAAAGAGCTTCTCCAGATAGAGAATTCAGCACAATGTCGACGCCACATCCATTGGTTACTCCTTTTATTTTCTCATAAAATTCAATATCTCTTGAAGAATACACATCTGAGCATCCGACACTCTTCAAATATTCTCTTTTTTCTTCATTTCCAGCTGTTGCATAAACAATAGCTCCAGCTGCTAGCGCTATTTGAACTGCAGCCAGACCGACAGCGCCGGAAGCAGAATGTATAAGAACTTTTTCGCCAGATTTAACGTGAGCCAGATTATGAAGTGCGAAATATGATGTTGCGAAAGCTACAGCAACTGTTGCTCCATCTACTGGGTTCATTTCTCCAAGAGGAATCGAAATAATATTCTTTTCGGACAAAACAATATGTGAAGATAAACAGCCTGGAGCCGCAATAATATATTTTTCTCCTATACGAAAATTCTTGACTTTTTCTCCAACAGATAGAACTTCTGCACTAGCTTCCATTCCAAGATGTTTTCCATTATAAGTATTTTTTGTCACACTCTCAGGCAAAAGATTCATTGCCTTCAATACATCCTTAAAATTCAGACCAGCAGACAAAATTTTAAATATAACCTCATCTGGCGAAGGATCTTGTAAAGGCGTAACTACATATTGCATACGATCCAATGCACCGGAAATATTTTTCTTAAGATTTATTGCCCACTCCTGATTTTCAATATTTTTTTGTATATCAACATTTACTCTTCTTATCTTAGGAGTGAAATCTGTTGATATAAGTCTACTTACAAACCTTTTCCCATTTCTGACAGCAACATTCTCTTCTTGATCATTCAATAGTATGTCAGAAGCAAGATCTATAATATCATCATCAAAATAATCATTCGAAATATCAATAATTTTTATTTTCAAATCACTCCTTTCACAAGATACGCCCCTGAAAAATCCAAGAACACCAGAATGAGAAATATTTATATCTTGATCTATATTATCCACAAAAATAGCTTGATTAGTAACAATAACCAATCGTGGCAGATACGAAATTTCTTTAACGTTTGAAAAACATTTCATGAAATCAAGACAAGAAACTATAGTATCTTCCGGGCTCAACCCCAAAGGAACAAAATAAATCATACATTTCAGATAATCCGCATTGTTACTATAAATATTATCTCTCATTTCATCTATCGACCAGAAACATGACACCACTCCATTTAAATGGAGCACAGAGGATAATTTATCAGATACCTGTTCATGACGTCCTATCATTGCAACATGCGATGATTCAGCAAAAAGAACCTGACGTTCTGTCTCTAGATAGACCGGACGATAAAGAAATTCTTCAACCTCCTGAATATCTTTATTTATTTTACGTGGAATTTTTTGACACTTTAAACCCATTATACGGAGGATAACCTGCCCTCCTTCATCGCAAATCAACAAATCTGAATAAATTGATTGCTCTGTTATTTCTTTTATCTCTGATCTAATCCACATTTCATCAGAAATCACACCACTATATTCAACAAACTCTATTTCAGAAGGAAGAAAAACAGATCCTTCCCTCTGAAAATTTTTTGGAAGAGCTGCTATCATAATGTGCATGGCTCCATCCAAAAGTGCTGGATGAACAAAATAGCTTTCATCTTCGTGATAGTTTTTTATGCTCACAAAGCCAGAAGAGCATCCTGATCCTTGTCGCAATATTTTTACTGTCTGAAAAGATGGGCCGTAATTAAGTCCTTCCAGGTGCAAATTTTCATAAAAAAAACTTACATTTTCAACCTCTATTGTATCTTTCAAAATATCATCTATGGGTATATTTGCTTTTAAAGATGGATGATTTTTATATAAAGTAGCCTGAGAGTGGAAACTCCATTTTTTATCCCAAGATGAATTTCCTGAATAACAAGAGAAAACTCTACTCTTGTCATCAAAAACCCATCTTACAACAGCTCGACGATCGTCACCCAAAATCAGAGGAGCATTTATAGAAATATTACTTATCGCGAGAGGAAATTTTTTCTCTATCTGATAGTGTGCTGCAATTGCTGCCTCGACATAAGCTGATGCCGGGAAAACGGACAAACCGTCGATACAATGGTCTGATAGCCACGGAAGGTAATTGTCGTTGATTTCACTAACCCAGGAATACCCTGGATAAGGAGCCACAAGACCAAGCAAAGGATGCACAATCCTTCCCAGCCTATCATCTGCAGCGGCATCTGTTTCCAACCACACATATTCACGGTTCCATGGATAAGACGGTAGATCGACACGTTTCCCACTAACAACACGTGACCAATCTAACTCAATGCCCTCAACAGCCAGGCGTGCTAAAAGTCGTGCAAGAGCATCTTTTTCTGGAACGCGACGGTTCAGTGAGGGGATGACACCAGCTGAAATCTGATCTTTCTGAAGAATTTCATGCATAGAAGAGGAAAGAACTGGCGATGGACCTATTTCAAGGAATAGTGTGTAATCATCACGAGCTGCATTTTCCAAAGCGTCCTTGAATTTTACAGTTTTCCTGGCATTATCAAACCAGTAACTTGAATCAAGCGATAGATCATTTTTTCTACCATATACCGTAGAGTAAAATGGAATATACGAATTTTTTGGAGATATTTTTTGTAATCTCTCGTGCATTTCGTCTTTGAAATTATCCATAAAAAAATTGTGATATGGAACATTCACATTGAGACGAATACTACTGCAATGCATAGATCTCGCATATTTATGTAATAACTCAATATCTTCCAAAGAACCAGAAACAGTACAGGATATTGGGGAGTTAACGGCAGCGATATCTAATTTCAAGGAATTCTCAATAATCCAGTTACTGACTTTTTCTGCAGATTCTGCAACCGCCAGCATTCCACCACGACCATCAAGCCTGCCCTGTAAAACACTACGTGTGTGAATCACATCTATTGCGTCTTCAAGTGTCAACAAACCTGAAGTATATGCAGCAGCAACTTCGCCAACACTATGCCCGATGACGCCGTCAGCTAACACGCCAAAACAAGAAAGAAATTTTGAAATGCATATTTGTATAAGAAATATAGATGGTTGAGCTATAATGGTTTTATTTATATTTGAATTTTCTTCTGAACTAAGTATTTCATTTATTATTGACATTCCTGTCTTTTTAAAAAACATATCATTGAATTTCTCAGATAATTCTTTAACAGGAGTCGGAGCATGCTGCAGGAGATACCGCCCCATCCCCCACCATTGAGATCCCATACCAGAAAAGACAAAGCATATTTTATTTTTTTCTCCACATACTCCGGTTATTATATCTTTATGCGCGTCACCCTTGTTGAAAATTTTCAATTTTGTTATAAGATCAACTTTATCTTCGAATATTATTACGGATCTATTTCTTAATCTATTTTTGAAATTCAATAAAGAATACGAAATGTTATCAATAGAGCAAGAACTGTTATTCTCTAAAAAATCAATATATTGCTCTGATATTTGAAAAAGGGACTTTTCTGAAAAAGAACTTATGAAAAACGGAGTATACCCAGAAAATCCGTATATTTCCTGTTCATATCTTACGGGAGGTTCGTGATCCACAGATGTTGGAGAACTCAATAATGCAACAGAATTAGTTCCACCATAACCAAATGAATTAACTATAGCTTTTTTATTCTTATCAGTCGCAGAAATAGGAAGAACTTCTCCAATTTGAAAATTTATATTCCATTCTGATGACATTATAGATGGATTAACTATGTTCAAGTTTGCTTGAGGCGGAATTTTGTTATTTTTTAGGCACAAAATAGCTTTTAAAAAGCCTGCGGCACCAGCTGCAGCTTCAAGATGACCAATAGAAGACTTAATTGATCCTATGATAACTGGATTTGAAGACTCCCGTAACATACCCACAGCTCGACCAATTGCCTCAGTCTCCAGAGGATCACCTAAAGAAGTGCCTGTGCCATGTGCTTCAACATAGGCAATCTGCTCAGGTTCTATCCCTGCACGCAGCATCACTTCACTCAGAAGCTCTTCCTGCGCCTTAGAATTTGGCATTGTAATTGCGGGCGTGTGACCATCCTGATTTACACCTGTCGCATCAATTATTGCGTGAATCCTATCTCCCTCAGATTCCGCATCTTCCAAACGTTTCAGAATAAATAGAATGCACCCCTCACCTCTTCCATAACCGTCAGCTTCTGCATCGAAGCTTTTTGAAACACCATCTGGTGCTAAAAAATGCCCTTTCGACATAACGATTGGAATCTGAGGGTTGAACATCACATTCACCCCCCCAGCGATCGCAATATTACTCTCCCCTGTAATAAGACTAACACATGCTTGATGTATCGAAACGAGTGATGAAGAGCAGGCTGTATCGATGGAAAGGCTTGGACCACACAAGCCAAAAACATGTGATATACGAGCAGAAAGCATAGTCACTGAGGTCGCTGTAGCTGCGAAATGGTCTCTAATAATCTCTCGATTTAGCGGGCTTGCGGAAGTCGCCAGAGCATCCAGAGAAAATGAGCCAACAAATACTCCAGTTCGTGATCCATGCAATGACTTTAGATTCAATCCACCGTCTTCTATAGCTTCCCAGGCAACTTCCAGCAATAAACGTTGCTGTGGATCCATACTTGCCGCTTCTCTAGGGGATATTCCAAAAAATAAGGGCTCAAACTCCTGAATAGACTCCTTCAAGAAAGACCCACGTTTCATATAGGTTTTTCCAGGAATCTTACTATCATAGTGATAAAATCGCTTCACACTCCAGCGGTCTGAAGGAACATCTGTAACTGTATCTTGTGCACTGCACAGGAAATTCCATAATTTTTCCTGATCATTAAGACCTCCCGGCAAGCGAAAAGCAATCCCGGTGACAGCAACTTTACCTAATATGGAAGTCTTCATATGATTTAAATCTCTTTATCTTAAAAACATATTCAGGCATTAAGCAGATAAACTGTCTTCATAACCACGACGAAGCATAGTACGATCAGCTTCTCCTCTCTCAGTCCGCGGAATACGATTGACCTGTATTGCAAACACAGGTGGAAGATTGGGATATTTCACTCGTATTGCATTGGTCAGGATATTTGCATCAAAACTTTTTCCCTCGCAGACCAGAGCAATACAAAGCTGCGTCTCTTCTCCTGGGATAGAAAGCAAAAAGCTTCCAGCATCATGAATACCAGAAAGAGCGCATATTGTTTCATCCAAAGCAACAAGATCAAATTTTTCACCGCCCAATGTTGCCAGATCATCAATTCTGCCAGTCAAACGAAGGACTGAATCGCTATCCATAACTCCACAATCACCGGGATAAAACCAGCCATCACGCATATTGGGATGCATCGTACCACCGCGCGTTATGGAAATCACTCCCGTTCCACGAACCCTGATGATCCCTTCTTCTCCTTGAGAAACCATCTCTCCTTTTTCATCAACAAGCTGAAGACTCACCCATGGGAGAATCTTCCCAACCATATCATCCATTAGAAATTCTGAAGCATTTCCAAAAGTCAGGGGGCCAGTATCATCTGTTCCGTAGACCACGGAAACAGAAGCAGTAACCTTACTCTGAATACGATTATAAAGAGGAACTGTTAATTTTCCAGCAACGATTACAAGATTAAGATGTTCCAATCGAGAAAATGTGGATGGAAGCATCTCGATCAGACTCGATACTTGTGATGGCGTGATCACCATAAGTGATGGTTTATCCTGAGCGAGGAATAATCCAATTTCTTCTGGAGGAACCGCAAGCAAACACTGACCTGATGCAAGAGCACTGCATCCGATCAAAAAACCGGAAAGAACGTTTAAACCAATCGTAGAAATAAGATGTGAACGTGAATCTGACCATTTACTCTGACTTACCGTCTGATACATTAATCTTAGGATTGCTGATTCAGCCTGTGCATGTGTAATTCCTACTGCGACAGGTTGTGTCGATACTCCGGCTGTTACAGCTACACGCACAAGAGCATCTGGATCAGAAAAACTTTCTACGAATAATGTTTCAGACGTCTGAAAAACACGTTCGAACCAGCTTTCTGAGATAAACAAGACTTCATTTTTAGAAAGTTTAATATTTTCAAGAGAAATAACTATGTCTGGATCAAGGATCTTCAGATCTCTTTCAAAAATAACTTCTCTGGAAAGAGGTAAAGATGCAGATGCTATACCAAGAGATGCCAATGCCATGATAAGAACCCAGTGTCTGTAGGTATCCTCTGCATGAATTGCGACCAATTTTGGAGAAAGCTCTCTTAACCGGGACAGAGCTGATGCAACAGAATTTACATTTCGTGAGACATGTTCGTAGCTTATTGTTTCATGCAGATTCTCGAAAGCAGGAACATCAGAATCGATTGTTCCTGGAAACAACAGAAGGCGTTCTATCATTACTGGTCCCGGTCACTGAATCAGGCGGCAATGTTCTGGAACGAACACGCCGCCTCAATAACATATGAAAATTTCGACTTTCTCCAGAAATACAAGAGAAAGGTCTTTAAAAAAATATATTAACCAGCCTGACTGATATTATTATCACTCTCCTCTTCCTGCAGAAGATATGGTCCACCAGCAATGATTTCTATCGCAAGCATCCCGACAGATACCGGCATTCTTTGGCCGAGTGGAAGTTCGGCGTCTCCGTTGGTCCACCGCATCTTCTCTCCAGAACTTTCGAGAGTATTCCATCCATGGAGATTTTTATTAGAGAGATGCGCTTCAAGTTCGCATGTGCGTGAACTTTCAAACAAACGCACAGAACCAACAAGAACTCCGAGTTTCCGTCGATCATCAATGAAAGGACCTATTGAATCGGAAGGCCTGGATGAACGGGAAGCAATTCTTACCGACTGACATTTTTCCGGGATCATGAAAATATGACTATTGCCGACTTTCCGCGACAGACGGATTTTACGACCACGATCATCAATCAGATGGAGTCCAGACTCATTCGTTACTTCAGATTTCTCTGGCAGGGAAAATCCAAGTAGCGAAGAACGTGCCGCGATATCCCTGAATATCGGCTCCACGAATTCGCGGGTAACATTTAAAGGTGCGAATGAATCAGTTTTCCAACTCTGGACGGGAGCATTAACAAGTCGAACAACTTTCCCGTCTCCTGCAAATGTTTCACGTTCTCCTGTATCAAGATAACTTTCACTCAGAAGTCCATCAGAGAATAGAGCACAATGACAATCTGTCTCTACATGAAAATAATCAAAAGATGTAAAACTCTTGTCGTAAATAATACTACCACCGTTCACCAGCATTCTGGCAGGCACGAACGAGCCGTCAAGAAAAATTGCATGTTCTGCCGTGACCAATAAATCTTTGTTCGGAATATTTTCAGAAATCGCACCCTGCCTGATGCGCACCGGGTATCCAGCCATATCATCACTAAGTCCCGGACGAACTTTTGCTGCGCGACGTCCGATCCAAACGATTTCACGCTCTTCACCCCCCTGATCAACAATTCGATCTCCGACGGCAAGACGTTCAACGGCGACCTCTCCCGTAATAGTCAGGATATTTGTTCCTGCAAGAAAGCATTTATCGTACGTAACAATTGTACTACCATCAACATCTCCTCGAATACTAAATCCATCCTGATCGTAACTTCCTGTCAGAATAGTCGTCCAACTTTCACCAGTTACACTATTCGCAACAGTCAAAGTACCGCCACTAAATGTAACTGTATCTCCTTCAGCGTAACGCACACCTTCAACATCAATTCCAGCCTTCCATCCCATGCTTGTATTGTTCAACACGGCTCCAGAATGCACCACCAGGAGTCCACCCGTACCTATTGGATAGAAGGTGCCATTGCTGGTTGTTGATCCTACAGGACCGGCAACGATCGTATTGCCGAGTGTGCCGCCAGAAACAACAGAAAGCGTTCCACC
>JAAYUA010000041.1 GCA_012517935.1 Acetobacter sp. | reverse complement strand
GCAGAGCGTCTTCCAAGAGCTTCTGAACGGTTTGTCGTGCGTAGAGTTCTGACACGTTCGGCAAGCTTTCCGCTTCGAACACCGAACGCCTTGCCTACGTCTGCCTGTCTCTCTCTTGGCACATGAAAGCGGACACTCCACATCTGAGCACCCGGTCGACGGAAGATGTTGTGCATGTCGTCCATATCTCCCGATATGTAACGCTAACTGTGTAACGGCACAACACAAACACCGAACTTACGGTCATGTTAAGCTGTTGTTTTATAAGGATAAATTGAGCTTGGCGGAGAGAGAGGGATTCGAACCCTCGGTACGCTATTAACGTACACACGCTTTCCAAGCGTGCGCCTTAAGCCGCTCGGCCATCTCTCCAGACGCGGCAGGGGCTTCTTATGCAGAATTAAACCGTCTGGCAAGAGAGGCAGATGCATTTTCTTCGTATTTTATTGATCTCCGCCCCGTGCAGCTCGAATGAATGCCGCAATAGCCTCCGCATCCTTGATCCCCGGACGGCTTTCCACCCCGGAAGAGACATCAACCGCCAGAGCTCCACTGACAGCTATGGCATCTGACACATTCCCGGGATTCAACCCACCGGCAAGAAGCCATGGAACAGGCGAAGACCACCCTCTCGTGAGGGACCAGTCAAAGGCCACCCCATTGCCGCCCGGACGATCTGAATGCACAGGCGCACGCGCATCAAGGACGAAACGATCTATCCCTTCATGAGCGGGAAGATCCGCCCGCGACGAAACAGAACAGGCAAGCCAGACAGGCAACCCGAACCGCTGGCGAATCTCGTGCGCACGCTCGACAGAACTATTCAGTTGCAGGACATCAAGCGTCACATGATCCAGAACATGCGCTATTTCATCGTCAGAGGGGTCTACGAACAGACCGACACATTCCGGACCGTCCGTTGAATTGCAACGCTGGGCAAGCTCTCTGGCGCGCTGTCCTGTGACATAACGCGGAGACCTGTCGAAAAAAACAAAACCGATCCAATCCGCGTTTCCTGCGATGCAGGCATCCACGCCGACTTCATCCGTCAGCCCGCAGATTTTAATTTGCACGGAAGCTGTCATGCCTTGAGTTCAGCGACAATCGCTGCGGCTGCCGTGGAAGGATCAAGAGCCTCCGTGATCGGACGCCCAACGACAATCCAGTCGGCCCCCGCCTCACGCGCCTGAGATGGCGTCATGATGCGTTTCTGATCTCCTGCTATCGTCCCCGCCGGACGGATACCGGGGGTCACCAGAACAGGTTTGTCACCGAACGCCTGCCTCAATGCGGCCAGCTCATGCGCCGAGCACACCAGTCCATCAGCTCCTGCATCAAGAGCCATACGCGCCAGCCTCAACACCTGATCTTCGACGCTATCGGAGATCCCCATCTCCTGAAGCTCGGCTTCATCAAGGCTGGTAAGGACCGTAACAGCCAGAAGAACCGGCCGCGCATCAGCGGGAAAAGCTTCATCGAGGGCCTTCCGTGCAGCGGCAATCATGCTGCGTCCGCCAGAAGCATGAATGGTCAGCAGCACCGGCCTGATACGAGCCAACGAGCGGATGGCTCCAGCTACCGTGTTGGGAATGTCATGGAGTTTCAGATCAAGAAAGACCGGATATTGGGCTGCTATTGAGGCGATTTCTTCCATGCCTGCCGCATAGGCAAATTCCAGACCCAGTTTGACCGCACCAGCCGACGCACCAACGGCCTCCGCCCAGCCTTTTGCCGTTTCAGGATCCTGAGTGTCGAGAGCAACGATCAGACGGGTATCACGCATTTTGATTTTTTCTCAGACTGATGATGAAGGTGGAACCGGGGAGACTGTTGTGTCCGGCGACACCGGCGTCAGTGCGACCTGCTTCAACTGTCCCCTCAATCTTAGCAGTTCATCGCGTTGCGCCGAACTCCGTGTCTCCAGCTCCCTGACCTGCAATTCAGCTTTCCTTGCGCGATGACGCTGGGAAAGCTCTGAAATCCAGATCAGGAAAGCGCCCAGAAGGAAGGAAATAATCGAAGCCAGAAGAACGATGACACCAGACGATGATTGCCAACTCCAGATCAGAAGACTGAACTGCAACGGCGTCTGATTAACCGCAACAAAAAGGGTAAGCAGAATAAGAAAAGGGATAAGTATAAACAGACGCACCATATCGCTCTTCCTCGACCAGATATTGAGCAAGCGGGTAACATAATTTTCCCGAATGGCCTATTCTGCTTCGAATTGCCTCATTCCAACATGTGTTTTTGGCTATGACAACAACCCGGGACAGAACCGTTGGCGTTCGCCCGGAATAAACCGGAGACCGGAATTGCAACCCGCACGGAACGCAGGCAATGACACGCATGCAGGTCCATCAAAAGGAGAGAGCATTGTCCCAACCCACGATCAAACTTGATGAATCCTGGCTTCGGGAACTGCAGGGCGAATTCAATGCCCCCTATATGCGCTCTCTCAGGGAATTCCTTGTTTCCGAAAAACAAGCCGGGAAAGTTATTTTTCCTCCCGGCAATGAAATATTCAACGCTCTTAACCTGACCCACTTGGGTTCGGTGAAAGTCGTCATTCTCGGGCAGGACCCATATCATGGGGATGGACAGGCCATGGGGCTGTGTTTCAGCGTCCATAAGGGCGTTCGCATCCCTCCTTCCCTGAAAAATATCTACAAGGAAATGGAAACCGATCTTGGCATTCCTCCAGCCATGCACGGAGATCTGACATCCTGGGCTCAACAGGGTGTTCTGCTGCTCAACAGCGTCATGACGGTTGAACGAGGACGTGCGGCCTCGCATCAGGGAAAAGGCTGGGAGAAATTCACAGATGCGGTGATCGCGGCCGTAAACAGACAATCCTCCCCGGTCGTCTTTCTTCTCTGGGGCAGTTACGCTCAAAAGAAAGCAGCTTTTGTGGACACATCACGCCACCTCGTGCTGAAAGGCCCACACCCCTCCCCTCTTTCAGCGCATACAGGATTTTTCGGGAAACATTATTTCTCTAAAGCCAATGAATTTCTGATGGAAAACAATATTACGCCCATAGATTGGCGACTGCCGTAAATAGAGGTCTGAACGCAAAATCTGAAAATCATCTACCAATATAAATTATAACATTCCCAACTGCGCCATCCCCCACCAGAAACCAAACATCAGCAGAATCCCGACGCCGATCAATGGAAGAAGGATTCCTGCCATAATACCACTCAGGAACGATGCTGTATCCTCATCTCCTGCACCATCATCAATATCCGTACCGAGATAATCATCATCATCCATGAACATTCTCTCCAGATTACCAGTCTTACCCTGTAAGATTGACACATATTCATTCGATGAAACAGAAAACAACGAAAGAAAGAGAATATGGGTCACAATTATTCACGGCCGGAAACAACTTCCGCCAAACTGACGCGGTTACTCGCCCGCATCCCCGACAACTGGCGCATCAGTCTTGAGCGCCATCCAGAGAGCCAAAAATGGACTGCCCTGACGGAAGCGCCCGATAAAATCGGGGAAGGCAAAATCAGCGCGATGCACCCTGATCCTGCCTCCGCACTGGAAGAAAGCTGGAAACTCAATCGCACAGAAGAGAATAAATCGAGAATATAATAGTCGATTATCTGAATATCTTCTGCCTTGACAAAACAGCATAAAAAAAGCCGGAAGAAGTTATCTTCTTCCGGCCCATAACCCGCGATTAAAAAATCACGCAGGCAGCATCGAACCTGTTTCAACAAAACGCTGATGCCATGAAAGCGCTTCGTTCAGCAGATGCGGAGTATGCAGCCCATAAGAAGATTTCTTTGCACGGGCGAGATAATCCTCCAGCATCGGACGATAATCCGGGTGCGCGCAGTTTTTGATGACCTGCTCAGCACGCTGAACCGGTCCAAGACCACGCAGATCGGCAAGTCCCTGTTCCGTGACGATAATCTGGCTGTCCTGCATGATATGGTCAACATGTGCCGCGAACGGAACAATCGCGGAAATCTTGCCATTTTTTGCAGTCGAGCCTGAAAGGAAGATCGACATATAGGAATTGCGGGCAAAATCCCCAGATCCGCCAATGCCGTTCATCATCCGCGTGCCCATGACGCGCGTTGAATTCACATTGCCATAAATGTCAGCTTCAATCATGCCATTCATTGCAATACAGCCAAGGCGACGGATAACTTCAGGGCTGTTGCTGATATCCTGCTGACGCAGAATGATTTTCTCACGGAAGAATGACATCCGGTCATTGATTTCCGTTGCGGCTTCAGGGCTGAGCGAGAATGATGTCGCGGATGCGATCTTCATCTTCCCGTTATCCAGCATCTTGAGCATGCCATCCTGAATAACTTCCGAAAAACCCATAAGATTTTCGAATGGACTATCATTCAGTCCTTCCAGAACAGCATTCGCCACATTGCCCACTCCTGACTGCAGCGGCAACAGCGACTTTGGCAGGCGACCCTTTCTGACTTCGTGCTCGAAGAAATCGATCAGATAGCCTGCAATCCCTTTCGCGGTCTCATCCGGTGCAGCGAAAGGAGCATTCCGATCCGGTTCATCGGAATAGACAACGGCGGCAACCTTGGACGGATCAACCTTCAGGGAAAAGCCACCGATCCGATCATCGGCTTTGATAATGGGGATGATATCCCGTCCCGGCATACCAGCCGAATTGCCACTCCAGATGTCATGCATGCCTTCAAGACCCGGCGACTGCCAGGTGTTGACTTCAATAATGACCTTCTTCGCAAGGTTAAGGAACGTCTGTGAATTGCCGACGGAAGAACTCGGAACAATTCCCCCGTCCTCGGTGATCGCTACGGCTTCGACAATAGCAACGTCGAAATCTCCGAAATCCCCCTGAACCGCACGTGGTGCGACCACTCCAAGATGATTATCGAAATATTCGGTCTCACCCGAATTGATGTTGTTGCGCATCCCGGCATCCGTATTGAACGGAGAACGGTAAGAGACGCCATGCACCTTGGCGAGAACACCATCCAGCTGGGGGCCGGTCGAAGCGCCAGTCACAAGACGGACCTTGAAATCACGCCCTTCTGCCTGCTCAGCCTCAATCCTCTTGGCGAGTGCTCCAGGGACAGCCTTCGGATATCCGGCTCCTGTAAAGCCGCTGGTCCCCAAAAGGTCACCATTATTGATGAGCGCTGCAGCAGCTTCGGGAGGCTTAACCAGAGCCCGGAAAGATTCCTTACGAATACGGTCAGTCATTGAACGCGTTCCTGTTGTTTTTATCCCTGGTCCGAAGACTGTCCGGGTGCCAGAATATACGGCCCGAAGTGCCTGTCTTCCCACGGTCAGCGACCATCTATGACCTGAAATCCTACAACATGCGCGTCACATGGTTGTGCGCAGGCTCAGGAAAGACCATTTTAACGATGCCGTGACCAGGAACGACCGGACTATCCGTTCTGCCTCATCCGAGGCACGAAAGTGCTCTTACCTGACAATCGGCACGTGAAGAAAGGGAGACTGTGTTTATGGAAGGGGGCGAATCCGTCACGGATATCATCAGGGGCAGACCCATTCGGGTCGTCGGTGACGTGCACGGAGATCTGACTGCCTTCCGCCATGCTGCGGCGACTGACCGCTTTGTGATCCAGTTGGGCGATCTGGTCGATTACGGAGAAGACAGCGCCGGTGTCCTGCGCCTGATGGCCCAGATGGTTGCGGAAAAGCGCGGTCTGCTCATTCTTGGCAACCACGATCGCAAACTGGCGCGCGCCCTTCTTGGAAGAAAGATCCGACGGGATCCTCCTCTGGAAAAAACACTGGAACAGCTTTTCGAACCCGAAAACGAAGATGTGCTGAACATCACTCTTCCCCTCCTCACCAGTGCCCCCGCATGGCTGAGACTGGGGGACCGCCTGTTCGTCCATGGAGGATTTCACACACGGATGCTCTATGAAGATCCACCACCCGCCATGGAAGCCGTGACTCCCGCCCTTTCACGCGCCCTGTTCGGAGAGGTTACGGGGAAAATGCAACCCGATGGCTATCCGGAGCGACGTCTGAACTGGGTCGATCACATTCCCCCGGGTATGACGGTCTATTGCGGTCATGATCGCCGCTCAACCGATGGACGTCCGTGGGTTCGTCCGGGCCGGCAGGGGGGAAGCGCTATTTTCATGGATACCGGCGCCGGAAAAGGCGGGCATCTTGCATGGATGGACCTCCCTCCGGCACAAGAACACATTCCCGTGTTACCTCCAGCCGGGAGACGTGGCATTGATGATCACCTGCATATCCCCGCGCAGGAACATGATGTCCGTTCCCACTTTCCCCGGAGAACGGACTGGAACCGTTCCGGGTCATCTGAATGAACAGAGGTTCCGTTTTGGCCGAGCAGCCCCTTCTGACAGTTCCGACAGGAAACCGGCAATGACCGACACCCCTCCTCCCGCTCTGGCCACCCTGCGCCAGAGCATCGACAATATCGACACAGCACTGATCTCAATGCTGGCCGAGCGCTTCCGCTGCACTCAGGCTGTGGGGGAACTGAAAGCCAGATATGGCCTGCCTCCGGCGGACCCCCAGCGCGAATCCAGACAGATAGAACGTCTGCGCAATCTTGCGGCATCGGCACATCTCGACCCCGATTTTGCTGAAAAATTTCTTGCCTTCATCATCCGCGAAGTTATCCGCCACCATGAAGCAATCGCCCGTGAAGCAGAAGCTGGCGAGGAGGCAAGAACGCCGTGAAACCGGTGGAACACCGCCTGCTTCTGATGCGTCATGCCGAAGCATGCCCCGCAGCTGCCGGGGATTGCAGTCGGGAGGGCGATCTTGCACGCCCCCTCAGCGATTATGGCCTCATGACAGCACGTCGACGCGGGGAGCAGCTTCGTTCCGAGCGCATCTCTCCCGATCTTGTCCTGTGCAGTCCCGCCATGCGAGCGCGCCAGACCTATGCCTCTCTCCTGCCTTTCGCACGCAAGGATGCAGAGGTACGAATCGAGCCCACACTTTATATGGCTGATGTGCCGGAACTTCTCGCCAGGTTGCGCGTCAGTCCCGATAAAGCTCACACGGTCCTGGTGGTCGGTCATAATCCGGGCATCTCAAGCCTTGCCCGCCTTCTGAACGGTGTCGAATCGTCTCTCAATTCCGAATTCCCTCCAGCCGCGCTGGCGACCTTCCGGGTGGAGCGGGAAGACTTTGCTTCAGTAGCCCTGACGTGGAAAGGTCTTGGACCACGAACGGCCTGGCTTCAGTCATTCTCGCAAATGTGAGCAGGAACTACCTCAATTCCGGCCCTCCCTCGCAAGAAGGTGACGAAAACAGCCCTTCATACGACTTTCTCATTTCAAGCAGATCGGACAGAACACAGAAGACAACTCAATGGCTGTTTCCGGCATCCCGTGCCGCGCAGCCAGAACGGGAGGAGTGAGCATGAGCGCGTCACAGACCGGAATGACTGCCGCAAAAATAATTCTTGGGGACAAGACAGCAGAACTGCCTGTCATGAAGGGCGAACTAGGCCCTGATGTTCTTGATATTCGCCGGATTACCAATGATCTGGGCATTTTCACATTCGATCCCGGTTATGGTGAGACCGCATCCTGCGAAAGCAAGATCACATTCATCGATGGCGATAAGGGTATCCTCCTCCACCGCGGCTATCCCATCGAGCAACTCGCCGAACGCGCCACATTCGAGGAAGTCATCTATCTTCTTCTGAATGGTGAACTCCCTAACGCCGCAGAATATAAAAGTTTCACGACCACACTGAGCAACCACACGCTTCTGCATGAGCAGATCCGGAATTTCTTCAACGGTTTCCGCCGTGATGCTCACCCGATGGCCATCCTTTGCGGCACGGTCGGAGCGCTCTCTGCCTTCTATCCTGAAGCCAACGACATTTCTCTTCCTGAAACGCGCCAGCTTTCCGCCATCCGCCTGATTGCAAAACTGCCGACGATCGCTGCATGGGCATATAAATATACGCAGGGTGAAACCTTCATCTACCCGCGTAACGAGCTGAACTATGCCGAGAATTTCCTCTCGATGATGTTCGCCCGCCCATCTGAGGATTACAAGATCAACCCGGTTCTGGCCCGCGCCATGAACCGTATCCTGATCCTTCACGCAGATCACGAACAGAATGCTTCGACCTCCACCGTTCGTATGGCAGGCTCGACCGGGGCAAACCCCTATGCCTGTATTTCGGCAGGTATCGCAGCACTCTGGGGACCCGCACATGGCGGTGCCAACGAAGCCGTTCTCAAAATGCTTGCCTCGATCGGGTCAAAAGAAAACATTCCCGGCTTTATCGAGAAGGTAAAAGATAAGAACAGCGGCGTGAAGCTGATGGGCTTCGGTCATCGCGTTTATAAAAACTTCGATCCCCGCGCGAAGATCATGCAGAAAACCTGCCATGAAGTTCTGGGCGAGCTCGGGATCAAGGATGATCCATTGCTTGATCTGGCTGTCGAGCTGGAAAACATTGCTCTGCATGACGAATATTTCGTTCAGCGCAAGCTTTATCCGAATGTCGATTTCTATTCAGGCATCATCCTGAAAGCGATGGGCATCCCGACCAGCATGTTCACCGTTCTTTTCGCTCTTGCACGGACCACAGGCTGGATCAGCCAGTGGAAGGAAATGATCGGTGAAAAGGGACAAAGAATCAGCCGTCCCCGCCAGCTCTATACCGGATCACCGCAGAGAGATTACGTTCCGGCTTCGGAACGCGGCTGATCACCGCGCCTTCGACATGACGTCAGGAAAAGGTGGCTCAGGCCACCTTTTTTTGTGGAAAGAACTGACGAAAATCACCTTCCTCACTTCAATGCGGAAGGCTGCTTGAACTGACCCGGAAGATACATCGTCGCCTCGACAGTTTTCCTGTCCCCACCCAGAAAACTGAACATTATCTTCGTTTTTTCACCCGGTTTCAGTGACGCGGAGACACCTTCGCAGATCGCATAATACCCCCCGGGTGGAAAAACGAGAGTTGCCCCCTCCGGCAAGGCAAGATGCGTAAAAAGCTCCTCCGTTGTTTCCGTTTCTTCCTGATCCGAATGATATCCGGAAATGTCCTGGCAGGCCGGGGAAGATATCATCGTCAGCAGATGACTGTGCTCCCCAGTGTTCTCCAGCGTGAAATAGATCGCCGCCTTTTTCCCATCGCTTCCAACGGGCTCCATCCAGATATCGAGAATATGTATATCCTTGCTCGCCTCACTCTGCCCCGGAATATCCTGAGGCAAAGCGGCCGGGGGAGCCGCGCATAGATATGAAATCGGCACAAGAGCCTGCAGAAGAACGGAAAACGCCCAAACGCGACGATGCCCCTTCCCCGGTTTCCTTGTCCTCTGCTCATTACGAACCAGACTTGTCGGTTTCTGTCGGAGCATCTGCTTCCTCTCGTCACGTAATATTACACTTGGCCCAGCGTTGCCCGGGATTCCTCACATCAGTCTGATGCGGGACTTTTTTCCCTGTTTATCGTATATACTAGGAAAAAAAATGGCCCTCTGGACGCATCGCCGCTCCGCACGGGCTTCAAGGGGGAATAGGTATGCGCTGTCCATTCTGCGGACATGTCGATACTCAGGTCAAAGATACACGTCCGAATGAGGACGGATCATCCATTCGCCGTCGTCGATCATGCGCAGGATGCGGACAACGTTTCAGCACAGTCGAACGCGTGCAACTGCGCGATCTGACTGTCATAAAGGTCGATGGACGAAAAACCGCCTTTGATCGGGACAAACTCACACGCTCGATCTCCGTCGCACTCCGCAAGCGCCCAGTTCCTGAAGAGCAGATCGAACTGATCGTCACCGGCATTGTCCGCAATCTGGAAGCTTCCGGCGACAGTGAAATTTCAACAGAGCGCATCGGCACGCTCGCCATGAACGCCCTTCAGGCCGTGGATAGTGTCGGCTATGTCCGTTTTGCCAGTGTCTACCGTGATTTCCGTGAAGCACGTGATTTTTCTGAAATCATCACAAGTCTGGATAATCCCGGGTGATGAACTCCTGCGCTGACACTGAATCTGTGCCGCGCAAAAGAAAAATACGCTGAATGACTGGACCTGATACCGCAAAAGCGCGATGTAGCGCGGTTCCGCGAGGATCAAGGGAGGGAGAACACCAATGACGCAGACACAGAACGCAGAAAGCGACAACCGCCTTCCGCCGCCAGTACGTCCGCGTACGGCTGCGCGCCTAGGGGCCGTGCAGGCTCTCTTTCAGATGGGACAGAACGGTGACACCGCAGAATCCGTCATTATTCAGTTCGAACGTCACCGCTTCGGCGTCACTCTGGCAGGTGCATCCTGGGAAGAGGGACAGATTCCCGAGGCAGACACACGTCTCTTTGCCTCCATCGTTCGCGCCGCCGCACTCCATCGCGCTGCAATTGACGCCAAGCTTGAAGGCGCCCTGCCCGCATCATGGCCCATGAATCGACTGGACCCCGTGCTGCGCGCCATCATCACTGCAGCTCTCGCGGAAAGCGAAGCATCGGACCCTCCGCCGATCAATGTGCTTATCAATGAGTATCTTGATATCGCACATGGCTTTTTCTCTGGCGACGAACCCGGCATGATCAATGGCGTTCTCGATGCCATCCTGCTTCGCCGCAACGGCACTGAGAAAGAAGCGGCTCCAGCAGAAAACACCTCCGAAACCGGGGATAATGCATCTTCCTGAAGGTAATGAATGATGTCCGGCGATGATGGCACCCCAGCAGGCCTGCCTGACGAGTTTGCCTTTATCCGTCGACATTTCAGAAGACTGGCCTCTCCCGGCGCACTGGATCTGACAGATGATGCGGCGGTTTTCACACCGCCCGCGGGACGAGAACTGGTGATCGCCGCCGATGCGATGGTCGAAAACGTCCATTTCCTGCCTGACGATCCCCCGGAAACCATCGGCCGCAAGGTTCTCCGGACGAATCTGTCCGATCTGGCCGCAATGAATGCCACGGCTCTGGCCTGGCTCCTGACCATCTCTATCCCAAAAGCACGCCTGCACGAGGCATGGTTCTCCGCTTTCTGTGATGGTCTGGAAGAAGACCAGCGCCTGTTTAACCTTGGGCTTCTGGGGGGCGACACAACATCCACACACGGCCCGCTGACGCTTTCCGTGACCATTCTTGGACACTGTGCTCCGGGTACCGCGTTGCGTCGCAACGGAGCAAAACCGGGAGATGGATTGTGGGTCACCGGGACACTCGGCGATGCAGCGCTGGGTCTACGCGCCCTTCGTGGGGAAATTCAGGATCCAACCGGCTTTCTGAGCGAACGATATCACCTGCCACGTCCCCGTATCGGCCTCGATCTGACGGGGATTGCCCGCGCCGGCATTGATGTTTCTGACGGATTGGTGCAGGACGCTGGACATCTGGCACGGGAATCCTGTGTCGGCCTTATAATCTACGCCGACCACCTGCCTCTTTCCCCCGCTGCACGTTCCACAGGGCCTGACGCCTTGCAGGCCGCCCTCAATGGCGGTGATGATTACGAACTTCTGCTGGCTATCCCTCCTGACAGGGAAGACGCACTGAAAGCAGAAGCTGCCTCTAAAGGAATTGCCATCACGCAGATCGGACAATTCTGCATCGGACACGATATCCGTGTCATAACTGATGACGGAAAACCAATTACGTTAACGGGTCATGGCTGGAGCCATATCTGACTCCGAAAATAATACCGGATAGAGATAAGTCTGCTTTTTCTTGCGACCACCCGAAATATCAACATGTTATGATCTGGATCGGATCAGGTCGGTTTTACGAATATCGCAATTATTTACCGCATAATACGAACACTTACGAATTGCACAAATCCCACGGCACAACAGCGTTTTCAATGCGGCGCACC
This sequence comes from Acetobacter sp., assembly GCA_012517935.1. GTDB lineage: Bacteria > Pseudomonadota > Alphaproteobacteria > Acetobacterales > Acetobacteraceae > Acetobacter. The sequence continues at coordinate 7,579 of JAAYUA010000041.1, read as the reverse complement.
GTCACACCATAAACCTTGTGCATCATATCATCACTCAGCACGTCATCAGGCACGCCCTGACAGGCGACAGAGCCTTCCTGCATCACAATCAGATAATCGCAAAAACGGGCCGCCAGCATCAGATCGTGTAAAATAATGACGATGCCTTTCCCTTGCTCCGCCAGCTTACGAAATAACCGCATCATGGAAAGGGCATGAGCCGGGTCCAAAGCAGCGATCGGTTCATCCGCCAATACTATCGACGTATCCGTTGCAAGCGCGCGTGCCAGATTCATGCGTGCTCGCTCTCCGCCAGATAGATGGTTGGCAGGTCGATTGGATAAATCCTGAAGCTCGGTCACGTTCAGGGCATAATCCACCATGGAATGAGTTTCAGCCGTTTCGTTCACCTCTCCGTAAGGCAGCCGTCCCAATGCAACCAGAGACCTGACAGCCATGGGGGGAGGAATCCGACTTTCCTGAGGAATAAAGGCCAGTTGTCGCGCTCTGACAGAAGGCGCAAGCAGAGCCATATCGCGCTCCATAAGGGCAATATGCCCTTTATCAGGTTTCTGGAGCCCCGCCAGCATACGCGCAAGCGTGCTTTTGCCTGCACCATTGGGTCCGATCAGCCCAATAACCTGCCCTCCTTCAAGCTTGAGATCTGCATCACTGATGACGTTCCGCCCCGCAAGTTGCAGTGACAGGCCCTGCGCCCATAGCAATGTCATGACAAAGCCTTCCTTTTCAGCAGGATAACCCGGGCAAAAAAGAAGGGGGCTCCGACAAGAGCCGTCAGCACGCCAACCTGCAATTCACCACCGATGGAAACCAGACGCACCGTCATATCCGCCAGCAAAAGCAGCACGGCGCCACCAAGAAACGAAGGCAGCAACAGGCGGGAAGGCTGATATCCGGTCAGCGGACGCAACAGATGCGGAACAACCAAACCCACGAAACCAATGACACCTGAAACCGCCACACACGATCCGACAGCCAGCGATGTTCCCAAGACAATGCGTGTCTGCACACCCTTGAGACCATGCAGCCGAAACCCAAGTGTCTCGGCAACATCTTCCCCTAAAACCAGAGCATCAAGGTAGCGCGCTGAAAGAAACATCAACACAGTTCCCAATATGACTCCAGGAAGACATATCCAGACATGTGTGAAGGTCCGATCTGTGAAAGATCCCATAAGCCAATGCATGATTTCAAATGAAGCATAAGGGCTGGGCACAAGATTGAGCACCAACGCTGTCAAAGCTGCCGTGAAACTGCTGAGAGCCGCACCTGCCAAAAGCAGAACAAGCACACTTCCCTGCCCCACAAGACCAATGAGAAGAAGTGCGGCACACAATGCTCCGATCAATCCACCCAAAGGAAGGATCAAAATGGAAAGCTGCATCAAACCTGTATAAAACACACTGACAGCACCAAGGGTTGCACCGCCCGATACGCCCAGAATTCCTGGATCAGCCAGAGAATTTCGTAAATATCCCTGCAACACGGCCCCGGAAAGACCGAGCGTACCTCCCACCATAACAGCAAGAAGCATTCGTGGCAGACGCAACTGCATCACAATAATCGCACCTGCACTATGTTTGCCCGCCAGCATGTCCTCCAATGCATGCAGAAACACAACATGAGCTTCTCCCGACATGAGAGAGGCAATGCAAAGAACGAGAATAATTCCAAAAAGCACTGCGTTCAGAAGCGTCAATTCCCGCCCCAATCTGCTCATGGTCCCGTATCCTCGACATGATGACGAACGCTACGCAACAGACTCACGGCATCCAGAGTCTGGGGCAATCCGCACAGCCATAAACGTGCAGGCATATCCAGACGTCGATTTCTGGAAAATGTCTCTTCAAGAGCTGGGTGATCCAGCATGGATTGCGCAAGGGAATTTCCCTGTGCTGAGCGATCCAGAATCAAAAGATTCGGCGGCCGCTCAATCAAAAGCTCCAGAGGAATACGGGCAAGACTTTGATAACCGATCACAGTTGCATAATTTCGGAACCCGGCATGCCTGATAACATCATCCGGGAGAGAACCGGCATGCGTCACAAAACCATTCGCCATATAGACAGCCGCCGTTGGATCGTCCGCGTTATTTGCAGATGACAGCTGAGCCAAACGTGCGACAAAAGCCTGCACCATCTGCCGCCCTCGCTCAGAAGCCCCGACAGCATCCGCCACGGTCATGATCTGGGATGGAATCTCGTCCAAAGCGTTGACGGGAGGAAGCATGATGGTTTTCACACCATATTCCCGAACGGCCTGAACAGTATTGGCCGACATATATTCACCACCGAGAAGAACATCCGGATGAGCGGCAATAATGGCTTCGGCTTTAGGATGCAATACAGGAAAATTTTTGCTCTGCTCACACAATACCGAACTCCAGCAATCCTGAGCCAGAGATGAAAGACCAACAATCTGCACGGGATCAGCCAATTGCAATAAAAGCTGATCGGTGCAGACATTGAGAGAAGCCACACGTGGAAGAGACCTTCCACATGCCAGAGACGTAAAGACCAGTGAACAGGCTACAATTCGGGAAATGAGACGTAACATCTCAGTAAGTCAGCATAAAACCACCATATCCCCCGCGACCGGGCTGGAGGTAACCTATCGGATTTTCAAACTGTCGATTCAAAAGATTATCTGCACGCGCAAAGACTGAAACATAACGGTTAATTTTATAATTTGCCGCGATATCTATCGTGAAATACCCATGACCTTTTGCACAGACACTGCAGGTTTCGCTCCCGATGACAGGAAGATCACGCCAGCTACTGGAATAAAGAATATTTCCTGAAAATGTCAGATCCGAGATTGGATTCCAGGTTGTATTGAAATTGAATTTATTCTGTGGCCGACGTTGCAATTTTACATGATTGCTCGTGTCACGTGCATGCGTCCAAGTATAGCTCAGATTAAACTGAAGGGATTTCAGAGCCTTCCATTCCAGAAAAGATTCCACACCATACATGCGGGCCTTGGACACATTTTCATAGGAATAATTGTAATTATAGGATGAATCTATCGAAACAGACGACTGGATCAGGTTTTTGACCTTGTTATCATACCAGGTTGCACCAAACTTCAAACGATCTTTCAGAAGCTTCTGTTCTACCCCTGCATCATATCCAATAAGTTTCTCGGCTCGAAGATTTGGATTACCCAACTGGGAATATCCGGAACCAACCTGATTGGAAAAAAGCTGATAAAGGGTCGGACCATGGAAACCCGATCCCGCACTCGCCTTGATCATCGTTCCAGTGCCCGGAACATGGATGGAGGGAGCAACACGCCACGTCACATAATTCCCATATCTGGAATTGGAATCATAACGTATATTGGCAGCGCCATAAAGAATCCGATTCCAGTTTCCCTGATACTGACCATATCCTGCGGTCGTATCCATACTGGCTGATGTGTTATAACCAGTGTCCCATATGCTGGCTGCCGTGTGGCTTGTATTGAATGTATCATGAAAATGCTCGGCTCCTACAAGGAGTTGACCATATTTCTTGAAATCCAGCGTCCCATGCCAATCAACCTTCAACCGCGTGGAACGGTAATAGGTCGGGTCAGGATTGATCGGCATGCCCCCTGACGTTCCGGTTTCAGTCCAGCGATTACGGTTGGTCATATAGCCAAGACCTATCACCTGATCGAAGAACCCCTTGAACGAAACCATATGCGCGGCTCCCCGCACAATCGCTTCATTCTGGTTGTTCTGCTCCCTGACTCCAGAATCTCCATAAAGATTTTCGCTTTGCAGATCATAGAGTGAATAGGAATGATTATTCGACTGTATCAGACGAGAGGTCAAAGACAGATCCAAATTTGAGGTGACATCATATCCAAGACGGATATTGGCGCCGCGGTTATCATTCCGGTTGCCTTCTTTTCTCTGCCTGCGATCGGCTCCATAATAATCTTCGATATAAGAAGGGATATTGTGAAACCCATCCATTCTGTAATGTGAAAGCTCTACATTATAATGAAAACGACCCTTGCTGCCACGTGCGCCCAGCGTCTGGTTGAATGTTCCGTAACTTCCGCCTTCAATGCGAACAAATGGTTTGAAACGCCCCTGTCCCTGTGCCGTCGTGATGTCTATCACACCCGCCATGGCATCGGCGCCATATAAGCCGCTCTGGGGACCACGCAGAATTTCAATTCGTCCCATGCCATCCGTCACAAACTGCCCTGCATCGAACATCCCGTTTGCAGAACTGCCATCATTGATATCCATACCGTCAAGACGCACCTTGACCTCGTTGGAATTATTGCCCCGCATGAAGATGGACGTGCTGCCTCCCATCCCGCCGGTCTGAACCACATTCAACCCGGGCTGCCGCATGAGAATATCCGTCAGGCTCCGCCTTTGCTGGGTCTGTATCTGCTTTTCCGTAATAATCGTCAGACTGGTGCCGATTTCATCAGCAGGAACCGGGCGTCTTGCAACGCTGATACTGATCAATTCCTGCGTTGCACCTGCATTATCGGCAGCAATTTTTGAGTTGGTCTGTCTTGATTTGCACACCGACACAGAAGCATTCTCACATATTGCTTCTTTGATATTATTTTGCGTTTTAACATCATCCGCATAGGCCGAAACGACATGCAATGTTGCACAAGCAGTGGAGGCGATCAGAACAGCACGAAAAATTATCATCAGGTTTGAAGCTCACGGTCACATCATCGTTGCCACGAGCACGTCACCGAGGCCTTCCATTCTCGACGAATAGAAAAACCTGCGAAGATCGCACCATCAGGTCTTCCCGCCTGACAGTTCCCGGTCACAACTTCAAAACGGCAGGTCTCCTGGCTCACGGCCCCAGCTATGCACACCCTTCCCGGAAACCTGCGTTTCCAGTGGTCCGGATCAAACAATCCAGCAGTGCAGAGACATACCGCTTACAGTTGCGGGGACAGCCGAAGCATTGGATCGCAATCCGCACTTCGTTCCCTTTTAATTCCTCAGGAACAGAGGAAACCGTTCGTTTATTTTGACTGGATACCCCACTCACTGTCAACTCACGTCTCAGATCTTGTGACGGAGTTTCCCACCCGGATCACAAGGACAGACTGCTGGCATGAGATTCGTTCTCCCCACTGCGAAGTCGCATATTCGACTTCAACATAGAGGATTCTAAAAATCCCCATCCCGGCTATTGCGGATACAGTCACATCAATGATGTTATGATTTTAAATCGACTGGAAAAAAGGATTCTTCAAACCCTCCTTCTCTGAGATATGTCGATAAAATCAGGAATAATCAGATTTCTCCAATGCCCTCAATATCGCATCATGCCATCTGATATAAAATGAATACACCGCTCTGCACAGGAACATGCAGAGCGGCGCATCAGAATTCAGGGAAACACAACCTCCACCAGAGGTGCGCATTATCCCTGTAGGACAGATCCTATACGGGCCAGAACCTCATCGCGTCCCAGTGCCGCCAACGTCACATCAATGCCCGGTGACGTCGTCGTTCCCGTCATGGCAGCACGCAGCGGCTGCGCCACCTTTCCAAGTTTCAACTCGTGCTTTTCCGCAAACTGACGCAGAGCACGATCGATCTCCTCCGCAGAAAACGGCTCGACAGCAGCCAGATCACGCGCCAGTTCTCCCAGCATGGTTCTGGCTTCCGGGGTCAGAAGCTTTGTGGCCTTATCATCGAATGTCAGAGGAACCTGACGTCCGAGGAAGGCAGCGCTTTCACTCAGTTCAACCAGTGTCCGCGCACGTTCTTTCAGACCCGGCATCAACTGAAGGACACGCGCCCTTACGCCCGCATCCGTCACGACACCCTCCTGCCCTGCCAGACGCGCCATCACATCGTCCGTCAGACGCTCATCATCCGCTTCGCGCATCCACACACCATTAATGTGCAGCAACTTAGCGTAATCCATCCGCGAAGGTGAACGACCAACGCCATCAAGATCAAACAGACGGATCTGCTCATCCCGCGAAAGAATCTCCGCATCGCCATGGCCCCAGCCAAGACGCAGCAGATAATTGCAAAGCGCCTCAGGCAAATAGCCTTCATCACGAAACTCGACCACAGACTGCGCGCCATGGCGTTTGGACAATTTGGCACCATCCGGACCATGGATCAGTGGCAAATGACCGAACAACGGCTGATCCCAGCCCATCGCACGATAAATCATCAACTGACGGAAGGTGTTCGTCAGGTGATCATCCCCACGAATAACATGCGTAATATTCATGTCATGATCATCAACCACCACCGCATGCTGATAGGTCGGCGTGCCATCCGAACGCAGAATGATCATGTCATCCAGTTCAGCATTAGCCACACGTACTTCACCCTGAACCAGATCATGAATGACGGTTTCGCCTTCACGCGGGGCACGGATACGCACGGCATAAGGTGCGCCTTCCGGGGCCTCCGACGGATCACGGTCACGCCACATGCCATTATAACGCGGGGGACGGCCTTCCTTCATGGCCTGCTCCCGCATCTCCTTCAGTTCTTCCGGAGTGCAATAGCAGCGATAGGCCTGTCCCTTCGCCAGAAGCTCAAGAGCAACTTCGGTGTGTCGATCCTGACGTGTGGACTGGAACACCGGCTCTTCATCCGGCGTGATGCCCATCCATTTCAAGCCATCGAAAATGACATCCACCGCCTGCTGCGTCGAACGCTCGCGGTCGGTATCTTCAATACGCAGCAGAAATTCGCCACCATGATGGCGGGCATAGAGGAAATTGAAAAGGGCGGCACGGGCGTTGCCAATATGCAGCAGACCCGTGGGAGAGGGCGCAAAGCGGGTACGTACGATCATAGCGCGCTCTTTATCACGGAGAGAAAAACACCGCCATGCAACAAAAGCGGCAGGTATCAGATCATGCCGTTCAACGCAGGTGAACGGGCAAGCTCATGTTCAGCGAGGCAGGAATATCCCATTCTTCACGAACGACCTGCACCAGACGGAAACCGGCCGCAAGATAGATCGGAAGCGCACGTGGATGATCCGCCGTGCATGTGTTGACCGTCACCCGATGCGGTCGGAACGACCATGCCGCATCGATCGCATGACGCAGAAAGGCAGCGCCAACCCCGCAGCCTATGGCTTCGGGCAGAAGACCGAAATAAGCAATATTGACCCTGCGCCAGGCCGTCTGCACATCAAGTTCGAAAAAACCGCGAACATCATCTCCTTCTCTCAGGAGAAAAACGCGTGTTTCCGGAGAGGAAAGGATGCCCTCAAGCTTTGCATCCGACATGACCGTGCGCATCCACCAGCACCACGGACGCCCAACAGCATCATAAAGCGCACGATAATCGCCAATGGTCAGACGCACATCGGATTCAACCGACCATCCCTCAGGCAAGGAACGGGCCGGAGATGACTGTGCGGAAATCATGTCCAGAAAGCTGATATCCACCCGAAGATGGGTCAGCGACTCTGTCATCCGCACCGACATCACCAATCTCAGTTATCGTCGAGGAACGAGCGAAGCTTCCGGCTACGGCTCGGATGTTTCAGCTTGCGAAGTGCCTTGGCTTCGATCTGACGAATACGCTCACGGGTCACGTTGAACTGCTGTCCAACTT